>JBGVTJ010000197.1:0-30883 GCA_041862515.1 Thermodesulfobacteriota bacterium | reverse complement strand
AATTTCATCGTCAATGAGGGAGATGCCACGGCTGCAGAGGTTTTGGCTTTAATGGCATTCATTCGGGATGAGGTATATGAGAAGCGGGGGATCCGACTGACCCCCGAAGTTCACATTATTGGAGAGGGATGAAAAGATCAAAGAGCCAAGGGCATATAGGCGTGCTGATGGGTGGTGTCTCGGCGGAAAGGGAGATCTCCTTGAGGACTGGAGAGGCAATCATGAAGGCCCTCAGGGCAAGAGGCTATAACGTTTGTCCCATCGATGTGGGTTATGACATTGCCGAACGACTGATCGTCGAGCAGATCGGGATTGCCTTTATCACCCTCCACGGAAGGTTCGGCGAGGATGGAACCATTCAGGGCATGCTGGAGTTAATGAGGATTCCCTATACGGGCTCAGGGGTTCTCGCCAGCGCTCTATCCATGGACAAGATCATGACCAAGCTGATCTTCTCAGCCCATGCTATTCCCACCCCAGCCTCCCACATTTTGCAAGCCACCGAAGGGGTAAAGGAGGCAATGGAAAAACTGAGTTTTCCCTTTCCCATTGTGGTGAAGCCGGCATCTGAAGGATCGACCATTGGCGTAACCATCCTCCACGATAAAGAGGGATTGGCCCAGGCCATTGAGCACGCCCGACAATATGACCTTCGCCTGCTCTTGGAAGAATACATCAAGGGGAAAGAGATCACCTTAGGGGTGTTGAATGGCCACCCTCTGCCCCTAATCGAGATCGCCCCGAGAGGTGGGTTTTATGATTATCGGTCCAAATATACCAAGGGAGAGACGGAATACATCCTGCCGCCCCGCATCCCCCAAAAGACCCATGAAGAAGCCGAGCGGATCGGCTTGGAGGCATACAACTCACTGGGATGTGAGGGCTGTGCAAGGGTTGATATGATGGCAGATGAGAAAGGGGAAATCTTCGTTCTGGAGGTCAACTCCATGCCCGGGATGACGGAAACAAGCCTTGTGCCGAAAGCGGCCCATTTTGCCGGAATCGACTTCCCTGAACTCGTGGAGAGGATTCTGAAGGGAGCTTCATTAAAGACAAGAGTCTGCGGGGACAAAAGGGATGGGATGTCTTCTGAAGAGGCTATTTAAGGCCACCATACTGATATTGTTTGTCGCCGTTGTAGCCTTCTTTTGGCGCGTCGTGTATGGCTACATGAAGGAGACACCCCTTCTGACCCTCAACGAAATAACCATTGAGGGCTGCAAGAAGACTTCCGAGAAAGATATTTTGTCCATGACTCAGTTAGACCGTCAAAGGAACATCCTCGGCATAGACCTAGCCGAATTGCGGGAAAAGGTGCAGGAGAACCCATGGATAGAACGAGCGGAGATCCGGCGAATATTCCCCGATAGGATCTTGATAAAAATCACCGAGCGGAACCCGATGGCGATTATCCTTTTTGACCGCCTCTATTATATCGATGGCCAGGGGGTCATTTTCGCCAGGGTACCCGAAGGTCATCAAATCGACCACCCCGTTCTGACGGGTCTGCGTCGGGATGATTTCAAGGGCCACCCCGATGAAGCATGGGGATTAGTCTCCAAAGCATTGAAGTTGATCAGGGTGATTGAGGAAGCAGAGGCACTCTCCCAAAAGGACATCTCCGAAATCCACATGGATAAGGCCTTTGGGCTAAGCGTCTATACGAACGACGGGGCAATCGAAATTAAATTGGGCCTCGACCTTTACGAGGCCAAATGGAAACGATTGGAGAAAGTCTGGGGACATCTCCGGAAAAGCCCCCTTAAGCCCGCATATATCGATTGCAACTATGAAAAGAGGGTCATCGTGAAAATGAGAGACGCAACGGCGTTGTACGCGAAAAGACTCATAGAGAAAGGAGGTGAGAAATATGGCCGGAAAGGAGAATAAATTGTTGGTGGGATTGGATATCGGAACGACCAAGATTTGCACCATTGTGGGGGAAGTCCAAAACGGATTGGTTAACATCATCGGAATCGGATCACATCCCTCAAGGGGACTCAGAAAGGGAGTGGTCGTCAACATTGAAGGGACGGTACAATCCATAAGAAAAGCCATTGAGGAGGCCGAACTCATGGCGGGTTGCCAGATCGATTCTGTCTTTGCTGGGATAGCAGGTGGACACATCCGAGGCATCAACAGCCATGGGGTAATTGCCGTGAAAAACCGGGAGATTACCGAACAAGACATAAAACGCGTCATCGATGCTGCTAGTGCCATCGCGATCCCCATGGATCGGGAGGTTATACACGTCCTTCCCCAGGAGTTTATCGTCGATGAACAGGATGGAATCAGGGATCCCGTCGGTATGTGCGGCGTTCGTTTGGAGGGAAAAGTCCACATCGTCACGGGAGCGGTAACCTCGGCTCAAAACATCATCCGTTGTACCAATCGAGCGGGGCTCCACGTACATGATATCGTTCTGGAACAACTGGGTTGCAGCGAAGCGGTTCTGAGCTTCGAGGAAAAGGAGCTTGGGGCGGGTGTCGTCGACATCGGGGGTGGAACCACCGACCTCGTGATCTTTTGTAATGGAAGCATCAAACACACATCGGTCCTCTCTTTGGCGGGAAATCACATCACCAGCGATATCTCCCTCGGTTTGAGGACTCCCGCGGAGGAAGCGGAAAAGTTAAAAAAGAGATACGGATGTGCGTTGGTCTCCATGGTGAACAAGGAGGAGATGATAGAAGTCCCCAGTGTTGGTGGTAGAAAGTCTCGGACCCTTTCCCGGCAGACCCTGGCGGAGATTATCGAACCCCGAGTGGAGGAGATTCTGACGCTGGTCCAAGGGGAGATAATGAGATCCGGTTACGGAAACCTCATCGGTTCGGGGATTGTCCTGACCGGGGGAACGGCTATCATGGAAGGGATGCCAGAGATTGCCGAACAGATTTTTAACCTCCCAGTGAGAAGGGGATACCCCGTTGGGATAAGCGGCCTGACGGACTTAGTGAATAGCCCCATTTTTGCGACGGGAGTTGGATTGGTCGTCTACGGGAGCAAGAATCGATCCAAGAGCCGATTCCGAATAGGCGAAACCAACATCTTCGCCAAGGTTAGTCGCCGTATGAGGGATTGGTTCGGCGAGTTCTTTTAACGAAAATGACCTATTGGGAGGGGTGAAATGATCCAATTCGATGAGAACAAGAACGTGGCGGCTAAAGTAAAAGCCATCGGTATTGGAGGGGGAGGGTGTAATGCCATCAATACCATGATCTCCTCCAGGCTTACGGCAGTACAATTTATCGCGGCCAATACCGACGCCCAAGCCTTAGCGGCCAACAAGGCCCCCATTAAGCTCCAGCTGGGAGCCAAGATCACCAAGGGATTGGGTGCTGGCGCCAACCCCGAAATCGGGAGAAAGGCAGCGCTGGAGGACATTGACATGATCAGGGATTCCCTGATGGGGGCGGATATGGTCTTCATCACTGCAGGCCTTGGTGGTGGTACCGGGACGGGGGGTGCTCCGATCGTTGCAGAGGTGGCGAAGGAAATGGGCGCCCTTACCGTGGCTATTGTGACTAAACCCTTCCTCTTCGAAGGCAAGAAACGAATGAAGCAGGCGGAGGAAGGAGTCATCAACCTGCGGATGACCGCCGATACCTTGATCACCATCCCCAACCAAAGACTCCTGACAATCAGCGGAAAGAGCATGTCCTTGCTGGAGGCCTTCAACAGGGCCGATGACGTGCTGCTCCATGCGGCCAAAGGCATATCCGACCTGATCGCATTCCATGGCCTCATCAACCTCGATTTTGCAGACGTGAGGACGATCATGTCGGAGATGGGAATGGCCTTGATGGGAACAGGCATCGCATCGGGTGATAATAGAGCGGTGGATGCAGCGCAGAAGGCCATCTCCAGCCCCCTCTTAGAGGACATCTCCATCGAAGGAGCCAAAGGGCTTCTCATCAATGTCACTGGCGATTCCTCCATGACCCTCAGCGAGGTCAACGAGGCATCGGTGCTGATACAGAAGGAAGCCCATGAAGACGCCAATATCATATTCGGGGCCGTCATCGACGACAAAATGGGAGAAGAGATACGGGTGACCGTAATCGCCACCGGTTTTGGCAGGATGGAGGAACGAATGCTTCCTCACCTGAAAAGGGTGTCCCCCATCTCCTTCTCGCTCAGGGACAACCTCGAAGTCCCCACTTATTTGAGGAGGGAAAGGGAAAAGTCCCAAGAGGTTAAACCCGAGGGAAATGAAGAGCTCCCCTCATATGATGACGAACAATATGACATTCCGACCTTCTTGAGAAAGCAGGCGGATTAACCCCTTGTTTCCAGTGGGAAAGGGGAACTGTGAGCCGGCGCCAGGGCGCAAGGGGTTTCCTCTCCCCAAGGTGACTATGTCTTGGAAACTCATCCAGAGGGCAAAAAAACGGCTCTCAGAGGAAAGAGGAACCATCCGCAAGGAATGGAGTGCGAAGACGACCTTTTGCCTCGCCTTCCCAAATCGTTACTACACCGGAATGTCCAATCTGGGGTTTCAAACTCTCTATCACCAATTGAACGAATTTCAGGACATCGTCTGCGAGAGGGCCTTTCTCCCTGATAAGGAAGACCTTGTAGAATATAGAAAGAAGGATACGGCCCTCTTCTCCCTGGAATCGCAAAGACCCCTTTATGATTTCGATATCCTCGCCTTTTCCATTCCCTTTGAAAACGACTATCTCAACATCCTCACCATTTTGGAGATGGGCAAAATCCCTTTGTTAACGGCGGCCAGAAATGAGTCCCACCCCGTGCTCATCGCAGGGGGTGTAGCCGTTTTCTTGAATCCAGAACCCCTTTCTGATTTCTTCGACTCCTTTCTCATCGGTGAGGGGGAAGAGCTCCTCCCGGAATTCCTGAGATGCTTCGACCAAGTCAGATCCGAGGGGAAAACTCGGCGAGAGTTCTTGGAGAAAGCGGCCACCATCGAGGGCGTATACGTCCCCCAATTCTATGAGGCCCAGTATTTCGACGAAGGCCCGACCAAACGCTTCACCCCAAAAGGAAACTACCCCAGGCGAATTCAAAGGAGGTGGGTTCGGGATATCAATCGCATCCACACCATTTCTACCCTATTCACCCCTCATACCGAGTTCAATGATATGGCTCTGGTTGAGGTAAATCGGGGTTGCCCTAGGGGATGTCGCTTCTGTGCGGGCTGTTTCACATACCGTCCCTTCCGAAATAGATCTCTGGATAATTTGAAAAAGGACATCCAGGAGGGGTTAACGCATGAGAGGCGCATCGGGTTGATGGGCTCAGCGGTTTCGGATCATCCCCACCTGAAGGAGATATGCCAATCGATCCTCGATTCAAAGGGTACCCTCTCCATTGCTTCCCTCAGGGCCGATTCCATTTCCGAAGATCTCATTACGTATCTTAAGGCGAGCGGTCATAAAACCATCTCCTTAGCCCCAGAGGCGGGCTCGGAAAGACTTAGGCGGGTAATCAAGAAGGGAGTTGAGGAAACGGACTTGCTTCGTGTTGTGGAAACCATCGTAAAGGCCGGTATTCCCAATATTCGCCTCTATTTTATCATAGGCCTCCCCACGGAAACGGACCGGGATATCGATGAAACCGTCGGGCTCACCAAGCGAATAAAACATGTCTTCTTGCGGGTCGGCCGGGATCAGAAACGGGTTGGTCGGATCGTGCTCAGCATCACTCCTTTCATCCCAAAACCCTCAACCCCTTTCCAATGGGCACCTTACGAAGAGATCAATTCGTTGAAGCGTAAGCTAAAACTCATAAAAAATGAACTCCGCGGGGAAGGAAACATCCAGGTCATACACGATCTGCCCAAGTGGGGATATATCCAGACGCTTCTATCCCGGGGAGACAGACGGGTAGGGAAAATCCTATTGGCTGCACATTACAATGGTGGTAACTGGCAGAAGGCCTTTAAGGAAATAAACCTCAATCCCGACTTCTATGTTTACCGCGAGAGGGATGTGGATGAAATCTTACCCTGGGACTTCATCGATCATGGGGTAAGCAAGGATTATCTGCGAAGGGAATATCTTGAGGCCTTGAGCCAAGGCAAGGAGTAAGAAAATATTTCAGTAGGGAACTCCCTTGTTCCTTCGCTTCCATGCTTCCGAAGTGACCCTTTCGGGGTCTCGGGGAATATTTACCCCTTCCAACCTCTAAAGGGCTGGCCTTTCCCTTACGTTCGGCTGAGCTCACGTCGAAGCCTGCTCACCCTCGAAGGGCCCCCCACTTCTTCAGCAAATTACGCTCACGGACAACGTTGTTCTCAAGAAATCCAAGGAACTTCTTGGGAAATTGAGGTTGACAACGCTCCTTTAGAGCATGATATACTTCGTTGTTATGTCTGGCCAATTCAGTCTTTAGACCGAACTCAAAAAGGGATAATTTCATGGGGGGAGATTACGTCTTTTTGAAGGCCTGCCGGAGAGAACCGGCGGAATATACCCCCGTCTGGTTAATGCGCCAAGCCGGGCGATACATGGAGGAATACCGAGATATCCGACGTAAGGTTACCTTCCTCGAGCTGTGTAAATCCCCTGATTTGGCAGCCGAGGTTACCTTGCTTCCTGTCCGGAAGTTGGGGGTCGATGCCGCTATTATTTTCGGTGATATCCTCCTCCCATTGGAAGGTATGGGAATTAAGCTCGAATTCGCCAAGGGTGGAAAACCCGTTATTCGAAACCCCATCAAGGGAAGGAAGGATATTGAGCAACTTCGCCCCATTGAGCCAGAGGAGCACGTACCCTTTCTTCTAAAGGCGATTGAAATCGTCCGGCGGGAGCTCGAGGGAAGGGTGCCCCTCATCGGATTTTCAGGGGCACCTTTCACCTTGGCCAGTTATCTCATTGAGGGGGGACATTCTACGGATTATTCCAAGACGAAAGGGTTGATGTTGGGAGCACCCTCTTGTTGGCATCTTCTCATGGAAAAACTGACGGAGGTTACCATTCGATATTTAAGGGCCCAGGTCGATAGGGGAGCTCAGGTGCTTCAGTTATTCGATTCATGGGTGGGCTGCTTGAGTCCTTGGGACTACCAGGCCCATGTCCTTCCCTATTCCAGGAGAGTGATCCAGGAGGTGAGGGTGCAAGCTCCTCTCATCCATTTCTCCGTAGGGACCAGCGGTTTTCTCCACCTCATCAAGGAGGCGGGGGGAGACGTGATAGGCATCGACTGGCGTGCGGATTTGCGAAATACTTGGGAACGTTTAGGCTATGATGTAGGCATTCAAGGAAACTTGGATCCCTCAGTACTCTTGGCCTCATGTCAAGTGATCGAGGCCCACATCCGAAAGATTCTGGAGTCAGCGGGAGATCGCCCCGGTCATATCTTCAACCTAGGGCACGGGGTCTTGCCCCAAACGCCCGTGGAAAATGCCATCTTCATGGTGGAAACCGTTCATCGGTTGAGCAAGAGATAGGGGGAAATGGCTAAAGGTCAATCCTCCATCGGAATCCTCCTTATGGCCTTTGGTGGGCCCAATTCGGAGGAGGAGGTAGAACCCTTCATCCATAGGGTTTTGGGTCGTGAGGTTCCCGCCCGAAGGGTTCGTGAGACCAAGCGCCGATACCGGCTCATTGGTGGCCGTTCCCCCCTTCTGGAGATCACCCGTCGACAGGCCCGTGGCCTTGAAAAAATCCTCAACGCACGGCATCCCAGGTTCAAGGTGTATGTGGGAATGCGATATTGGCATCCTTTCATCGCAGAGACCCTTGGGGAAATCATCCGGGATAGGATCCGACGTGTTGTCGCCCTCAGCCTTACCCCACACCAGTCTAAGATGAGCACCGAACCATACGTGCTCGCGTTGCAACGGGCAATGACCATTGCGAAGGGAGAATTAGAGGTCTCGGTAGTGAAGGGATGGCACACCCATCCCCTCTTTCTTCGAGCCTTAGCAGAAAAGCTTCAAGAGGGGCTTCTCCAATTCCCGAGGGGGGTGCGCGGTAGGGTTCCTATCATCTTCAGTGCGCATAGCCTCCCAAAAAGGGCCATCGTTGGGGATCCCTATGTGGAGCAAATCGAGGCGACGATCAGAGGAGTAATAGAACTTACGGGGCCCTTCCCCTGGCGATTGGCTTTTCAGAGCAGAGGAGCTAAAGGGGGGGAATGGCTGGATCCGGAGGTACGTACGGTCCTGCAAGAGCTGATGGGAGAAGGCCATCGGGAGGTTCTGATGGCACCGGTTGGATTTGTGAGCGACAACGTGGAAACTCTTTATGACATCGATATCTTCTATCGGCAGCAGGCCGGATCGATGGGGATATCCTTCCGGCGGTCTCCGTCTCTGAATGACTCCAGTACATTCATTGAGGCCCTTTCCCATATTGTGCGTGAACACCTTGGCGACACAATATGGAACGCTCATGGTGAGGTAGAGGTGGAGAATTGAAGCGAGCAATTGTTATAGGAGGGGGAATCTCAGGGCTCAGCGCAGCCTATTACCTCCAACAGGAAGTTGCCCAGTCGGGGCTCGATATTGAGGTAATCCTGATTGAAAAGGAGAGGCGGTTCGGGGGATGCATCTTCACAGAAAAGATTGACGGCTTCACCATTGAAGGTGGCCCCGACTGTTTTCTGGTCGAGAAGCCATGGGCCATACAGCTCTGTGAGGAACTCGGCCTGGAGGATCGCCTCCTCTGCACCAATGAGGAGAACCGCAGGGTCTTCATCCTTTCGAGGGGAAAGCTGCACGAACTGCCGGAGGGCTTCATACTCATGGTCCCTACGAGCCTTACCCCCTTTCTCAAAAGTTCCCTCATCTCTCTTCCCGGGAAGTTCCGCATGGCCATGGACCTTTTTCTCCCCGGGAAGCGATCCCCTGAGGAAGAGAGCCTAGCCCAATTCATAAACCGAAGGCTTGGAAACGAAGCCCTCGAAAAAATAGCTGAGCCCCTGGTCGCCGGGATTCATGCCGGCACCCCGGAGACCATGAGCCTCAGCAGTACATTTCCCCGTTTTATCCAGTTAGAAGAGGAGCACAGGAGTCTCATACTGGGGATGTTGGCCAGAATGAGGAAAGCCGCTGAATTGGCCCAAAAGCGTTCCGGGCCGAAGAGAACGATGTTCATGAGCCTTGTGGATGGCATGATGGAATTAACCGATGAACTCAAAGCCAAGCTGGATAAGCGGTCACTTCTCTCCGATAAAAGAGTGATTCGGATAAATCATCCCAGGGAAACTGTCCTTCCGAGCAATGCCACCTATGAGATCCACCTGCAGGATGGCGGGACACTGGAGGCCGATAGTGTCATTTTGGCCACCCCAACCTACGTCACGGCAGAGCTTGTCCAGGACTTAGCCGGAACCTTGTCGGAGGTGCTCTTGTCCATCCCCTACGTTTCGACAGCTACTATTTCGCTGGTCTACCGCGGGTCTGAAATTCATCACCCCTTGGATGGATTCGGGTTTGTTATCCCCAGAGCCGAGAAGCGGAAGATCATGGCCTCCACCTGGACATCGGTGAAATTTGCCCATCGGTCCCCGCCTGACTCCATCCTCTTAAGGGTGTTTGTGGGAGGTGCGCAAAACGAGGATTTAGTGGGGATGGATGATGAGTTAATCATTGATATGGTCCGGAAGGAATTGCGGGATATTATGGGGATAACGGCTCATCCTCTCCTGACCCGGATATACCGTTGGAATAGGTCAATGCCTCAATATGTGCTTGGGCATGGTGAAAAGTTGAGCCGAATTGAGGAAACACTTCTCCATTATCCAGGCCTTTACCTGACGGGATGCGCCTACCGAGGCATAGGTATTAGCGACTGTATACATGATGGGAAGCTGACGGCGGAAAGAGTCTTGAGATTTCTGGAAAGAATCGGGACCAAATATGGCAAGGGAGGGGGAACGAATCACCGATAAAGGCCAAACCCTACGGAAAGCTACGATAAGGTAGAGTCTTAGGCGGGATTCCCCCTCCCCCAGTAAGGCTCCCTTTTACTGATCGGCACAACTATTATAGCACCAAATAAACCGTATTTGTCAATAATTAATGGTGTGATTTTTTGAAAAGTCGCTCTTCGCAGCTGAAAAACCTTTATACCACAATTCCAAAGCTCGCTTTTCCGGGAATGATCCCTGTAGAGCTCACCTGTTCTGACGATTCATTACCGGTCTTTTCCCAGGTAGCCCCCTGAATTCCTTGGATGATAGCATCGGATTCAGTACTTCTTCCCGGGTTGATCCTGTATTCTCCATCGTCGAGGTCTTGTTACCTTCAAGGTATACCACGGCCTCCCAAATGTTTTTCTTGACTTCCTCAAGGATATGGTGTAGAAATAATTGTTATCATTAAGGTTTTCAATTAGAAGGGCGAATTGAAGGTTTTCTTTAAAGAAGAGGGGGGAATATGGAATATTTCGGATACGTGATCGCCATTACATCGATGATCGTGGTTTTATTTATCGTGACCAATGTCTACTGGGATTCCAAGAGCAATAAGGTCTACAAACGGTTTGAAAGGCTTCTGGAAGTGGCGGAAATCTCTCACAGGAGCTATATGGAAGGGAGACTGAGGGAAATAGAGAGGACAATAGATCACATGAGGAGAGAGATGGAATCGGCCAAGGCAAGAGGAAGCCCATCGAAGTCCTTGGAAGAGGTGCGTCAGGTGAGTCTGGATTCCTCAGAAATAAAGGAAGATAGGGAAACGATGGTCGTTTTCAGGAGGAGACCAAAAGACGACCCGTCACCGATCACAAAATGAAAGCCCCCTCTCCCGGTAGTCCAAGTTTGTACCCTTTTGACTGAAATGCGTCCCTGGCTGATTCGTTGGGTGCGCCAACTTGAGAAGGGATTATCGATAGGTTTCAGCTTGAAGGCTCGAGCCAAAGGAACATTGAAAGGATAATGAGTTCAGTAGCAAATAAATTGTTTTGGAAACATTGTAAGGCTGTAACTTTCGATTGTGAATCTACATTTGGAATGTTTATTGAAAGCGGGTTCTTGAACTTCCTCGTTGATCTTCGTATTACTCACAGTCCTCCGGTAGTTCTTTGGACTGGGCCGACCAATTCGGGGACGACGTGAAAGACTATGATCCAAGGAAATCATATTTCCCATCATGAAATTCCTGTTGACGCTGATTAAACATCTTCCTTTTTTATGCCAATCATATTTATCATTACTGGGGGCAATAAATATCGATATTTGAAGATCCATGAAGCAATTCCTAATTTCCTTGTCATCTTTATGATAGCAGCCGTAGTAGCCATTCCATATTTTTTTGGCTCAAAAACTTTGAAGCACTAAATCTAATACGACAGAGGTTGTTATCAATTTTTCTTATATCGCCGATATCAGATGTCGACATATTGCTGTTTTCAAAATTGAACACTATTTTCGGGAAGAGAATCCTTACCCCCTCAGGTGTAAATCGCCAATAATCAGATGGAAATGCATGAAATTTCCAAGAAAAAGGAACAGATACATACAAGACACCATTTTTGTTCAATAGATTTGTGATGTTTTCTGCAAGCATGAATGGATTGGAGCAATGCTCCAATACACTTAAACAAAATACCGTGTTAAATCTTTTTTGTTCTAATATCTTGTCAACAAACTTAAAATCCTTAGTCAAATCTAATACAACGTCAACCCCTGGGCCATCTTCCATATCTAAGCCTATGTATTCTGAGTTTGAAAATAACTTCCTCATCTCCCACGTTAAACCATATCTACTACCTATTTCCAAATAGGGCGCCTGGAATTTCTCAATATTCTTTTTTATAAAATCTAATTGGTTTAGGTCTCCCATCACTGGCCCCTTGCACGTGAAATTCCTTTTTGCGCTGACTGCTACAATATTATTGAAGACTGAAGCCCTTGCCTCTCTAGATTAATGGAGCTTCAAATTTGTAACAAGATTGAACCACAAATGGACCCACAAAAACAAGCAAAACCTCAAAACCTGGTAGATTCCTTGAAATCCTAGGGAATTCTGCTTCATTGGAAAGAGGCCTCCTCATTAAGGGAAAATATGAAAGCTCGAAAACTGATTCTTGCAAGAGACTAAACGTAAAACGAGTTATTCATGGCGACTCCCTTCTCATGTCCAATGGGGAATGAGCCAGACTGATCTATGTGGACACGCCTGAAGTTCATGGGTGATACTGAAAAGACGGGAAAGGGAATAGAAACTATTTCGATCAAATCGCCCACTTGTCTAACGATTTCCTCAGAGGTTGAGGAGCCAACCCGGTATCTGGTCCTCTCATGATTCGGCCTTTTCTCACACTCTTGGATATCTATGGGTAAGACTCTTCCCTTGCCAACAAGATCACATATATTGGAAAAAAACAAAGCCCTGCCCCCATGAAACGTTCAATGCTCGATAATGACATCCGGTTTCACCTCGTGAATAATCTCTTGATAGATCCAGAGATCGAGCGCGCATTTACGCAGGGGTGTGCCAAGCCAGGAGGTTTTTTTCCAGGTTCCCTTAGAATAGCAGTAGAGCCTAAGAAACTGGTTCGTGATGACTCGAGCCACTCTCCGGTAGGGATAGATTTTCTTTTAGATACGGTAGATGAGACGGGCCGCTTTTCGGATCAATCCTTTTGACATTTAAATAAAGCTTCCTTAGTTCGTCTTTTATCTTTATTTTTGTGCTTCACGAGATGCTCGTGAAGCACTTTGGATTGATGATATTGATGATATGGTCTGGAATATGGTCGGCCTAACTTTCCTAACACAGAATACAGAGAAATTTCCTCATAATCCAGTAACTATAGAGAGATTCCAGTGTGTGTGGAAAGGCTACCAAATACCTTGCCTTCCGTCTGACGAGGGCTATTAAAGGGAAAAATTTGGCAAGAGTCAAGAAGAACCTCAAAGTCGCGAATTCATTCTTGTAAACATTATCCCCCTTTGCTACTGCAGACCCATGACGCGGTCCAACGAGAAGGTCTCCCTCCTCCTCTATGAGTCGATGGGAAAGTTTGAGGAGGTGAGAGGAGAGATGGGGAGATGCAGGTAGGTCTCTGTTTGAATCGGAATTCGGCAATTTTGGGCCAAAGTGCTGACTATTTATTGCGGTCAGAAGCATGGATCATAGAATAGGTAACATCTCGATTTCGTGTCAAATCTTCGCTTGATCTCCTCCCGATCTGAATAATCTCTTCCTTCAAAGCGATATCAGCTAGAATTTTGACATTGACAGAAGATTTGTAATAATTATTTAGATTAGGGTTTTCATATTCATGAATTATGGTAAGATCGGTACCTGAAAGGCCAAACCCTCTATGAGGATGCAAAGGAAAGCCCAACCCTTTGGAGGAGTGGCGGGGTTGGAGGGAGTAAGACATGAGAAAAATTGTGCTCGGTAGCTTGTTTGCCCTGATATTGTTAGCAGGGTGCAGCCAGGATTCGTCAAAAAAACCGAAGGCTGTGAACGAGGCTCCTTCCACTATTGTAAGGCGTAGTATTCCGAAAGATACAGAAATTAAGCCACCAGGAGAGGTAGCTGCAAAGAAACCATCTCAATGTGTTTACGCACGAATTTCCTGTAACATAAGGAGAGGACCAGGAACGAGATACTCTATCGCCCGAAAGGCGACCAAAGGTGAAAAGCTTGAATATATTTCTCTTGAGGGCAATTGGTATAAATTGAGAAAAGGAAAAGGTAGACCTCAAGAATGGGTTCATAAGAGCGTTGTCATGTCAATGGAGAAATCACAACCCTAGACTTTTCCATAACATCAGGTAATCAACCGACATTACGTTTAAGAAATAGGTCTCAAATTTATTGAATCCTCGCTAGAATGCCGTGGGCTTATCCTAAATGCCCCGATAATCAAGTATGGGGTTGCCTAAACTCGCTTTCCGCTTGCATTCGTGGAAGATTTCAGGGGATTCGAGAGGGAGGAGAGGGGGACTAAAAGTGGTTTCTGGGGGTATAGACAAAGGATCCATGGACAAGATCCTCATTCAAAGAGAGGGGGTCCTCTCATTTCTATCATACTTCGTATGCTCGTGCAG
Source organism: Thermodesulfobacteriota bacterium (assembly GCA_041862515.1). GTDB lineage: Bacteria > Desulfobacterota > BSN033 > WVXP01. Next base: position 16,906 of record JBGVTJ010000197.1, on the reverse strand, counting down.
TGGGCGTTTGGTCATGATTGTTTAACAGAGGAAGGACAATGGGTTTTTTGAGCCATCTAGAATGTTCAAGGTGTGGCAAGCGCTATCCAAAACGGGGTATTTACAATCTGTGTCATTGTGGCCACCCCCTTCTCGTTCGCTATCGGTTAGAGGATATCCAAAAATCCATCCGAAAAGGGGACTTAGAGGCCAGAGATCCAACCCTGTGGAGATACAGGGAGTTTTTACCCGTCGAAGCAGAAGAGAGTATTGTAAGCCTCCAGGAGGGATTTAGTCCCGTTATTAAACTGGAGGGTCTGGGAAGAAACCTCGGGCTGGATAATCTTTACCTGAAGGATGAGGGGCAGATTCCCACGGGAACCTTTAAGGCAAGAGGGGCTGCTGTTGGAGTTTCCAAGGCCAAGGAGCTAGGTATCAAGACTATCGCCCTACCCACAGCGGGAAATGCTGGAGGGGCCTGGGCTGCCTATTGCGCAAAGGCAGGGATAGACCTTTTTGTAGTCATGCCCATCGATGCCCCGGATATCAATAAGAGGGAATGTCTCGCCATGGGCTCTCATCTCTACCTGGTGAAGGGACTCATCTCCGATGCGGGCCAGATCGTCAACCGAGGTGTGAGTAAATACGGTTGGTTTTCGGCCTCGACCCTTCAAGAACCTTATCGAATCGAGGGCAAAAAAACCATGGGGTTAGAGATCGCCGAGCAATTCCGTTGGACCTTGCCCGATGTTATCGTTTACCCCTGTGGAGGGGGAGTAGGTCTCATCGGCATGTGGAAAGCCTTCGAGGAACTTCGAGAAATGGGTTGGATCCAGAGTCTCAAAACGAGATTTGTTGCCGTTCAATCAGCAGGATGTGCACCAATCGTGAAGGCATTTGAACGGGGCAGAAAGGAGGCCGAATTTTGGGAAGGGGCAGAGACCATTGCAGATGGCCTGAGGGTTCCAAAACCTCTGGGAGATTTCCTCATCCTGGATGCCATTGAAAAGAGCAACGGAATAGCCCTCTCGGTCAAGGATGAGGAAATCCTTGAATCTGTTCAGCTGTTGGCGAAAGAAGAAGGTATATTCGCTTGTCCAGAAGGGGCTGCCACCCTTTGGGCTGTAAAAAACCTGAAGGAGAAGGGATGGCTAAAAGGAGGAGAAACGGTATTGTTGCTGAATACGGGTACTGGTTTGAAATATCCGCGGCTCATCTCTAAAAGGGCTCCCATTTTGGAATCAGATGCGGAGATCGCTCTCCAATAGGACCGTCCATGAGGCGAACTGAGCCAACTTTCAAGCAATAACTCATTCAATATGGTGATTACTCGAAAATTCTGGTGATTTCGTCCTTTTCGGACCATTTGAGATCACTTTTCCTGCCGTCTTTGAGGATCTTTATCCCAAAACTCTTTTCTTCCACCTTCCCTATCGCCGATGCTCTCACTCCGGAGTTGAGATATGCCTCCAATACCTTTTTGGAGTTTTCGGGGTCGGCGGCCAAGATCAGAGTCCCCGAGGTGATGGTGCCTAAAGGATCCAGGCCGTATTCGGCACAAAGCTGTTTGGGATCGGAAAGGAGATCGATCTCATCACCGTAAATGATCATGCCGACCCCCGAGGCTCTGGCCATCTCGTACAAACCTGTTGCCAACCCACCCTCCGTGGGATCATGCATGGAGTGAATCTCGAATTGATTGGCCAAAAGGGCATCCTTTACCACGGATATCCCGGGCTTGTACAGGTAGTTCATGCACCTTCGGATAAATTTCTCACCGTATCCCCGTTTCCGCAGATCCTCGTGTTTTTCCCTCGCGATAATGGCCGTGCCCTCGATGACAATTCCCTTGGTGAGCAGAATATCATCCCCCGGCCTTGCCCCTGATGTTGTTACCAGCTTGTCTTTATTCACTTCCCCGAGCATAGATCCCACAACAATTGGACGGTCCAGTAAATGAGTGATTTCCGTATGTCCCCCAACGATGGTAACTCCCAAATCCCGACACGCCCGGGATATTTGGCGAAAGATCTCCTCCACCAGGCCTTCCGTTGAACATCCTTCGGGCAGAAGAATGGCCGGCTGAAACCATCTCGGCTTTGCCCCTCTGATGGCGATATCATTGGCATTGATGTGGACCGCATACCAGCCGATTTCGTCCATGGCGAAGGTGATGGGGTCAGTCTTCGCTATCAGATATCGGTCGGGGAAATCGATAACTGCCGCATCCTCGCCAACCTTTGGTCCAACGACCAATCGTTCGTCAAGGATTCCGGAATATTTCCCCAATAGTCTCTCGAGAATATCGAAGCTTAATTTGCCGAGGGGAAGTTTTTTGCCCATGGATCAACTCCCTTTGCCGGGATTATACGAGATTTTTGGATTAATTGGAAAGGAAAATCTTGAAGGTATCTTATGGTTCCAGAATACCTAGATATGCTTGAAAGGGATTTTTTGCTATGGTTTGACCGCACAGAGCGATGTCAAATATGTTCGAAATCGAGACATTGATGGGACTTTTGGGAGGTTGGACTATAATCCCAAAGGGTGACCTAATGAGGGAACGTTGAGGAGATGGGGGAGAATATGGGAAGGGAGGTATCTATCTGAATCGCAATTCAGTGATTTTTTGGCAGGGCGGTGGGTGTCCATTGCAGTTAGATCCTATGGAGGCCTGGGGGCTTAAACAGAGTGGGCCGCCAATGGTAAGCTCCTTGAAAAAACGGATAAGGAGGAAGGAGCTATGAACCAAGCAGCAGCCAACAGGAGAGAGTAATTGACCCGCCTCGGAATGTGGGACGTGGGATCAGTGCTAATTGGGAAGTATGCCCGTAATTATTTAAAAAAAAATCATACGAAAATGCTTGACATGATTTTGAATTTTGCTATGATGGGGCGGTCATGCTGGTAGCCGGAAGAGGAGAAACAAGCCAAGGTGGAATTGCGAGGCGACGGCATCAACTTCAACACGAGGCGGGCGGTAGGAAATCCTGATCTTCTTCTTACCCTGGGGGCCGCGGGATTACTAAAAAGAATAGAAAGAAAATGTGTATTGAAGCAGGAATAGTCAGACGGGGATTTCGAGCCGTGTATAATCATTAACACCGGAACTTTTGTAGGATTACTGTCCTAAAAATAGCATTCGCGCAGGTGATTAACAGGGATTCCCAGATGGAAAGGGGGTGAATAATTGTTCTCGACTATTTCTTTTTTTCTCCCATGTATAAGGAGGTGGCTTATGAGAAAAATAGTGACATCTTTCATTTTGATTGTGGCATTTGGTGTTGCACTGATGATGTGGGGAACCTCCGCGACCGCTTTTGCCGCGGATGTGGTGATCGGGAATATCCTTCCCTTAAGCGGTCCGGTGGCACCCATCGGAAAGGTGGGCAGAGAGATCCGGGAGATGGCCGTGGAGGAGATCAATGCTGCGGGCGGCATTAAATCAATGGGGGGCGCAAAGCTCAAGATGATCTATGCCGACAGTCGTGGCGATCCCAAGGTGGCCATGACGGAGGCTGAGCGTCTCATCACCGCAGAAAAGGTTACGTGCATCACCGGTGCCTATCAGAGCGCGGTCACCTACCCGAGTACCGAAGTGGCTGAGCGGTACAAGATTCCCTATATCGTGCCCGTCTCCGTCAGGGATGCAATCACCGAGAGGGGTTTCAAATACACCTTCCGGGTTGCAGCCAAGGCCTCCTGGTATGCCAGGGACCAGATCAACTTCATCAAGGCCTTGGGAGAGAGAACCGGGCTCATGCCCAAGAAACTGGCCTTTGTTTTCGAGAATACGGACTGGGGAACATCCACCGCCGAGGGCTGGAGGAAGCTCGCTAAGGAGGGAGGCTTTGAGGTTGTCCTCGATGAACCTTACCCGGCCAATGCCCCCGACCTAACGCCCGTTGTCCTGAAGATAAAGCGGGCAAAGCCTGACTTCATCCTGTTCGTCTCATACATCGCCGATGCCACGTTGTTGATGAACACAATTGCTGAACACGAGGTTGATGTGATGGGAATGATCAGCAGTGGCGGGGGACACTCTGATCCCCAGCTCATTCCGAACACGGGCAAGAACTCCTTTTACCACTTCGACGCCTGTGAATGGGAAGCGGACCTCAACCGTCCGGGGTTGAAAGAGACGAACAAGAAGTTCAAGGAACGCTATGGCTACAATATCAGCCCAGAGGCTGCCAACGTTTATGGCTCCATGTACGTGCTCAAGGATGCCCTGGAAAGGGCGGGGTCTTCTGATCCGGAGAAACTCCGTGAGGCTTTGGCCAAGACCAACTATACCAAAGGGCCGGGCATGATCGTCCCCTATGAAAAGATCAGCTTTGACGCGGAGGGCCAGAACCCCCAAGCCCAGCTCGTGGTGGTTCAGATTCGCCAGATGCCCGACGGAAGCATCGAACGATGTACGGTATACCCGTGGGCGGTCGCACGAGCGGGGTATGAACCAATCTTTCCAATGCCCTCGTGGAAGTGGCGGAAGGCCAACGGCCGGGCCGAATGACGGAAGGCGAGGGCTCGTCAGCTTGAGGGCCCTCGCCTCACCCTTGAACCAGACTCGGTATTTCTCGCCAAAGGGAGGAGACTAAGGGGGAAGTTGTGGACATCATATTAGCCACTATTATCAATGGCATTCTGATGGGGAGTGTCTATGGACTGACGGCCCTGGGTCTGACACTCATCTTCGGGGTGATGAAGGTGATCAATTTTGCACACGGATCCTTTCTGATGGCCGCCATGTTTCTAACTTACTACCTTTTTCGGCTCACCGGGATCGACCCTTATCTCGGACTGGTGATCACCTTGCCCTTGCTCTTCGCTTTCGGTTATTTCACACAACAGGTGCTGATCCGGCCGGTTTTCAAGATCGAACGGGATGTGCGTGAGCCCATCAGCGTCTTGATGTTAACCGCAGGACTTTGGATCTTCATGGACGCTTTCGCCCTGGCGCTTTTCGGCGCGTTTTATAAGACGATAAGAACCTCTTACAAGGGGGCGGTCATCCACCTGGGGGACGTGACGATTAGCCTTTCCCGACTCTATGCCTTCCTGACCACCGTGATTCTGGCCATTCTCTTCTACTTGTTTTTGAAGAAAACACGACTGGGCCAAGCCATCAGAGCCACTGGCCAGGACCGGGACGCCGCAAGACTGATGGGCATTAACATCGACCGTATTTACAATGTGGCCTTTGGCATCGGCATCGCTATCGTGGGCGTTGCCGGAGCCGTATTGCTGCCTTTTTACTACGTTCACCCCGTCGTGGGCGTGGTCTTTGACATTCGAGCCTTCATCGTCGTCGTTCTCGGCGGCCTCGGAAGCATTCCTGGTGCACTCCTGGGGGGGGTAATAATTGGCGTGGTAGAGTCTTTCGGAGCGCAGTTCATGACAGCGACGTGGACCGAGGGTATCATTTACGCCATGTTTATCTCCGTTCTGTTCTTAAAACCCGAAGGGCTTTTTGGGTTCAAAGCGGAGTGGTAGGGGGGAGATGTGAAAAAGGAAAGAGGTCAAGCAAAGACAATGATAATAGACCGGACACCCTGGATCGCATTGATCGGGATAGTGATCCTGCTCGTCCTTCCGGTTTTCATCCAAAGCCCGACATTTTTTCAGTTCATGATTCTGATCCTTTGGTACGCATATCTCACCACAAGCTGGAACCTCGTGGGAGGATTCGCCGGCGTCCTTCCCTTAGGCCATGCCGCTTTTGCCGGGATCGGCGCCTATGCCTCTTCGGTCCTTTTCATCCATTACGGTCTCACCCCCTGGGTCGGCATGTTTGCAGGGGCGTTTCTGGCGGCGATTGTAGGAATTATCGTTGGGGCCCCTACCTTTAAACTGAGGGGAGCTTACTTTGCCCTGGCAACCATCGCTATCTGTGAATTCCTGAGGGTGATTCTGGAAAACACTCAGAAATTTCTCGGATTTGACATCAATGGGGCGCGGGGGATTCTTCTCCCTCTAAAAGGACACTCTCCGATTAACTACCAATTCCTGGATAAAAGGTATTACTACTATATCATCCTGGTCATGCTGGCCATTATCTTTTACATTACGTACCGGATTGCCCAATCCAAACTGGGTTACTACCTCACGGCAGGAGGTGAAGAGAAAGAGGGGGCCGAGGCTCTTGGCATCAATGTGGCCAAGTGCAAGCTGATCGCCATGGCCATCAGCACCTTTTTTACAGGCCTGGGAGGCACTTTCTACATGCAGCTCGTTCACTATATCTATCCTCGGGGAATCGTGAGCCTCGATCTCTCTTTTGAGATCGCCTTCATCGCCATCATCGGGGGCAGAGGCACGCTTCTGGGCCCTATAGTTGGGGCGGTCCTTCTGGTCCCCGCTGCTGAGCTGACAAGAACATATCTTGGTGGAAGTTACGAAGGGGTCCATCTTATGTTGTACGGGGCGGTCCTGATGGCTGTGATGCTCTTTAAACCCAGAGGCATTATGGAGCCTCTGGAGGCGCTCTACAGATGGGTCCACGGAAAGTTTTTTCTCCAGCCACTCACGCAAACGGACAGGGGTGAGTGATGAACCTTTTAGAGCTCAAGGGACTATCGAAGAGTTTTGGTGGGTTGATGGCTGTGGGCGGCCTTGATTTGACCATTTCCGGAGGTGAGATCGTGGGAATGATTGGTCCCAACGGAGCCGGCAAGACAACGGTTTTCAATCTCATCACGGGGCTTCATTTTCCGGATAGTGGTGATGTTCACTTTAATGGTGAAAGAACCACCCGCCTGAAGCCCTACGATCTCTGCCTCAGGGGCCTCGGGAGGACCTTTCAGATTGTGAAACCCTTTGGGACCAAGAGCGTGATTCGAAACGCGATGGTGGGAGCCTTTTGCCGGGTAAAAACAACCCAAGAGGCAGAGGAAGTGGCCCTGGAAGTTCTGGAATTCACAGGTCTTTTACCGAAGAAAAACTTACTGGCCAAGAGTCTCACTATTGCGGACCGAAAACGCCTGGAGTTGGCAAGAGCCTTGGCCACCCGCCCCAAGCTGCTCCTCCTTGATGAGGTCATGGCGGGTCTGACCCCCAGGGAGACGGATGATATGATCTCACTTGTGAGAAAGATCCGCGATCAGGGGGTCACCCTGTTCATTATTGAACACGTGATGCAGGCCGTGATGAACCTTTCGGAACGGGTGATCCTCCTCCACCACGGGGAGAAAATCGTGGAAGGAACACCCCAGGAGATGGCCTCGGATAGGAGAGTGATCAAAGCTTATTTGGGAGAGGAATATGTCATTGCTCGAGGTTGAAAACATCGACGTTTTCTATGAAGACGTTCAGGCGGTATGGGGGATTTCCCTGCACGTCAACGAAGGGGAGGTTGTCTGCATCATTGGTGCCAATGGCGCGGGTAAGAGCACGACACTGAACACTCTTTCTGGGCTGCAGCAACCCAAACGGGGGCATATAAGGTTCAGGGAGAAGAACATTGAACATGCTCCCACTCAGGAGGTTGTCGAATTGGGCGTTGTCCAGATCCCAGAGGCCCGGCGCCTGTTCCCGTTTATGACAGTCCAAGAAAACCTGGAGATAGGCGCTTACAACCGGCGCGCCCAGAAGGTCAAGAGCCAAACCTTGCAAGAAGTGTTCGGCCTGCTTCCCGTGTTGGAGGAGAGAAAAAATCAGCTTGCCAGGACGCTGAGCGGAGGTGAACAGCAGATGCTGGCTATTGGGCGGGGGCTGATGGCAAAACCGGTTTTGCTTATGCTGGATGAGCCTTCCCTCGGACTCGCCCCCCTTTTGGTTAAGACCGTTTTTGACGCCATCAGGAAAATTAACGAGACCGGAACTACCATACTGCTCGTGGAGCAGGACGTCCAACATTCTCTGGAGTTGAGCCACCGGGGCTATGTGCTGGAGAACGGTCGGGTGGTTATGGAAGGGACTGGAGAGGAACTGCTGGAGAATCCCCATGTCAGGAAGGCATATCTCGGCGTTTAGGAGGTTGTCCATCACTTTTCAACACCAAGATGTGGTGATATGGCCCAAATGTCCGCACCGCTCAATCAACGCTCTTCCAGGGGAGGGGATAAATCATGACTAAGATCATAAGAGCATACGAGATACGGGTCTCGACCGAATAGGCTAAGAGCAGAGCTAAAAAGAGAAGGGAGAGATAACTTAATGAAAACCAATGAATCTTTACTAACTGAAAGGAATAAGAACGTACCCCAGGGGCCATTTAATGTTCACCCCATATTCGCCGATCAGGCAAAAGGGGCCATTATTACTGATGTGGAAGGGAAGGAGTATATCGATTTCGCAGGCGGCATTGGTGTAATCAATGTCGGGCACTGTGACGAAAAAGTGTTGGAGGCCATCGAGGATCAGATCAAAAAATATATACATACCTGCTTTCATGTGGTGATGTATGAGCCCTACGTAGCATTGGCCAAAAGATTCAATGAGATCACTCCTGGGGACTTTCCCAAAAAGACGATGTTTGCCAATAGCGGGGCAGAGGGTGTCGAGAATGCCATCAAGATAGCCCGGCATGCCACAGGCCGGTCAGCCATTATTGCCTTCGAGGACGCCTTCCATGGCCGAACCCTTTTAGCATTGAGCCTTACCAGTAAGATGAAACCATACAAGTTTGGATTTGCTCCTTTTGCACCTGAAATCTATCGGATGCCCTACGCTTACTGTTATCGATGCGCTTTCGGTCTTGAGTATCCGACCTGTGAACTTCATTGTGCCTATTTTTTAAATGACTTCTTCCACACTCACATCTCCGGCGAGCATGTGTCAGCACTGATCGTGGAACCGGTGTTGGGCGAAGGTGGGTTTGTTATTCCCCCCAAAGAGTATTTCAAAATCCTACAGAAGATCTGTCAGGAGCACGGGATTGTCTTCATCGCCGATGAGGTTCAAACCGGCTTCGGTCGCACTGGCAGAATGTTCGCCATGGAACACTATGAGGCGGAACCAGATATCATGGTCATGGCCAAATCCATGGCCGGAGGTCTTCCTCTCAGTGGAATCACGGGAAGGGCTGAATTGATGGATCATCCCCAGGTAGGGGGGTTGGGGGGGACCTTTGGCGGCAATCCAGTGGCGTGTCGGGCAGCCCTTGCGGTACTGGATCTGTTTGAAAAAGAAGATCTTCTGTCAAGGGCCCAAAGAATTGGGGAAAAGGTTTTGGAGAGGTTTAAGGAATTCCAGGAACAGTACCCCATTGTCGGCGATGTCCGGGGATTGGGGGCCATGGTGGGAATGGAATTTGTGATAGATAGAAAAACGAAGGAGCCAGGTACTGCCCTCGCGAAACGTCTGACAGGGCTGTGTCGAGAAAAAGGACTGCTCATGATATCAGCGGGAACTTACTCCAATATCATCCGACCCCTGATGCCCCTGGTTATCACCGATGAGCAACTGGAAAAAGGACTTTCCATTATCGAGGAGAGCCTAAACGAACTTCATAATAATGCAAAACACTAAGGGCTTTGCTAGAACAGACGATTCAAGTCTCTCTGACGATTTTGATCTAAACCTTCCGAGTATTTTAGCTATTCAAATGCTGTAGTCCAGAGGAACCCCAAAGCCAAAAGAATAAAAGATAAACTAAAAATGTGAATTAAAATGCTCGCAGGACTAAATCAACAAAGTCATTAACTATGGATAAAATATGTTAGCGGTTGTCAAAGATTTTTCTAAAAAAGGGGTATCACTACAAGATATTCCCATTCCTAAGATCAGTCCCTACGAGGTTCTCATTGAGGTTAGGGCAGTTGGAATTTGCGGGAGTGACGTTCGGATCTATGATGAAGTTATTCCTGGAAGAAAAAAAATTGTCATTGGTCACGAACTCTCTGGTGAAATTGTTGATTGTGGAGAAAAGGTTAATCGCTTTAAAAAAGGGGAGAGGGTTGTTACTGAAATCTGCATCGGCTGTGCCATTTGCCAATATTGTAAGAAAGGATTGATTAACCTTTGCGACAAGCTGGAGGAAATCGGAATAACCGTGGATGGCGGAATGGCGGAATTTGTATCAATCCCGGCACGGAATGTCCACCTTATTCCGGGAAACATTTCCTTCGAAGAAGCCGCCCTTGCTGACCCTTTGGCATGTACAATTCGTGGATTGGAAATGGCAAGTGTCCGCCCAGAATCATGGGTTACTGTATTGGGGCCAGGAACAATAGGTCTTTTAGCAGTACAAGTCGCCAAGAAGATCTTGAGGGCAAAGGTGATTGTTACAGGAACGCGAGAGGATAGGTTAGCCCTAGCTAAACATTTTGGTGCGGATTATGTGGTCAATGTTAATGATAGCGATCCGGTAGAGCATATTTTAGAAATAACAGAAGGTGGAGCTGATTTTTCTTTTGAAGCAGCTGGTTCAACCAAAGCATTGGAGAATGCCTTTTTTTCCACTAAAAGAAACGGCTCCGTTGTATCGATGACCGTCCATAAACAAGTTAACATCAATATGGAACCAGTAATTAGAAATGAGCTCAAGGTTTTTGGCTCTATTTGCTATAATTATAAGGAATTTGATCAGGCCTTGGATTTAATTCAAAAAGAGAAGGTACATGTTAAGAAATTTACCGAGAACATTTTTTCTCTGAAAGAAGTTGATAAGGCATTTGAATTTTTGATTTCCAGAAAGGGTGTAAAGGTAATATTAAAACCAGAATAATTGGAGGAAGCGAGATGGTCGCAGGCGTGTTGATCAAAACTGAACCAAAAAAGACGAAACAAGTATACAGACAACTAAAAAATATAGAAGGGGTAGCTAATATTGTGGCCGTTTTTGGTAGCTATGACATGGTGCTCATGATCCGGGCTTTAGATTTAGATGCTGCCAGTAAACTGATTGCCAGAATCAGAGAAGTAGATGGGATCATTTCTACGGAGACACTCATAGCTGCCTCTCCTCCTGAATAGAATATAAAAGTGTATATTCTTTTTTATCAAGGGAGCCCGTATATGAAGGATACACGAAAAACGGGTGCCGAATCTCATCTTATGTTACACGAGACACCGGGGGGACAAGTGAAAGAGGGAATTAGCGTTATACGAAAGGCGAAAGTGTTCGGGTTTTGACCAAGATGGGAAAAGTTACCTTGATCTCGTTTCCGGTTTTACCCGCCCCATTGATGTGGGGTACGGACGTAAGAATATAGCTCAGGCGGTCTATGATCAGATATGCGACCTCCCGTATTTTACCTCCATGCAGTTTTCCAACATGCCTGCAATTAAACGTGCAGAAGTCCCGGGGGAAATTGCACCGGGAAGATACATAAGTCCATCGTCCTGGACCCTGAATATGCCGGAGGACTTCGTGATCTTGAAAGGTCTCGTTACATTTACGTAGCATGCTATATCCACAGAATAAGGCGAAGCGTCTCCATGAGCGTGTGTCTGCCTTGCGCTCCTGGGAAAAATGTGGGCCTATTTGCAGGTCGGTCCTCGGCCCGTCCAGACCTCGCAGGCCTCGGCATCGTCCGATTGAAAAGCATCTCTGATATACTATCTTTACATCGGACTCGATGTGATTGATGGGACCCCCACTGCTGGATAGTAGGCCTTACATCAAGGACCTGGATTCTAGACCCGATGCCACCGATGGTTGGATGAGCAAGATAAAGGGGGTGGGTGAAGTGGAAATCGAAAAAAAGATAAGAAGTTTAGGATTGGAGCTGCCCGAGGCTCCCGAGCCGGTGGCTTCATATGTTCCCGCGGTACATTCGGGGAGTTTCGTCTTTACGTCAGGCCAACTTCCCGTCATTGAGGGGGAGTTGAAGGCAAGGGGTAAGATAGGGAGGGACCTTACTGTTGAAGAAGGGTATGAATGTGCAAAAGTTGCGGCATTGAACTGCTTGGCGGCCCTTAAATCCGTGGTGGGAGGGCTGGATCGAGTTCGAAGGATTGTCCGGGTGACCGGTTTCATCAATAGCGCCCCTGGGTGTGAGGACCAGTCCAAGGTGATGAACGGGGCATCGGATCTGTTGGTTGAGATATTCTGCGATGTGGGGAGACATTCAAGGCTGGCTATAGGGGCGAGCGAACTTCCCCTAGGGGCGCCGGTGGAGGTCGAGATAATCGTAGAGGTTCAATAACTGTTCAATTTTTGAATGGCGTTATTCCTTATTTGAGGATCCCCCCCTCGGTCATCCTCTTTGGGTTGAGGAGGGAATCGAGCTTTTCGTCCGAGAAGAGTCCCTCTTCTTTCGCCACCTCTTTGATGGTCTTATTGGATGTATAGGCCTTTTTGGCGATTTCAGCGGCCTTCTCATATCCGATTTCGGGTGCCAAGGAGGTAGCGAGGGCCAAGCTCTGTTCTACCATCTCCCCGCAGCGCTGTTCATTAGCGCTGAGCCCCTCGATGCACCTTTTACGAAAATTATTGCTTCCTGTGGCCAAGATCTGGATAGATTGAATCAGGTTGTACGCCATTACTGGCATCATGGTGTTCAACTCGAAATTTCCCCCCTGTCCCCCGAGGGTGATGACGAGGTCGTTTCCAATGACCTGGACTCCGACCTGGATTAGGGATTCAGCGATGACCGGGTTCACCTTACCCGGCATCATTGAGGAACCGGGTTGGATCTCGGGCAAGTAAATCTCCCCTAGGCCACAACGAGGTCCCGATCCCAGCCACCGAATATCGTTAGCCATTTTGATAAACCCCACCGCAAGGATTTTCAAGATCCCGCTCATCTCTACCAGTCCATCCTTTGCCCCCTGAGCTTCGAAGTGGTTAACCGTCTCCCTAAATGGTAACCCGGCCTTCCTGCTCATATGGCCGATAGCCCGCCCTGGGAAACCGGGATGAACATTGAGTCCCGTTCCCACAGCTGTCCCTCCCAGGGTCAATTCCAAGAGGGTATCCATGGAGCGCTCAATCCTCTGGACTCCCAATTCGACCTGACGGGCGTACCCACCAAATTCCTGCCCCAACCGTATGGGGAGTGCATCTTGGAGGTGAGTCCGTCCAATTTTAATAATGTCATCGAAGGCCTTGGATTTATCGGTGAGGGCTCTGTGCAATTCTCGTAAAGCGGGAAGCAGCTCCTTCTTCAAGAGCTCTGTTGCTGCCACGTGGATGGCCGTCGGGATCACGTCGTTACTTGATTGACAGAGATTGACGTGATCGTTGGGATGAACCGGGGATTTGGTTCCGATTGCGCCGCCCAAGAGTTCATTGGCCCTATTCGCAATCACTTCGTTGGCGTTCATGTTGGTGGATGTGCCGGAGCCGGTCTGGAAGATGTCCAATACGAATTGATCGTCCCATTTCCCATCAATCACCTCATGGGATGCCTTCTCAATGGTCTTTGCGAGATTCGCCTCCAATAATCCCAATTCTCCATTTGCCCGGGCGGCCGCCCACTTAATGAGCCCTAAGGCCCGAACAAAGGCCCGCGGAAAACGGAGATCACTTATGGGGAAATTATCAACGGCCCGCTGGGTTTGAGCTCCGAAATAGGCTCCTTTAGGAACCCTAACCGCCCCTATGGAATCCTTCTCTATCCTGAAACCCCCATCTTCACCTTTCATCGAGTCCTCCTCGTGTTCGAGACGATAACTGGGTTACATTATATCGATGATGAGATGGAGCCACAAGGAGGCAAGCCGGGTAAACGAGGGGAAAACGTCTTGACATGACGGGGTAAAACTGGTAACTTTACTCAGTTTTGCCCTAAGCCTCTTGAAGAAGGGGACGAAATAGGATAATATAGATAGTTTGACAATCACCTGACGGGAGGGGGAGATGCCCACGATAAGCCAATTAATCAGGACGGGACGAACTGCTCTCAAAAGTAAAACAACTGCTCCTGCCTTGAAGGGATCTCCGCAGAAAAGGGGTGTATGCATTCGAGTCTATACCTCGACCCCCAAAAAACCAAATTCCGCCCTGCGAAAGGTTGCCCGGGTGAGGTTAACAAACGGCATGGAAGTGACCACCTATATCCCGGGAATGGGACATAACCTCCAGGAGCATTCCGTCATCTTGATAAGGGGTGGGAGGGTAAAGGATCTTCCCGGGGTCCGATACCACATCATCAGGGGAACTTTGGATTCAGTTGGAGTTGAGGACAGGAAACAGGGTCGTTCGAAATACGGCACGAAAAAACCCAAGTAGGAGATGAGCTTACATGCCGAGGAGAAGAGAAGTCCCTAAGAGGAAAATTTTGCCCGACCCCAAATACCACGATCTCTTGGTTGCCAAATTCATTAATGCCGTCATGCGCATGGGGAAGAAGAGCGTGGCCGAGGGGATCCTGTACCGTTCCTTCGATATTATCAGGGAAAAGACCAAAGGGGATCCCATAAAGATATTTAAGCAAGCTATCGATAACGTTAAACCTATGATTGAGGTCAAACCGCGTCGGGTTGGGGGGGCAACCTACCAGGTTCCCGTTGAAGTCAGATCCGAAAGGAAGATGGCGTTGGCCATCAGGTGGATAATCACATACGCTCGGCAACGACCCGAAAAAAGAATGGAGGAAGGCCTGTCTGCCGAGTTGATTGATGCCGCAAATAAACGCGGCGCGGCGATAAAGAAGAGGGAAGACACCCACAAAATGGCGGAAGCGAACAAGGCCTTTGCTCATTACAGATGGTAAGGGGAAAGGGCGACATGCTGCAAACCCCTCTTTTCGCTCAAAGACGTTGGCTATTAGCCTATATTTTAATGGGGATATGGAACTTGGCACGCACCATTGCTTTACATCGGATCAGAAACATCGGACTCATGGCCCACATCGATGCCGGGAAGACGACCACCACTGAGAGAATGCTTTACTATACCGGGGTCATCCATAGGATGGGAGAAGTTCACGAAGGCTCTACAGCCATGGATTGGATGGAGTTGGAGCAGGAGAAGGGAATTACCATTACCTCCGCTGCAACCACGTGTTTTTGGAAGGATCACCGCATCAACATAATTGATACGCCTGGTCACGTGGATTTTACCATGGAAGTGGAAAGGTCCCTCCGGGTTTTGGATGGGGCCATTGCGATCTTCGATTCCGTTGCGGGAGTAGAACCTCAATCGGAGACGGTATGGAGGCAGGCCGATAAATTTGCCATTCCCCGTATCGCATTTATGAACAAGATGGATCGGGTGGGGGCCGATTTTCCCAGGTGTGTTCGGATGCTCAAGGAAAAACTCGGCGCTTCACCTCTAGTACTCCAAATTCCCGTGGGGTACGAAGAAGAGTTCGAGGGGACTATTGACCTGATAACTGAGAGGGCAATCCTCTATGATGAGTCCACCTTGGGTTCAGATTTCAAGGAAGTGGATGTCCCAGATGCCATCATGGATTCGGTCGCCGATCATCGGGAGAAGATGCTGGAACAGCTCGCCGACCTGGATGAACCCCTTATGGCCAAATATCTTGGGGGGGAGGAAATTGGCCAATGGGAGATTAAGAGGTCCATAAGGAAGGCCACTTTAGAGAGGAAGATCGTTCCCGTGTTGTGTGGATCTGCATTTAAGAATAAAGGGGTGCAGCCACTGCTCGACGCAGTAGTGGATTACCTTCCATCTCCCCTCGATGTTCCTCCTGTAAGGGGGATCGGCTCAGATGGAGAGGAGAAATGGAGGAAGCCTGACGATAGCCTCCCCTTATCTGCTCTGGCGTTTAAGATCGTGAACGACCCCTTCGTTGGTCAACTCTCCTTCTTCAGGGTCTATTCTGGGGCATTGCAGGCGGGTACCAGCGTATACAACGCTACTCAAGGACATACCGAGAGAATTGGTCGCCTTTTGAAGATGCACGCCAATGAGAGGGAGGAGATAAAGGAGGTTTACGCGGGGGATATCTTCGCGGCCGTGGGGTTAAAGCGGGTGATGACTGGAGATACCATCTGTAATGAGGATGATCCCATTGTTCTGGAGTCTATCCACCACCCTGATCCCGTTATCTCCATCGCCATCGAACCCAAGACGAAAAGGGACCAGGAAAGACTGGCCATGTCTTTGAATAGATTGGCATTGGAGGATCCTTCATTCCGGAAAAAGCAGGACGAAGAGACGGGTCAAACCCTCATTTCCGGCATGGGGGAACTCCACCTGGAAATCATTGTGGACAGATTAGTGAGGGAATTTCAGGTTGAAGCCAGAGTTGGGATACCGCAGGTCGCTTACCGGGAGACCATTACCAAGGTAGCGGAATCGGAGGGGAAGTTCGTCCGACAAACCGGTGGGCGCGGTCAGTATGGGCGTGTTTTTTTGAGGCTGGAGCCCCGAGAGCCCGGAGGGGGCTTCGAATTCTGTAATCGGATTACCGGGGGCGTAGTCCCGAAGGAATACATTCCCGCGGTGGAGAAAGGCGTCATCGAAGCGATGGAAAGGGGAGTGCTCGCGGGATATCCAATGGTCGATGTCAAGGTGATACTCCTCGATGGATCCTATCACCAGGTGGACTCCTCTGAGCATGCCTTCAGAATCGCCGGGTCAATGGGGTTCAAGGAGGCGGCCAGGAAGGCAGGTCCGGCCCTCTTGGAGCCAGTAATGTCGATTCAAGTCATCGTCCCAGAGGCTTTTCTTGGCACGGTCGTTGGTGACATAAACGCAAGAAGGGGGCGGATTATTAAAATCGAGTCCAAACCGGGAAGCCATCTCATTTTAGCCGAGGTTCCACTGGCAGAGACCTTCGGTTACGCGACGGACCTGAGGTCTTCAACTCAGGGACGGGCCACTTTTACCATGCAGTTTTGCCATTACGAAAGGGTTCCAACTTCCCTGGCTGGAGGGATAATCTCCAAAGGCTAAAAGTCAGTTTGTCATTCACTGATTACCATAGATAAGATTAGACGGAGGAGGGGCGAGCGATGTCGAAGCCGAAGTTTGTGAGGACGAAGCCGCATGTAAATGTGGGGACGATTGGGCATGTGGATCATGGGAAGACGACGTTGACGTCGGCGATAACGAAGGTCTTGGCGG
>JBGVTJ010000196.1:0-4933 GCA_041862515.1 Thermodesulfobacteriota bacterium | reverse complement strand
AGTCCCTATCCAGGCTGATGTCTCAATGGCATCAGATGTTGGCCGCATGATAAGAACCATAGAGCGGGAACTTGGGGTGGTGAGCATACTGGTAAACAACGCTGGCGTCGCGAGACGTCACCCTTTGGATGAAATTCGGGAGGAAGATTGGGACGAAATAATCGGGGTAAACCTCAAATCCGCTTTCCTCGTCACTCAAGCAGTGCTCCCTGGCATGCGCGCCCGCCGTTGGGGACGGATAATAAACATATCCTCGGGGGCAGCACAAACTGGCGGGGTCGTCGGTCCGCACTACGCCGCATCCAAGGCCGGAATCTTGGGATTAACCCATGGTTATGCTTCCCTCCTTATCAAAGAAGGAATTACCGCTAACGCCGTTGCCCCATCCCTCATCGAGACTGAGATGACCACCCATGATCTTCAGGTGAATCCAAACATTCTTCCCCTCGGTCGGTTTGGCACTGTGGAGGAAGTCGCCGATGTTGTTGTGACTTTGGCGAGAAATGCTTATATTACCGGACAGACCATTTTCGTCAATGGCGGTCGATACATGACCTAGAAACGCAATAAACGGTGGTTTTACCCCATTATTCAAAGTGGGAGCGACATGTCTTTGCCATGTAATTCTCATCCTCAGAATCTTATATTTCGCGAGTTATCATCCCCACACCCTTTCCTTACTCCCTTTGACGGCTAAATGCTGACAAATGTTGCGGATGGGGTGAAAAATCTCCACAATCTAAACTTTGCGAGGGATTTTGGGGATTAGGCTGGGAAAGGGGGAAAATTGGCGGGTATCAAATTACTGTGTTCTCAAGAGCCGATCGAAATTATTCAATAATTCAACTACGTCCTTAGTTTTTTACTTATTCAAGAGCGTTTTACTCACCCGACCCCCTATCTCTATCCTTCTCTTCACCGAACGGTCGAGATCAAGGGCGCGGTTTACCCTGTCCACTGGATTGAGTGGTTAGGCAAAATACGCAATTCGTCCCTTGCCAAGGGCTGACCCCTATCCTCTTTATTACTTCTTCGGATAGCCCACCGATTGGCTGAGGATAACCTTCTGATCCGTCCGAAGCTTCATCGCCTTCGCCAGGGCCGGCCTGTCAATGAGCCCACGGACGACCGTGGCCAATCCCTCAGAGGCACAATAAAGATAAACATTCTGGCTGATAAAACCCGTGGCGGCAGCTGAATATAAAACCTTGTCGTCATCTGCTGCCCCAACCATCCTCGAGAAATCCGCCACGTAAATGAGGTTCACAGGGACCTCCCCCACAAAGGTCTGACGGCCCGTCATGGCACGAATATCTCCCGTCAGTACCTGCCTCAGCATGTGGCCCCTAGCTTCGTAAAAGTAAAGGCCATCGGCGGTTGCCACGTAGATATCGATCTCCTGCCAGTTCCGCGCCGATGGTGCAGTTCGTTTTCCCGAATCCGGTCGATTCACGCCGAATGCCGCCCAGAGCATATTAGAAAGCACCTCACTGGGCAGTTTCTCAGCGCTGAATGCCCGCGAGCTCTTCCTATCCTTCAAGACCTCCATCAGAGGACGCCCGCCCTCCATCTGTGGCTCCGGGAGACGGATTGAAGCGAGTTCCTGCGCATATGTCAGAGTGGCAGTAATCAGGAAAAAGCCAACTGCCAAGCGACCCAATAACGCCATTGCCTACATACCAACCCTCCCTGTTACGGGGACCGCGAGGTCCCCCGTTATGATAACTTGCAGAAAACCCTCCCAGGTCACCGAAATCTCACTACCGCAATATGATGATCATGGATAACCTCGCTAAAGTCAATACCCTGCCGTTTTCGTCATTTCTTTTTGACCGCATCTGACACGCCTATGTTGGGGGATTTGACGGGCACGCGGGAGGAGATTGCAAGGGGTGAAATTATCCTTTTTGCCGGAAGGGATGAGATTTATTCAACTGAGGCAACAACGCCCCTTGTTATGCAAAATATAAAGTAAAGTGTTGACCCCTCAAATTTGCAGCTGCCGAATTTACCTAATCCCAGCACAATCCCGTATCCTCAAAGTGTAATTTGTGTCCTCGGCATGATGGACATAGGTACTTTCTATCAGTCAAGGAGAGTGCTCGGCCTAGCTCCTCGTACACATTCCATGAAACGACTTCCCTTCGGCCGACCCCTTCAACGAGATCGTCATCATCGTAGGGTCGCACTCTACTGCTCTTACACCGAGGACATCTCACCCTTTTCTTAAAGAGATTTACCTGCACCAGTTCTCCGCATCGCTCACAAAGTGCTGGGAAATAGCAGACCGTCATGAAGTTCATCTTGCCACCACCTATCAGAGATGAAGCACGATATCCACATTCACATGTTGCGATAACTTCAGATCCCATAATTTTTAAATCAGAATTCCGTATGTGACCTAACCAAGAAACTCTGATGCGGAACGTCGGTGAGAACTTATGCCTTTGGTTAGTCCTCAACTAATCAAGTGAATGTAATCGACAGCACAGATTTGATACCGTTCCCCTTTTTTCTATTTGAATAAATCTCAGCGGTTTTGATGGAAAAGGCAAAAAGCAAGGCTTAATGGGTAACCCCATCGACTTTGCTTAGTTTTTTACTTATTTAATCGCGTCCCTTTTTACTCACCTTGACAGGGGGAATATAGCATGTCCCCTACCCTTTTCTTATTTTTTTGCAATGTAGGTAACAACGGTCCCTAAACCCCATCCTAAATCTTGACAAACGCCTCACCATTTTCCCACTCGGGACTGGCCATAGACCATCTCCAGCTCTTGGTAGGCCATATCAAAGGTATAGCGACAAATGAAGTTGGTAAAACCCTTCTTGAACACCACCCAGCCCACATCCATAGCGATTCCAACCGGTGAGCCCTTCTTTACCCATCGATAGACCTTGATTGGCCATTTCATCCAGCGATACATATCCCAGGCTTTTTTCGCGAAAGTTCGTACCTGCTTGCGCAGTAGACTATCGGTGAAGGGTTTCAGGTTGTAAAGTGATTCTATCTTTGTCCTGTGAAGTCTTTTCACCACCGGGATTTTTTCAGTCTTGCAAACCGATTTGATCCAAATCTGGCTTCGTGTCAGAAGCGGCCCCAGGGCAGCCTCTTCCAGCGGGCGCTCCGCGTCAGGGAAATATTTCTTGGCAATGACTTTGGCTGTTTGCCCCACTGCCTTTTTCCAGTCATTCAGCCCAGGGGAAGAAATAAGTATGGCGGTAAGACCCACCAGACGATTGCGAATCTCCTGGATTTGGGGATCGGTAATATCGGCCTCTGAAGGTTTCAGGGAGTCCAGATCTCCCAAGGTCTTTTCCAATTCATCCATCTCGGTTGGAATGGCGTCCTCCTTTTCTTCTTCATCATAAGCCTGAATGGCCAGCTTTCCCACAAAGAGATAAACATCCACCAGTAAGCATCTGGTAAGGGTCATC
The DNA here is from genome assembly GCA_041862515.1 of Thermodesulfobacteriota bacterium. Classification (GTDB taxonomy): domain Bacteria; phylum Desulfobacterota; class BSN033; order WVXP01. The sequence continues at coordinate 1,495 of JBGVTJ010000196.1, read as the reverse complement.
ATGGTCAAACGATTGGAAAAATAGGCTAGCCAGAAAAAAGGATCGGGTAGGATTACCAGACGTAACTGAAAGATTCTCTTGATGACCTTCCGGTAATGGCTGAAATACCTTACAATCCGATTTTGGTTCACCCGGTCGTACCATTCATAGGACTGCCGGATGTGGCGAATGCGAACCCGCCGCAGTCTCTGAAATCCTGGGCGGCGCAGGATCAGTTCGAGTCGATTGACACATTCCTGGGCGGACTTTAGGAGACGCCCGGTGGTTATGCGTAATTCAGGCTTCTCCACCCCCGGATGGTAGCAGGTGGCAATGGAACGTATATAGGCAGAGAGGTCTGCCAATTCTCTTATCTCGGGAAAAGTAGCACTCCATGCTCTCTGACAACGCTCCAGCACTACCTTAAGGGCCTGCTGTTGCGTCTCACCGGCTGCTTCTGCCTCCTTATTCAGGCCTTTCAGCTCATTACGCAGGGAGCGCTTCCAGCTTAAGATTCCCCGCATCCGCCAAACGACTATGATACTGGCTACCGCCAGCAACATAGCTCCAAAAGCAAACACGCCATGCAGAGTTCGCCAAGTCAACCACCAGTCCATTTTTTTATACTCCCCGCCGACGATGGTCCCCATCGAGGAAAAATCTGGCCAGCTCCACACTTCCATTACTGGGTTTGCACTCTATCCCAATTAGGGATAATGTGATGGAGTTTTCGGGAAATCTATGCATATTCTTCGCAGCATAACCTCCATATCCGACCGCCTGAATCAAATGTCAATATTTCACGAGCGTCCCCCTATTATACATCCTCGCTCATTCTCGCTATCGCAAAAGGTAATCTAGATTCAGGTCGTCAGGAGATCAGGCCTTACATTATAACACTTCTCCCGTTGCCTTTCTATCCGGCTGAGGGCACAACGCACCGGAGGTTAATAGCTAGAATTATTATAAAATCACGATAGCTTGCTATGAATTGGAGTAAAATCCGGAAAAATTTTGGGGGGTGTTGAAAAAATTTCACAATCTGAACTTGAGTGTGATTTGAGGATGGGACTGGTTGAATGGAGGGAAATTGGATGGAGCTAAATTGGAAGGCGAACCTCATAATCTAACACTTTAGGGGTCCCAAAAAACTCAATTTTAAAGTCTGACCCTCCTACCCTTCAAGTATCCTTTGCTCGGGATGTTGGAGGAATTTTAGCAATGGCTTAAATTGATATGGATAGAGGATTGCCTTTGCAGAACCAAAGGAATGAGCAATTAAATTAACAGGCCGTTTCAAACGATAGTAAGTAATAACAGAACGAAATGAATTGATATCGGCAAACCGGCCGGTGATGACTTCTTTTTTGTGGTCAATCTCCTCAGGAACTATTTCAAGATCTGATTCCGGAATTCCTTTTAATCCTGACCCAAATTGTACTTGATAGGTCCATTCCCCAGTTTGTTCATCCCAAATCGATTTCTTAACCTTCCCTGCAATCTCAGGATTGCTCTT
>JBGVTJ010000195.1:0-3827 GCA_041862515.1 Thermodesulfobacteriota bacterium | reverse complement strand
CGCCCATAGCGTTCTTTTGATGAAGAAAACGCTGATTGCGCAAGGGGTCATACTGGGAATCATTTATTCACTTCTTACAATCCTCTACATTGTCATAGTTCGGCAAAATTACATTCGTAGTCGTGACTTGCTAAAGAGCATCCGGGAAGGCACCCATTAATAATACGCAGTAGCTTTAAAGGGTTGCTTGGGATCTGATTGAAGAGGTCACGCGCAAATGGAAGAAAGGCGGCAATTTCCTCAGTTACCCGTGACGGCACCGGTCATTTGCTCCCGCTACGGGAGGCGGATGACCATGCGGGGCCTCGATATTAGCCAGCAGAGCTTGAAGCTCGAGGCCAATTTCGATTTACAGCTCGGTGAGTTACTGGATTTTGTCATTCTCTTGAATAGCACTGAGATACCTTGCAGGGGGAAGGTCGTTTCGATCGAAGAGCTCGGCTATAAGGTTCGGGCCAGGGTGCGTTTCACCCGAACAGCGAGTTCTGAGCAGAGGAAGTTGTTCGAGCATATCCATTTTCTGTCCCCCCTCCAAAAGGGTCTAATCGGCGGGTTATTGGTTTTTGCCGTTGCTTCTCTGGTTGGAGTGATAGTCTACAGTCAGTATTTTCGCTCACGTCCCGAGAGAAGACATGTGGGGGAAAATCGGCAGCTCGAAAGCGATATGTCGGGAGATCAGGCTCCGACCTCCAAAATGGAAGCAGGGCTAAAACCGCCGCAGGAGGGTGCGCCCTCGGATAAGGAGACAGTATTGCCAGTTCTCCCTGGCCGCGCAGTATTCAGTAAAGGTGGAGATGTTCGAGAGCCTTCCACGGAGATAGCTAATTCTCGACCAGCAGCGATCATAAGCGAATCCCGTGGTGAATCGGAGATCATTCAGGATGCATCCGGAGATCCGGAACAAGCCAGGCTGGAGGGTCAGGAATCGGGCGAAATCTCGAGAACAGAGGCAGAGGGTTTCCTTCCCTCGTCAGGGAAGCGGATTCAGGCTACGGTCATCGGCAAAGATAGGCCACCAAGAGTGAGCCGTCCTGCGATTCGTCGATCAACGATCGCTCTTGGTGTAGAGGGCCGGGAACCCGTGGGTATGTCCAAACGGGTATCGGTCAGTCAGGGTCGGGTCTACTGCTGGATGCATGTCATCAATGGCAAGGGAGAGGCCATCATTGTGCGCTGGATCGGAGAGAAAGGAAAAAGGATCGCGGATGTCGATCTTCGTGTGGGCTCCAACAGCTGGCGGACTTGGTCCTATCTCTCTCTCCGACCAAGCATGATCGGCTCGGCACAGGTTGAAATCCGCGATGAGAATGGTGAGATACTTGAGACCTTATCCTTTGAGATAACGGAATAGTCGTGCCGACGGAACAATACAGAGTCATTAATTCAAGCAAGCCCGTTCATTTGGCCTTCGTTTAATACAAGATGAAGTATTGCATAATAAGGGTAGCGGCAAATTATTGATTTGTGGTAGAAATATTGACTTTGACTCAACCGGAGAGACTGGAATACATCAAATTCAGCATCAATCTCATTCAGGCTGGCGGCATCCTCGTACCTTACACTGAACCGTATCGCCCTAAACTCTCTTGACATCCGTTGGTTTCTGTCTGGGTTGAGACTGGACCGATTGCGTCGGCCACTTCCCTAATCACAAAATGGGTCTCAAAATACATCCTTCACCCGTGGTTCGCCCGGTTTACCCACTTTTCACCCTTTACGAGGTCTTCCCCATTCTGAATAATCAGTGTCCTTTCCCTCGCTTGTTATCCTATCTCCCCCTCATCTTAAAGGTGTGGGACCCAGACCAAACTGTCACCAAAACTGTAACCGTGAACCCCAAATAACCCCCAACAAGAACCAACCTAAGCCAACTTAACAATCCGCTCAAATCCTTTACCAGCCTAACTTTTTGGTGTATGATAAGGCATTGCCGGCGGCCCCCTTTTTCTGGGAAAACCGTCTGGAACTGCTCAATGCCTATTGATAATACGAGTTCTCTTGCAGTAGGATAAGGATTAGAACCATTTAACAAAATCATATTCATGGAGAATTCAGAATGGCTCGATATCGAAATACGGTGCTCGTCTATCTCCTCCCACTCCTCCTTCTCGTTCACTGGCTTGGGTGCGCCACTGCGCCCGTAACGGGCCGATCCCAGTTCATCCTCGTCCCCGAATCAACGGAGATCACCCTCGGATTACAGTCCTACCGGGAAATCTTGGGCAAGTCGAAGCTGAGCCAGGACAAACAGGCGGTGGGCATGGTAAGCAAGGTGGGAAACCGAATCGCTTTGGCGGCCAATAAGCCGGAGTACGAATGGGAATTCAACGTCATACAGGATGATAAGATGATCAATGCCTTTGCGCTGCCGGGGGGGAAAGTTGCTGTTTATTCGGGGATTCTTCCGTATACCAAGGATGAAAGCGGATTGGCGGCGGTCATGGGGCACGAGGTTGCCCACGCCCTGATAAGGCATGGGGGCGAACGGATGACTACGATACTGTTGGCTCAAATGGGTCAAGTGGCCATGAACATAGCCCTGAAGGATCAGAGTCCCGCAACCATCAGCGCGCTCAATATCGGTTATGGGGCCGCTACAACCGTTGGTGTCATTCTCCCCTTCAGCAGAAATCAAGAATCAGAGGCCGACCGCGTTGGTCTGATCTTGATGGCGAAGGCGGGATATGCCCCAGCAAAGGCCGTGGAGTTTTGGAAGAGGATGGCCGCAGCGAAGGGGGAAAAATCTCCTCCTGAATTCCTATCCACCCATCCCGCCGATGAAAGGCGGATTGAACAGATAAACCAGTGGCTTCCCGAGGCCATGCAATATTATAGGCCTGCTTCCAATCTCCTATGACCGAGGCCCGACACGTCCGGGATATGTCCATCTCATGAAACGGCTTGAGCTCGTTCACGTAGAGTGCTACAGCGGATACAGGGCTAATGAAGCGCCGCGGGCCTTCATAAGGAAGGGGAAGAGGTATCAGATTCTGGAGATAAGGGACAGGTGGTACGAGAGTGGAATTTCAAGGAAATCCATCAGACTCGACTACTACAAGGTATTGGCCGAGGATGGAGGGGAATACATCCTCCGTTACAACGGCCTCTTCGACAAATGGGCCCTCCTTTTGAAGTAAACCCGCCTTGCCTGGAAGATTCCTTCCAGGCCCCATCGAAACTCTTCCCTTTACCATTGTCTCACCATGATATAGGCGTCTTCGGTCCAGTAGTAATTTGGGACGACCCCTTTTTTTCGGAACCCCAATTTTTCATAGAAGACCTGAGCACCGGCGTTGGTCTCCCTAACCTCCACCCATATGAATTCGCTCGTTGAATTCCTGAAGACCTCCCTGACCAGTTGGGTTCCTATCCCCTTTCTCCTATAGCGAGGTTCGACGGCGATGGAAATGATATGACCTTCAAGGGTGTGGATGAGGTAGCCCAGGATCTCTTCTTCCTCATAAACCAAGAACGTGGTGGGATTGGATCGGTAGAGGCTCGTGAAAATACGCCGGCTATAAGGCGACTTGGGAAAAGCCTGGGCTTCTATTTCTAAAATCCGATCCATATCCGAGGGGATAAAAATCCTGATCATATCCCTTTATTCTTTTCCCTCTTTTTGGTATAAAACCACTAAGTCCTTCGATTCATAAGTCCCAAGACGAACTTATCCGCTCAGGACTTAGTACTGCCCTCGGCGTGAGCAGTTCGGCCTTGAGACATGTCGACGAGCCCCTCGGCCTGAGCTCGGGTCGAAGGCTCATGTCGAGTCGCTCACTGCCGAAAGGCTCGGGCCGAATGGAGTGAGGAATTTCCTAGACTCAATG
>JBGVTJ010000194.1:0-59606 GCA_041862515.1 Thermodesulfobacteriota bacterium | reverse complement strand
GGTCGAGCGCCGATGTGGCCTCATCAAACATCATAATCTTGGGCCGCATCGCCAGGGCCCGGGCAATGGCAACCCGCTGCTGTTGGCCCCCTGAAAGCTGGGACTGATAAACGTTCTCCTTTTCTGGGATTCCAACCTTGTGGAGAAGCTGCCGGGCGATTTCGACGGCTTCCTCCCGGGTTCGTTTGCGGACCACCTGCTGGGCAAGGGTCACATTTTCCAGAACCGTCTTGTGGGGGAAGAGGTTAAAGAGCTGGAAAACCATGCCGATCTCTTCACGAATCTCGTTGATGTTCACGTTCTTGTCGTAAATATTGACGCCGTCGATGATGATCTCCCCGCTATCTATCTCCTCGAGACGATTGAGGCACCGGAGTAACGTGCTCTTCCCCGAGCCGCTGGGGCCGATGATGACGACCACTTCGCCCTTGTTAATACGGGTCGAGAAGTCGACCAGGGCCCTCACTTCTTTCCTGTCCGGGGTCCTGAAGGTTTTGTTTACATTTCGAACGTCAATCACTGATTGCCAGCCTCATTTCTAAGTATTGTGTAGCCATGGAAAGCGTAAAGGTCATGACGAGATACAGGAAGGCCACGGTAAAGTATATTTCAAAGGCATGGTAGGTCCGTGCCACGGCTTGTTGACCCTGAAACATCAGGTCGGCCAAGGCAATGACCGAGACCAGGGAGGAGTCCTTTATCAAGGAGATGAACTGGCCTGCCAGGGGCGGTATGATCCGCTTGAAAGCCTGAGGGAGAATAACATAGCGCATGGCCTGGGCATAGTTCATGCCAAGGGATCGTGCCGCCTCCATCTGTCCCTTGTGGATCGATTGTATGCCCGCCCGGACGATTTCCGCCACGTAGGCACCTGCAAAGATCGACAGAGCGGCCGTGCCGGCAGCAAAGGCGGAAAGTCTCAACATGGATCCCACAAAGAAGTAGATGATGTATATCTGGACGAGGAGCGGTGTGTTCCGGATGAGTTCCACGTACGCATGTGCAAGCCTCCGGGTTACCGGTTCGTGGGAGAGCCTGGCGATGCCCACGACGGTTCCGATGAAGATGCCGAAGACGATCGAAAAGAGGGAGATTTTCAACGTCAACACGAAGCCGATCATCAGGATGCCCATCCGGAGCCGGGGCGCCGGGTCATCGGCAGACTTGGGGCCATGGTAGAAGAGCATCTCGGGAATTCTTTCCCAATGCCATATGTAGGTAATACCCTTCTCCGTGAAGAAGTAATAGATATATCCCATAATGATGACGAGTATGCCGAGGGTAATCAGTGATCTTTTATTGAAAGTCACACGTAGCCTCCTCTAAACAGGCGAAAGGGGGGATGCTGACGTGTCTCCCCCCTTTGTCTGTTTCATCTACTTTTTCTCTTTCCCGGCCACTTCTATTATGTAGTCTACGAACCACTTTTGTTTGCATTTCTCCCAGCGGCCATCGCCACGAACCTGCGCCAGGAAATTATTGAGCCAGTTGAGCCAGTCCACGTCTCCCTTCCTAATGGCCCATGCCAGAGGTTCATAGGTGATGGGCTCAAAGATCCCCACGGTTTTGTCCCTATACATGGCTGCAAAGACCCGAACCTGGGGTTCATCGTAGATAAAAGCATCCGCTACCCCGTTGGCCACCTGCAAGGCCCCTTCCGCCTCTGTCTTGAACAGTCGAAGGGTGGCATTGGGCATCACCTTTTCGGCAGTAAACGCACCCGTGACCCCCAGCTTGCTGGTGACAATCACGCCTTTCTTGTTGAGATCTCTGTAGTGCGTGTATTTGTCCTTGTCCTTCTTGTGGATCAGCAGGCACTGTCCGATATAGTAATAGGGCTCACAGAAGTTGACCTTGAGGTTTCGGCTCTGGAGAATCGTCATGCCCGACATGATGATGTCGAACTTGTGTGTCATGAGGGCCGGGATGATTCCCTCCCAGGCCGTATTGATAAGCTTAACCTTTTTCTCCCCCCCCTCGCCGAAAAGGGCCTTGCCCATCTCATAGGCCATGTCCACATCGAAGCCTACGATATTTCCTTTCTCATCCTGCATCTCAAAGGGCTGATAACCGGCTTCCAGGCCGACCCAAAGCTCTCCCCTCTTTATGATTTCCTCAAGAGCAGAAGCCTTGGTGATTTCTTCTGTTGAGACCGCCATGGCAGGGCCCACAAAATACGAACCAACAAATAACAAAGTCAAGAATACGATCAGTATTTTCCTCATTTTTAACCTCCTCTATTTTTTGTGGATAGAAAATCCGAAAAACACTCTGGGCGCCGTGCCCCCCACCTTTTACGAACCTCTTGCTCAATCACCCCCCCTCTCTACAAAACCAAAACTTTGCACTCTCCCTTTATAAAGGATTTTCACATAATGTCAATAGATTTGTTGAGGGGATTGAGGATCTTGACGAAGCGGACAGCTGATTGGTATTGTGTACGAACCATTGGAGGAAATACATGGGATTAACAAAAGATGCATCCATAATTGCTGATTTTGTGCTGCTGCTGGTGGCTTTTTTTTGGGGGTTCACGTTCATCATGGTGAAGGAGGCCATCGCCGAGGTGGGAGTCTATCCTTTCCTCTTCTTTCGGTTTACCCTCTCCTTTCTCCTCATGATCCTGATCTTTGCTAAAAGACTTCCCAGAGTCGATAAGTTCATCGTTTTCGCTGGCAGTGTCCTGGGAGTTTTCTTATTCTTAGCCTATGCCTTTCAAACCACGGGCCTTGCCCATACTTCAGCCTCCAATGCCGGTTTTATCACCGGGCTCAATGGAATCTTTGTTCCAACTCTCTCCATCGTGATTTTCAAGCACATGCCCAAACCTCTCACGGTCCTCGGGATCGTCCTTGCTACGGTAGGCCTTTTTCTCCTGACTGGTGGGCACTGGGAAGGATTCAACCGAGGCGACGTGTTGGTTGTGCTCTGTGCCATTTTTGTCGCCCTGCACATCCTTTGTACGGGGAAATATGCGCCGATCATGGATGTCTATCTTCTAGCAACGGTCCAGATTGGTGTGGTGGCCCTATTAAGCTTTCCCTTCGCGATCTCTTCTCTCTCGTCTCTCCCATCTGGCATCTCTCTTTCCGTCTGGAAGAGCGTGATTTTTACCGGACTTTTTGCCACGGTTTTTGCCTTTGTGGCGCAGACGAGGGCCCAGCGAGTCACCCCCCCGGCCAGGGCGGCCCTGATTCTATTGACGGAGTCTCTCTTCTGCGCGGTCTCTGCCCGATTCTATGGAGGGGAAATGCTTTCAGCGGTTTCTCTGGCTGGGGGCATTCTCATTGTGATTGGCGTGGCCCTGGCTGAACTCAGACTCAGAGAAGAGGCGAAAGCCTAGTATGTCTCCTTTTTGTCCTCAGCAACTTGATGGAAAGCCATGCTTTCACTGTTTCAAGGGCCGGAACTCCAACGGCATTACGTGTCCCTCCATCGAATTTATCAGTTACTTAATCGCCTATTAAATAACCCGCACGCTCTATTTTCCACAAGAAATCTTCAACTAAGAAAGGTTTTCGCAGTTCACCAAAACGATAGGCCACTCTCTCAGAGTCGAGTTTTGAGTCGATTTCCCGTATACTTTTTGTTAGCATACAACCAACCGGGCAGAATCTCGCCTTGAGCACCGACTGCAATTGTCGTGAAGGGAAGGTTTTCACAAAGAGCTCAAAGAGTATTGAATGGGGAATGTCGATATGTCGGGGTAAAATCTTGACGGGCTGTTGCCCAAATCTCCTGGAGCGAACATTAAAGAATTTTTGGTAACGATTCTTAGTGAAGCGAAACGGCCGCAAACCTAATGTTTGAGCCCAAAGGGCGAGTTTTAGGTTTGCAGTGAAGCAAACTTTAGAATGATCAAAAATTCTTTTCAGACAGCGAAAGGGGATTTTAGCAACAGCCCCTAGAGACGTGATACCATAGAGATCATAAAAGTAAAGAGATTTTTGGGCTAACCCTGGAAACATGATATTTCAGGGAGAAGAGGTTCGTGGTAGGACCGTTAGGAGTTGCCGGGTCGTTCGAAAAGGGTCAAACGGGTCAGGTATTGAAATACATCCCGGCGTTTTCCTGCGGCCTGTCGGTAACATCCGAGGCGGAACCTCTCTCCCCGGAGGGCTTATGAATCTTCTGGACACCACCCTCGAACAACTGCAGGCTCTGGCCAACCAACTGTGGTTGCGCCACCTGGCACTCCTTGTGGCCGTCTCAGTCATGGCCTATTTTCCGGGATGGATCAGTATGCGCGTCGTTCGCAGGCGGCGAAAATCTCCACGGGTTGTTCGATCGCGGGCTCTGCGCATTGCGCTGGAGCTGTTTGAGGTATCGCTTTGGCCCCTCTGGGCCCTCGTACTGGTCTACTTGGGGTTCAGGATCTGGGTTCGCGTTGCGCCAGAATCCGCTGGCGATCCCTTTCGGGTCCTTCCCATCCTCTGGTTTTTCCTCCTCTACCGGGTCCTGAGTGTGCTGGCGAAGGATGTCCTCCCTCCCGGGGATCGACGGCGGAGGATTCGAAGGGGAGCGATTCCCCTCGTCTTCCTTCTGGCAACTCTCCAGCAGCTTGACGTTCTCGGGACAATCGTTGGATGGCTGGGGCGTCCGTTCCTTAGCATCGGCCAGACGAGGATCTCGGCGCTCTCCTTCCTGATCGCCATTGCCTTGGTGGCGGTCTTCGTACTCTTAGCACGTCTCGTGGCGGCATTCCTGGGTTCGCGCTTCCTGCCTGGACTTGGGGTTGACCGGACCCTCAGCGAAAGCCTGGCCACGCTTATACGGTATGGCCTGGTGGGCCTCGGCATCTTTGTTGCCGTGGACACCCTGGGCTTCGACCTCAGTGCCCTCAAAATCGCCTTCGGAGCCCTGGGCGTCGGTATCGGGTTCGGCCTACAGAACGTGGTGAACAATTTCGTGAGCGGGCTCATCATACTCGTCGAGCGCACGGTGAAGAAGGGAGACATCGTCACCGTGGGGGGAACCGACGGCCGGGTGATCAGCATCGGAATGCGGAGCAGTGTGGTACGCACCCGCGCGGGGCATGAGATCATCGTTCCCAACAGCGACCTGGTGACCTCCCAGGTGACCAATTTCAGCTACCGGGACCGGCTCATCAGGGTGGATGTTCCGGTAGGGGTGAGCTACTCGGCCGATCCCAACCAGGTCCGGGATCTACTGCTTCAGGCGGCGGGGGAAGATGAACGGGTGCTGGATTCTCCCCGATCCGACGTGTTGTTCAAGGGTTACGGCGATAGCTCTATCGATTTCGAACTGCGGGCCTGGATTGACGACCCATGGCAGGCACCCCAGGTGAGCAGTGCCCTCTACTACTCTATCTGGTACAAGCTCAAAGGCGCTGGTATCGAGATTCCCTTCCCACAACGTGACCTGCACGTGCGGAGCGGAGAACTCAAGGTGCGGATCGGCGGAGCAGAAGCGGCCCCGGACATCCCGGAAGGGCCAGGGAATCAGTAACGTACAGGGAGTTCTACGGGTCCCCCGCCATCCGGGAAGGGCATTAGAGGCCTTAGGAGAAGTCAAATCATGGGAGAAGATTTGCTTCATAGGTTTCACCGGCTACTTCTCCACTTCCTCAATCATAAAGCCCGATGTTGTTATGTAGATTCGATAGGTCTTCGTTTCGGAGGGGAAGGTGAATACCGTGTTGCCGTAAACGGCACTTACAAAAGGGAGACGTGCACCGTATTTGTACAGCCAGCGCCAGTGTGGATCCTCTTCGTCCATGGCCAAACCGTATGCCGTAACAGGTTTGCTCCTTTCGTCTTCGGCCCGCAAGTAGCGACCCCTCAAGCGTGAGAGCTTGTACATCGTGCGAAGGCCGAAAAAATTGAGCCACTCGTCCCACTTCAAAATATGCCCTTCGATGGCCCATTGTTGGCCATCCAGCCTATATTGACTAAGGTAGCCGAGGGATGGTGACTCAAATGTCACGAGCCAAAGGGTCATCTTATCCTTCTCCCCGGACACCGGTGTACAATACACCTCGGCGGCCAGTTCTCGGTGAGTGAAGGCGGTGTAAGACTGGATGAAGGCGAACAGGAATAAAATGGCGGCCGAGACAGCAACCGCCAGCAGAATCAGGAGCAGCCGGAGCGTACTGGTAACGATACCAACCCGGGCGATGGGTCTACGCCGCAGACGACAAATGAGGCGATATACCCTTCTGTAGATGAAGCCGATGAGGAGCGCCAGGCTAATGATAAGGAGCCCCAAGGCAATGTAGATGGGAATCGAGCCTGAAAATGGGGGATTGAGCACGGGGATTTATCCTCCCCTTTCGATTGAATCCTTTTCATGCATTTTTATATAATTTAATGAGAGGTATGTAAATGTCTAAAACATAAAAAGGGGTTAAGTCATGAATTCGCATAAATACCTTTTCCTCTTTCTACTGACGGTTGGGGTTTTATTGACCGGAACTCGAGGACATACAGCTCAGGTTGATTTCGAGAGAAAGGCTGCCCAGCCAGCAGTTTCATCATCCAACGTCCAGCTGGTAGGCTCAACGCATTTGTCCTTTGGATTCGGAATAGGGAGCCATCACGGTCACGGATACTCTTTTGGGTATAAAAGATATCACCACGGGCGCCACTACAATCATCGGCACAACCGCTACGGATACTATTACAGATACCCCTACCGTTACAAGTATTACTTTCGACCCTACTATCGAGACCATCGTTACCGGGGAGGATACTATCGCTACCGTTACCGCGATTACTAAGGCGGGATCAAGGCGCTGTTCTCTTGGGTGGCGGGAAAGCCTCGGGTTTTTCTCCCCGCGGCTTCGGCGAGTATTGTTCTTCGAAATTTCCCAGAGAAAGGTAGAGAAATTCGGTCCCAGGCACGATTCGTAGGCTTTTTTCTCCGGCCCCTGGGCGCTCGATCCTTCACGTCGCATCTATGGACCGAATCGATGTCCATGCCCGACCAATACCTCCCGTGCCTTGTCAAAATCGACATTCCGCACAAGAAGATAATCCGTATCGTGTGTTGAGATCGCGAAGATACTCACTCCGGCCTGAGCAAGCGGAACGCTGAGCGATGCGAGAACGCCAGTGAGGGACAGATCGAGAGGTCCAAGAACTTTAAGGCAACGCCAACCTTTTTCTGATTTCCAACTCGATGGAACAAACTCTTCTAGCAAGATTAATGAAAGTTCCTCATCAGTTCGCGTGATTGACCAGAACGGCGTCGAAAAAACCCAATCGGGAACCGCCTCATCCGGGCCAAGCCGGCAAATAGCTAACCGCTCTGGTAACGCTGAAAGTACGAGCTTTTTCACAAACCGCCTCAACCTGTTTCGACATTCCGGGTAACTTTGTTCCGCGTCAGTATCAGTATCCCTTTTTTCGGCTGACCTCAGACCATTCTAGAAGATTTCCTCGAAGAACATCTGCATGTGTTTCCAAGAGCGTCTGGCCGCTTTTTCATCGTAGGCAGCCCCTCTGGTTTTATCGTCGCCTGCCGGATGAGATGCCGCCAATCCAAGTGAATATGACCCTACTTCTGATAACCGATCCGATAGATCGCATTGGCCCGATCGTCCGAGACCAAGAGGGCGCCGTCAGGCAGAACGAGCACATCTACAGGACGCCCCCAGGCCCGGCTTCCCTGCAGCCAACCTTCAGCGAAAACTTCGTATTTCACCGCTCGATTGTTTTGAATCCTTACGAGCGTGATGCGATAACCAATGGGCGTGTTCCGATTCCATGATCCATGTTCTGCTATGAAAATCTGGTTTCGATACTCATGGGGAAACATCTTTCCCGTGTAAAAGCGTATGCCGAGTGCGGCAACATGGGGGCCGAGCTCTATCGCCGGCGGAACGAATTTCCCGCATTGTCGTTTATCGCCGAACTTGGGATCTGGAATGTTCTTCCCATGACAATAAGGAAAGCCGAAGTGCAAGCCTTTTCGTGGCGCGTGATTCAATTCGTCCGGCGGCAGGTCGTCGCCCAACCAATCCCGCCCATTGTCGGTGAACCACAGTTCTTTCGTCGTAGGATGCCAATCAAAACCAACCGAATTTCGAACGCCATGAGCAAAGATCTCCAATCCTGTCCCCTCGGGTTTCATCCGCGTGATCGTAGCGTAGCGTTCGTCATCCTTTTCACACACATTACACGGGGCTCCCACCGGGATATAGAGCATTTCGTCCGGCCCAAACCGAATGAACTTCCAGCCATGATGCTTGTCTCGAGGAAAACCATCGTAGACCACCACAGGCGCTGGAGGATCGTGGAGATGGGTCTCAATCTCGTCAAACCGCAGTACGCGGCTCACTTCGGCCACGAAGAGCGATCCGTTCCAAAATGCCACCCCGTTCGGCATGTTCAATCCACGGGCAATGGTAATGAGCTCGTCGGCTTGGTTGTCGTCGTTGTAGTCCAACAGGGCGTACACTCGTCCTTTCTCTCGAGTGCCGACAAAGAGCGTGCCATTGGGGCTCAGGGCCATGGAACGGGCATTGGGCACGTTGCGCGCGAAAAGGCTCAGTTTAAATCCCGGAGGCAGCTTGATCTTATTGATAGGCAGTGCTTGACTATCCTTTGCAGGCCACCAAGAGAGCAAAAAAACCAAGAAGACCAATTGAGTGAATACGATTGGAGATCCTCCCATGGATTGCCTCATCTTATTCATATCCTCTTCCCCTTTTCCTCAGAGGAATATGATCCTCTGTTCAGCTTTCCTTTGTTCTCCAGGAGATACACACCTTTCCGGTTGTTAATCTCATTATAACAAATCCAAATAGCAAAAAGCCCAAAAGAACCCCATGCGGTCAAATACTCCGGGAACTGAAAATGAAGCCCCCGTTGCAAAATCTTAAGCAAGATATTAAGCTTTAAAGAGAAGGGATATTTTTCAATATAAGGAGGAGGAAATCATGGCTAGGATCATAAAATGGGTTGGGATTGTAGTAGGGGCATTGATTGTTCTGATCGTCGCTCTGCTCCTCATCATTCCCCGGTTTTTGGATATCAATAAATACAAACCAAGAATTGAAGGTATGGTGAGCGAATCCACGGGCAGAGCCTTCTCCATTGGTGGGGATATTGACCTTTCCCTCTTCCCGTGGATTGGGGTTTCCTTGTCCGATGTGCATTTCGGCAACGCCAAGGGATTTAAGGAAAAGGACTTTGTTTCGGTGGAACATTTTGCGGTCAGAGTGAAGCTCATTCCCCTGATTTCGAAGGATTTTCAGGTCAAGCGATTTATCCTGAAAGGGCCTCGGATTGCTCTGGAAAAAAGCAGGAGTGGTCGAGGAAATTGGGAAGATCTTGTCAAACCCCGGGAAAAGAAGAAGGCTGAAGAGAAGCCTACCCCCAAAGAGAGGCCAGTCCCTGAAAAAGAGTCCCCTTTCACCATCAAAAACCTCATGGTGGGGGAGTTTGCCATTACCTCGGGCGAGCTTGTATGGATTGATCACCAAAAAGGGACCGAAAAGCGTCTTACGGACGTAAGCCTTTCCCTTGACACGATTTCTCTCGACCAACCGATCGGTCTTGAGCTCTCTGCGCGTCTGGACGGCCAGCCTCTGGAGATTAAAGGGAAGGTGGGTCCCCTGGGTACCCCTCCAGGAGAGGGAAAGGTTCCAATCCTCATCAATGCTAAGGCACTGGGTTCCTTCGTAGCCAAACTTCAGGGGTTCGTTGCCGACATTGGTCGGCAACCTCGATTCAATCTGACCATGGAAGTCCAGCCTTTTTCCCCCCGGAAGTTGGCTAAGGCGGCTGGGTTAGATCTTTCGAAAACGGTCGGGGATCCCGATGCGCTCGAGGAGCTGTCACTGAAAACAACCCTTACTGGAACGACCGAGGCCGTAGCAATGAAAGACGGACTCCTTAAGCTGGATGACTCCACCTTGACTTTTAACGTTGGTGCCAAGCAGTTTGAAAAACCGGTCCTCTCCTTTAACCTTGGCTTGGATAGGATCGATCTGGACCGATACCTTCCTCCCCCGGCAGAAGCTCAAGAAAAAGGGAAACCAGCCATTGGTCCCCAACAGAAGCGGGAAGAGAAACCGGGCTACACGCCCCTTCGGAAACTCGTGATGGATGGGACGGTTCGAATCGGGCGCTTGAAGGTCCACGGAGCCGACGTGTCCGATGTGAACCTCAAAATAAATGCGAGGAATGGCATCATCCACGTGGATCCCTTCTCCATGAATCTCTATGAAGGCGCCGTTTCGGGTAACATCACCTTGAATGTTCAAAAGGATATACCCACAATCAAAACCTCACAGCGTCTGAGTAAGGTACAGGCAGGCCCTCTCCTCAAAGACCTCGGGTACACGGATAAATTTGAAGGGGTTATAAATTTTAAGGCCGACATCTGGGCGCAGGGGACCGGGCCAGAAGAAGTCAAGAAGACTCTCAACGGATCCGGAGAGTTTGCGTTTACCGATGGGGCTATTGTGGGATTCGATATCGCCCAAATGGTTCGAAACGTGGGAGCTGCCTTGAAGCTTTCTCAAAGGGAAAAACCCAGGACGGAATTCTCAGAGATTAAGGGCAATTTTACCATCAAGAATGGCCTCCTGGACAATCCGACCACCTATATGAGCTCGCCCCTCCTGAGGGTGGTCGGAAAGGGGAAGGTGAACCTCCCAAGGGAGACCATCGATTACCGAGTGGAACCGAAGTTTGTGGGCACCTTGGAGGGGCAGGGCGACGCCAAGCTGAGATCCGGTTTGATGGTGCCGGTGATGATTTCCGGAACCCTCTCGGATCCCAAATTCCGGCCTGATCTGAGCGGAATTGTCAAAGGCGATCAGTTAAAAGAGGAAGCCTCAAAACTCTTGCAGGAAATCACCAAGGAAAAGGGAGAAGAAAAGGAGGGTGCCTTGGAGCAGCTGATTCCAGGGTTGCTCCCTTCAAAGAAGAAAAAGTGAAGTTACCAGGAGTGGGGTTTCGACAGTAAGATGGCGTAGGTGTTCCCACGAAGGAACTTTCGCCAGCTATTCCATCGCGGCTTGCGTCAGCGCTGCTGACCACGCAGGATATTTTTTTCCTTTATTCTCGAAGTCGTGGGGGTTCATGAGAATCTGCTCTCCGAGCCGCAGTCCCGCCAGGTAGAATTTCATTGTTGTTCGGGATCAGCCTGCGATGTCAGCGATGGCCCTGCCCAGACCAGCTACCACCCTCGCCAAGCGGTCGTATTGAACCTTGTCGGGTGTGTCCCCCTGGGCATGATAATAGGGGTAGCGGAACAGGGCGGTATCCGTTACCATCACCCCTGGATAACCCTCCTGCCAAAAAGCCCACTGGTCCGAAAGGCCTATTCCCGGAATGATGGACGGTAGCGCTCCACCCTCGGAAGGAAACTTCGTATGGCAGCGGAATGAGGCGACCACATCACGGACCAAACCTCCTGAGAGGGTGTTCCCAACGAATCCGATGAAGTTCCCGGTGGAGGGATAGATCAGGCCGAAGGGAAATGGGTACTTCTGACTCCCTTTCTCGTCGCAGTAGTAGCCGATGGTCTCAAGGCTGAACATCGCGACGATCTTCTCGCCGCGTTTGCGGCAATGCTTCGCATAGACTACGCTCCCCATCTGGGAAGATCTGAAATGTGGCGGCTCCTCGTTCACAAACTCAACAAAGCGCAAGGTTCGTGACCTCTTTTCCCCGGTGAGGAGCCGGGCCAATGCAATCACCGCAGCGGCCCCGGTGGCATTGTCATTTGCGCCCGGGGACCCCTCCACGGAATCATAGTGAGCACCGATGATGACGATCTCATCCGCTCGGTCCGCTCCTTGAATCTCCACTTCGATGTTGTAGCAGGTCACTCCCGCTGCCTCGTATCCCTGGCGGCAAGCTTCGTAACCGGACTTTGCGAGGGAGACCTCGAGGAAATCAGCCGCAGCGGCGAGGGCTCGGTATCGCCAGACGTTTCGCTCTCCGATTTCACCTGCAAGTTTCTCTACGTCCCGCCGGAGCGCATCCCGGAGCTCGATCTCCTGCGCAGTCAAAGGCAGTATTGGTCCCCGGTAGCTTTTCCCTGGCATCCGAATCTTGGGGAGCATGATTTATCTCCAAGAGGTATGAATAGCCGGGACACGAGTTGAATGTCAGACATGATAACGGGTCACGCAGGCGGCAACATTCAAGGAACGGTGAAAGCTCCCTGCTTTGGAGAACCCATCAGAAAGAGGATTTCCAGAGAGCCAACAACTAATTTTGACCCGTGGGATCTTTTTTCCTAATCAAGCTTGCCATTGTCGCCCATTTATTCAATTTTCTCCGAACGAGCCTCTTGATAAAGCGAAATTGGCTCATCCTTTATCTCAGGGGTTTCTGGGCATTCAAAGCCCAGTTGTATCCCAGAAATTTCACCTTTGGCTTCTGATCGAGAAAGGAAACAACTTCTCTTTTCAGGTAGGGCCGTATAAAGTTCGCAACAGAACCGGATTGTTCGACAAAATCTTCCCCGGACCAGTCGAATATTCGGGACAGATAAAGGGTATTTCTCGTACGGTCTATCCGGACGCCCCGTTCTGAATTCAAATATTCTCGCGTCTCTTCTTCCAGGCGGGCCTGAACGTTCGCTTCCGTATAAGCATTTTTCGGTAGCTTGGGGCAACTCGAGGAGGCACAGATGATGGCAAAATGGATCCGTGGGTCTTTGAAATTCTTCCGCAAGATCTCATTTTCAATGTCGTCCTGGCTCAAAAGCCTGTTGGCCACGGTATGTTCACGAGAGCGAAAGAATTTGGTGGAAGTCCAGACGCCCGGAATGATGGTCTCCCGAACACTCTCTTTCGGCTTCTTCTTGATCACCTTGTCAATGGTGACCGCATTGTACGCATTGATTCAGAAGGCGAGTTGACCATCCCGCGACAGCTCCTCGACCTTTGCCCACTCGAGTGATTTCATATACTCTGAGAAACGCCGGTCTTGAGCGATTCCATTGTAATCTACCAGCCCCTCCTCATCAACGTACTGTTTAAGTACTAGGTCAAATTGAGAATGATCAAAAGGAGCTGATGACGCCGCGTGAATTGCCGAAAACATCATCGGAATTGAAATGATCAAGGCAGTTATCTCTTTCTTCATTTTTAGGCCTTCCATAGCTCCTATAGATAGTGTAACGGAATTGAGCTAAATGGGAAGAGGTCAATTTCTTGATCGACCATACTGGATTATACCATGGATACTCATTGGGTATCCCGTGGAACCGGAACATCAGCAGATTTGAAAAAGAAAATTCTCGATAACCGAGAATCCCTGAGAATTTGCAAACATCACCAATTGACTTCTTTCCTGACTTTGCTATTGTACATAACATGGAATTCAGGTGGAATGATAATACAATCCCGAACGCAATAGTGAGGGAGGGGGGTGATGAAATGGTTGGAAATCCCTTGAAGATTTTTGAGATGCTCGATCCGGAACTTCTCAAACTCGTTGGAAATACCCGTGAGCTCGCTCTTACAGAAGGTGCCTTGCCCAAGAAGTTTAAGCTTCTCATCGCGATGGCTTTGGATGCATCTCACGGAACTATTGAGGGTGTGAGGGCCTTAGCTCAGGCAGCGATAGGGGCTGGTGCTACAAAAGAGGAGATCACGGAAACCTTAAGAGTCGCCCATTACATTAGTGGGGTAGGGAGCGTGTACACAGCCGCCCACGCTCTTAAGGACGTATTCTAAATTAAACCTTATGGCGCACCGGGGTTGGGGTCCGCCCACGTATTACTGTCACTTCCACCCCCTGAGTCTAGTAGGCCAAGAAAGGGAGCTGGCATGGGAGATATGCTCCCGTAGAGTGTCCAGCTTTAGGGGTTCGCGCCAAAGATTTCGATGAGAGAAAGAAAGTAATATAACCCGAAAGACCTTGAGGCCATATGGGCTATGCTTCAGTGGTTGAGTGCCGAGTTCTCTTGATATCCTACTTATCTCTCTTGTCACGAGGGCGCGGGGAACGGCCTTGATCCTTATGGTCCGTTCCCCGTCGACCACCTAGAATCTCATCCTCACACTGTATGTCAACTTTGTCTCCTTATCCTTCGGGACTCGAACGGTAAACTCAGCAGTGAAAGCCTCTGTCTTTGAATATTCATGCGATGAACTGAGCATCACCCAGTCTCCAGGTATCGGCTCAACAACCTTCACGAAGACGTCCTCCTTCTTGTGATTTCTCAGCGAGATTTCAAAGCTCGCTTCGTACGTATCATAGGCAATCTTTCTCCAGTTCATCTGTTTTCTGCTTCCAACCACATCAAAGGCATCACCGAGTTTTATCCTGACCTTCTCATCCTTCGGTGTATGGTCTATGGAATCCTCCCCGACAAATTGTAAGCTTCTTTCTCTGTCATGTTTGTAGACCCTGATCGTGCCTTTTGGGAGGGGAATACCGAGGTTATTCTCCTTCTTATTTTCTATCTCCACGAACACACTAACCTTCTGGTTCGATATCACCCCACCCTGTCGGTTGCGGTAGTAAAATCTTGCTCCATAGTAGAGGAGCTCTTTTTTAACCGGAATGTTATCAGCAGTTACAAGACCGATCTGTTTCGTCTGATTTTGTTTAATCGTTGCCGGCCTCTGCAGGGTATATATGTGATACTCAAAGAACTCTTCCTGCTGAAACTGCGGTTCGGCTGGTCTTGCCTCTTTCATGGCTGCCCGAAGCATCTTATCTTTATATTCCCATTCGTTCCTCACCCTATTTACATCCCCTGCGACGAGTTTGAGCCTTGCATTTCGGTATGTTGCCCCACTCGTATTCTTGATGGTCACCCATCCAGAAAGGTCTGCCCTGTCGTCCTCCTCGTTCAATGTTACCACATAGTCGGCCCTCCAGTTGATGTCATTTGTGAGATACGACGTCTCAATCTTCTGAGATGTTGGGAGATTGTTCTCGACGAGCCAAACAAGGGTGGGTTTTGAGATAAGGCTATCCGGAACCTCAGGGAATATAATCCTTCCGGGATACCCGAAGGTTATCTCGTCACCGATCTTAAATATTGGCCCTCCGTTATTGGCGAGAAGTATGGCCGTTACAATCTCCTCCCTCTCCGTGTAGGGATTTCTATAGTAAAGTTTCACCTCTTTACCCACATATTTGTCGAGGAGCTTTTGGGGGTTGAGCAGGTCATATTCGTAGTTCTGTTCAAGGATCTGGAGGCTTTGAGGGTCTGTGAGGGATCTGATATAGACGCTTGTAGGTATTATCTTGGAGGCCACATCCATGAACCTCAACTCCCCGGTCCCCTGGGGAAGTCTTATCTCCCTCTGGTCTTTTACCAGTCCGAGGTTGACGTTGTAAATTGTTACTGCAACTCCTCTTTGGTCTTCCAATGTCGTGGAAAGGACTCGAGGTTTTTCGTCGTCTCTTTCCGTAACCGCCAATCCACTACTGGCAATTCCTATGAAGAATATAACCAACAAAATACTGTAATGATATGTCCTTCTCATCTTAAACCTCCTTTGATGTTTTTTGATCGATCTTGGTTCATAAGACAAAGGAGGTTCGCAAAAAGTTCCCGAATATCGTTAATTTTTGTTACGAATACTCAGGAGGGATTGGAAGGTACTGGAATTGAGAGGTTATTTTAACCCACGAAAGGGTTCCTCATTACACCTTCAGGGTGTGATTCTTGTCAGCTTGGAGAATTTTGATGACGGAAAAGAGGCAAGGATTTAACGGAAGATACCAAAACGTCCCCTGGGGTGAAATAACTATCTCGATTACGGTACAAAGGAGAAAGGTACCGATAGACTACCGGTAATCACACATCTCATGTGCCCCCGTAACCGATGGTCACCTTATCTCCCTTTACAATAACCGGCACTTCCCGACCGCCATTGGAATACGTTAACATCTCGTCTAATTTCGTGCTATCCGATTTGACATCGAAGTATTCTGCGGTATTTCCAAAGGCCTCCCTGGCCCTGCTCGTATACGGTCAGCCATCCTTGCCATAGATGATAGTCTTTTCCGCCATGATAGCACCTCCTTTTCATGGAGCGTCTCGAAGAGAACGTTGGATAACTCATTCATATCGGAAAAGATTCCTTGCTCTATGCCTCCAACAAATTCCCTGGAGTAATATGTCCACTTTTGTTACGCGAATGAATTATCAAGGCCCTCTTGGTATCTTTGTAATCTCTATCCTTATCTCTATATCACCCTCCCGGGTCTCTAAAGTCAATGCCTTTTCTTTCACTTCTCCAAGGACGTTTAGTTTTTCAAATAGATCCTTCACCTTTTTGGCATCAAGCTCAGCGGCAATGATGTTTCTCTGGTCAAAATACTCTTTTTTGATTATTTTCCCCCCCAGTTTGATAAAAGCCTTCTCAATTTCTCTCCCAGCAGTCTCGATGTCCTTGACATCAATTGTTAAGCTAACACCCTTCCGTTCCCTTTCAACCAGTGCTGCTCTCAATTCGGGCGATAAGGCTTTGCGTTTATATTCACGTTTTCCAATGGCGTCTGCTAATGGTTCAACCTCGTCCCGTTTTGCAATTCTCGCAGGGGCTTTGGGTGGCTCTAGGGATTTGCCTGGTGAGATTTCTCGTTCTTCTGAAAACATGAATTTCTCTGTGGGTTTGGCGGGGAGGGGTTTGCCCTCATCAAGAGGAGAGGTTTTTTCTTTCTCTTGTAAAGGGATTCGTGATGTGATCTCTGCCGGGGGTGCTTTTGCACCTTCCATCTCCGGTTGCATTGTTTTGAAGACATAAATCGTTGCCACTGCTATGAAAATGGTAGCAAGGGCCTCAATTGGCAGCTTTATATGGAGTGGATAAAATAATCTCTGGAATATTTGCCTTTTTGGCGCGCCTTCTGATCTCAGACTCGCCATAACCTTCCCTGTCAACCATGGAGGAGGCTCCACCTCTTCGAGATTCTGCACATACTCAAGGGTCTTCTTCAGGTCAGCAAGAGACCCGCTGCATTTCTGGCAGGCCTTTAGATGTCCATCGATAAGCACCTTCTCTCCGTGAGAAATAATGCCCTCCATGTAAGCGGACAGCTTTTCTTGAATGTCACTGCACTCCATATCATAGATCTCCAATCACTTTCTTCAAACAATCCTTGACAGCTTCCCTTGCCCTAAAAAGCCTTGATTTGACGGTACCTTCCGGTACTGTAAGAACATCGCCAATCTCGTCATAAGAGAAGCCTTGGATATCCCTCAGAATCAGTACTTCTCTGAATTCTTCATCGAGGGAGTTTATACATTCCTGCACTTTTTGCTGGACATCCCTTCTTTCAAGGCTTTCAAGGGCAGAAGGTCCGATCGAGGCGAGTTCTCCTCTTATCTGGCCACTATTGGTAAGAACAGGGTCATCTATTGAAAACTTCTCACGATGGAGTTGTGTCCTCAACTGCTTGAGGCGGTTTTTCGAAAGATTCATGACTATCGTATAAAGCCATGTGGAGAATTTGGCCTTTCCCTTAAAACCCTTGATACTTCTATATGCGGAGATAAATGCATCCTGTACGACATCGCATGCCTCTTCATAGTTCCCAATCATCCTGTAAGCAATATTAAGCATCCTTTTCTGGTGCTTTCTTACCAAGACTTCAAAGGCATCGACATCACCCTCTTTACATAAAGAGACAAATTCATAGTCTTCATCCGTTGTTTTCTGCTCGGTTTCCCTCATCTAACTAAGACAGTCCAGTCAGGAGATTTGTTCCTTCAGAGAAGGCAACAAGCTTCAAGAAGTGCGAATTCAGAACCACTTGTTGTCCGAAGAGGCCCTTTCTATTCCTTCTTCGTTTTGAATTCCTTTCCAATGTCCCACGCTCGGGCGAGGTGTTCCCCGACTTTCCAGTAGTTATTGTCGTGCATGGAGAATACGATCGGGTTCATCCTCTTGATGTCCGGGAGGCCGTCATTTTTTCCTCCGCTCGATTTATACCCCCGTAGCGCATCATATTTGTCAATCTGCTTTGCTGAAAGAACCTTTTTCATCTCCACATGAGCTCTCAAATGAATAAAACGAAGTTTGCCTTGATCCTTAGCGATCCCAGCAGTGAGAGATTGAAGCTGCGTTTCATCAATCTTTTGCTCGGCAAAGAGACTGTCCAGGATCTTTTCCTGCTCAACAATTAATCTTCCGAGCCGAACCGCTTCTCCATGCATTCTGTTATAAATCTCCTCCGTCTCAAATAGCTGTTTTTTTGAAAGATACAATTCCTTCGCCAAATCCAAAACATGCTTGGGTCCTGGATAGTGATTCAGTTCGCCTGCTTTCGCTAAGCCCATACCCCCTCCTGATAAGTATTCCTGAATCTTTTCTCTCGAGAGGGATTTTATCCCCCTTTTTTCTTGACCCGCATAGGGCGATTTCAAATCTTGGGAAAGAGCTAAAGGGGTTGTAAGAATTAATACTGCTGTTATCGTTATCGCTTCACGCATCTTCTTCATCCCTTCCTTTTAATGGTAATATAGCGCCTCATATTTCCCGGATTGATGAAGCCGCCGAAGGAAGCTCGCGCAAAGACAATGAGCTGCCGTTCTGGTGTTATGGGGCACTTAAGGATTTGACTACATAAGCTTCTTCATAAAATCAATGCTCGTCTTATGGTCCCACTTTGCGGCACCTACATGTTTAAAAACTATTTGACCATCTTGAGAAATGATGAATGTTGCCGGGATCCCCCGGGTCCTGAGAACTTGAGGTTGATCACCAACAAGGGTATAGATCGGGAAAGTAAATCCCTTTTCCTTTATGAATTTGCTCACTTTTGTTCTGTTCTCGTCTGATACACAAATGAAATCGATGCCTTCGCTCTTGATCTCGTCATAGAGCCGTTGGATGCTTGACATTTCGGCCACACAGGGAGGACACCATGTCGCCCAGAAATTGAGAAAGATAACCTTTCCTTTGCTTTTGCCAACATCGAGTTCTTTGCCATCAAGTCCTTGAATACGCCAGTTGTAGTCCATTCTTGTTTGAGTGGGGAAGGGCGGGGGCTGAAGTATTGACTCAAGTTTTTCACCGGTCCTTGATGTGAATGACCTCATAAGGACGTAGCCTCCACCAATGAGAATTAAGATCGTCAGGATTAGCCCTGCTACCAATCCAATAAAGAAGTTTCTATTAAAAATTTTCATTTCTTAACCTCTGGTAAGGTTTGTACCGAAGGTCGCAAAAACTTGTTGGGCTTTGCGAAGCGTAACCGGATAACCCTGTTGAATGATGTCTTACGTCAGGTAAGTAGAACAAAAAATTCATCGAATGTTTTCCCTCACGGTGAGCATTATATTCTCATCATCCCAAATGATATTATTTGGGTTCTTGAAATAGTGAGTAATATTTCCCTGAAATTTCTTCAAAGCTTCCTCAAATTCCATTTCATTATAGAGGTAAAATGTAGAATAATGATGATGTGTAGCTTGTTTTATGAGCCACTCTCATGTAGCCATACGTTTATATTTGGAGTATTCAATGAATTCTATCCTTAGACGTGGTATTTTACCTACCATCTCTTTCAATTCGCTCATTTCATAGAGCCGTTTTTCTTTTTCATGGAATCCAGGAAAAAATCTTCCCCAAATATTTCTCTTGTTTTGGCTTCGTAGGTGATTGTAAATAAACGAGTATCCATTTTTCTCTTAAAACTCGAGATGTTTCTTTGAGAAAATCTAAGCATTTGAAATGATGTATGGCATTGAAAGTGATTATAGCGTCCCCAAAATTGTTTGCTAATGGTAAAGCCACTGTCGATGCATTTATTGTTTAAAGCTCTCTATTCTGTGTTCTCGAAAATTCTTGGCAAGTTCCTTCAACATCCTCCTATTATGATCAATGCAAGTGAGATGAAGCCTCTCGCCTAAATGATGGAACAACTTTGTAGCATATCTCCCAACCCCACAACCAACATCTGCAACTTCAATTTTATTCAAATCTTGCAGTTTCTTTTTAACAAATAAGATTGGTTCTACATCTGTTGTTCTTAAGTCTTTGTATCGGTGTGCAAAGCTCGAAAAATGAGGATGGATTTCTTTCATGATGAGGAATGACCTTCACTGTTTATTAACGTAGTATACCCTTCACGATCATGTACCCGTAAACATCAGTTAATGATAATGTCGTACGAATATCCTCTTGCAGAGGTTTTTTCATTGTATGCTTCTATTTTGGCTCTATGTGGAGGTTGACCTCACAACCTCCAAAGCGTTCCTTCAATTCATCGACAATGCGGTGTCCGATATCGTGAGACGCCTCCAATGTCAAGTCGCCGTCGATAACGAGGTGAAGGTTAATGACGGGCATTCCCTGAATATTGGAGACCGTCAGGCCGTGAAAACTTTTGACGGAGGGATGTCGGATGACAATACGCGTCAACTCATCTTCCGCTATTCGGCGTTCTGGTATAGGCTCAGTTGACGCAGAAGGATCCACGTGGACAACGGTTGAAGCGTTGAGGGAATCAGAGACGGCATTTTCGACCAACTGGGCAAGATGATGGGAACGAAGGGTATCCATTTCGCCTGGAATACGAATGTGCAGTGAAATCACCTTGTGGTTGCCGTATTCGTGGACATTGATACCATGAATTTGCTGCACACCATCAACAGATATGGCTGCCCTGACAATGCGATTGATCAGATCCTGGCTCGGCGCTTTTCCCACCAGAACACTAATCATGGAACGGAGCAGGTCAAATCCGGTGTAAATAATGAGAACGGCGACACCAATCCCGAAAAATGAATCGATTCTCTTGTAGCCAAAATAGGTGGTAATCATGGAAAAGGCCACCAGAGCTGATGCAATCGCATCGCTTCTGTGATGCCATGCATCGCCCTTCAGCATGTCGGATTGGACCAGTTTGCCAATGGCCAGGGCGAGTCGCGCCATCCATTCCTTTGCCACTGCAGAAAATATCATCAGGCCGAAGGCCACGACGCTCCATTTGACGATATGGGGCTCACTGAGTCGATCGTATGACGCATGGGCGAACTCAATCCCTACCCAGATGAGGAGAAGGGATATGATCAAAGTCGCAATGGGCTCGATCCTGCCGTGGCCATACGGGTGCTCCACATCGCCCGGTTTTTTTGCCGTCCAAAATCCGATCACCACAACCGCTGACGTGAGGACGTCGGATCCTGTATGAAAAGCGTCCGCCATCAAGGCGATGCTGTTAGTCATCCACCCGAAAAGTAATTTCAAAAGAGCCAGAGCAGTATTCCCGATGATACTCACGGCGCCCTGAAAAATGCCATACCGGGCCCTAACATCCATGGTGAGTGGTTCCATGGGCTTCCCGAGAAATACCTGCACCAAAAATTTCGAGACGAAATCCAAGAGCTGGGCCCTCTGACGAATCGATTTTTCCAATATATCCGTGAAGGCATTCGTTGTCAATCGGGGGAAGGCATTGGGTCACCCCCGTGCACATGAGCCTTTGATCTCCCGAGCTAGATCCTGCATCATCGGCCGGGGGTCTCTTTGAAGGATATTGAGGTAATGCATGACGAGTGTGGTCAACCTCTTGACATGCGAGAAACCAAAATTACTATTCAAGTCCCCTATTCGGTATAGCCCGTGGGCCTGCTAAAAGGCGCCGAACCTGCTACATCCAGATGCGTGCCATCCGGCTCTGATGAGTCATACCCGGCTTGCGGGGGGGTATAATAATTCTGTAGAATAGCAAAGTTGCCAAAAATCTCACGAGTTTGATACGGGAAAGAAACGCACGGTAATTCTTACAGCTAACTCCCATCAGGGACGTACTCGTCCAGCCAGGCATAACAGAAGCCTGGCACGACGTGCGCCTGGCATTGGGAGTAGACGGGACTGTGGCTAATTATGATTAATCCGTTTGTATTGGTTCTTTTGGGCTTAATCCTTGGAGTCTTGACAGGTTTTTTTGGGGTAGGTGGCGGCTTCTTGCTGACGCCTACCCTGAATATTTTGGGTTTTCCAATGGTCCATGCCATCGGGACGGGGTTTTTTACCCTTGTGGGCAACACCTTTTTCGCTGCCATGGGACACCAGAAACTTGGTAACGTGGATCTCAGATTGGGGATCGCCGTGGGGCTATTCAGCAGCGGAGGAGTGGAGCTAGGAAAGAGACTTGTATTATATCTAGAGAAGCTGAGCCTTGCAGGAACATATGTGAGGGTGGTCTATATCGTGCTCCTCGTTTTGATCTCCATTTTGATGCTGAAGGAATATTATCGCTATTGGAAAATGAAGCAAGGTGAGCAACAAGGTGAAATGACGAAAACGAAGGAGAGAAGGTCTGTCCCGACAGGCTCTGTTCATCGGATAAGGATTCCTCCAAAGATTTCGCTCCCTCGTTCCGAAATCCATTCCATTTCAATTTGGGTGATCATTGCCTCCGGCATTCTTATCGGCTTTTTTTCGGGCTTTATGGGGATTGGGGGTGGTGTCATAGGTCTCCCTTTATTAATCTATGGGATCGGGGTACCAACCGTCACTGCTGTCGGGACTTCTTTAATCATTGTACTTCTCGTATCGTGTTATGGAACTGCTGTTTATGGTCTTACAGGAAGCGTGGAATGGATAGCGGCTTCGATAATTCTTGCCGGTTCACTTTTCGGAGTGCAATTGGGGGTTTACGCGACCAGATATGTGACGGGGATGAGGATAAAGACCCTTTTTGGCCTGTTGGTTTTGGTTGTGGCGGTCTCTGTTTTTTTGAAACAGATCAACATGGTAACTATGAGTGGCTACCTTGTAGTGGGCTCAGCCTGTGCGCTCTGTCTTGCCATTCTACTCCCTTTGAGGAAGAACATGTGGCCCTGGACTACCCGCCAGTAACTATAGGTTGTAACCATGGCCCCTTTTCTCAGAGCCCTTTTTCTACAGTCCACAGCTGAACAGTGATTCCCATCGCAGACTTCTTGAACTAAAAGGCCAGATTTCCCTTGACTTGAACTCCTCGACCGATATAATCAGAGACACCTCGAGTTGGTGCTTGTGTAAAAGGATTCCGCTTATCATGAATGGGGAGCTCGGAGGTGCTGTAAAAAAACAGGAGGTGTCCCATGAAGGTGAATAAGATTGACCACATCTGCGTTGCGGTGAAGAACCTTGAAGCAGCGAGGAAAACCTGGGAACCAATTCTGGGGAAATCCAAACCCGACGATCCCTACGTTGATGAGCTCGAAAAAATCAGGGTAGCGAGGTACTGGCTCGGCGATGTAGGATTCGAGTTGATGGAATCCACAAGCCCTGATGGTGAGGTTGGAAAGTTTATCGAAAAGAGGGGAGAGGGCATTATGCTCATCGGGTTGAATGTGGATAATACCCGAGAGGCTATAGAAGATTTGAAGGCTAACGGTTACACTTTCATAGGCGGCGCAAGGCCGTTCAGGAATTGCGAATTCGCGTTTATTCATCCCAAAGATGTCAACGGGGTACTCTTAGAACTTATCGACTATCCGTGGGATGAATTTAAGAAATAAGACAGCTGGCCCTCAGATTTTTTTTCCATCGGATTGTGAAAAAATGGACAGAAGGAAACGCGGAGTATCTCCGTCTTTGAGGAAGGTTCCTTCCTCAATATTCCCAGGACGGCTCTCTATGAACGTCAGTGCCCTCAGGATTAACTCTTCGAATTTGCGGCTTACCGAGCCTTGAGGGTTTTTTCTGTGATGATTTTCGAACATAAGGTTGGTTTTCCAAAAAAATATTGCTGTTATGGAGAAGCCGATGCATATCCTTGCTATTCACGGTAGCCCGAGTATGAAAAGGGGAAAGACCTATCTCCTATTGGAGAGACTCTTGAAGGGTGCCGGAAAAGCGGGGGCTATTACGGAGGTTGTATTTCTCCAAGAGAAGAGGATCAGCGAATGTGCCGGATGTTTTACCTGTTGGATTAAGACTCCGGGCACATGTGCTCAAAAAGATGATATGGCGGAACTGATTGAGAAGCTCAAAAGGACGGATCTCATGATCTTGGCGACCCCGGTTTATGTGGACGGGATGACAGGTCAGTGTAAGCATTTCCTTGACCGCCTCCTTCCCTTGTTGGATCCCCATTATGAGATTCGTGATAGGCACTTCCGCCATGTGGTGATGGAAAAGTTCTGCGGGAGGATTTTTCTTGTCAGCGTATGCGCCTTCCACGAGATGGACAACTTCGACCCGCTGATCCTTCATGTCAAGCGGGTAGCAAAAAACTTCAAAATGGAGTATGTGGGAGAGATCCTTCGCCCCGCGGTTTATTGCTTGGATATGAAGAAAGTGGGCATCGATGCCATTAGGAGTGTCATGGAGGCCATTGAAAAAGCCGGAAAGGAGTTGGTGGAAAATGGTATCGTTTCGGAGAAGACGCGCCAGGAGGCGGCTCGAAAAATAGTTTCCAGACAGGTATATCTTCGGGCCCTCAATAGATATTTTGATACCCAGATTGGACTGAGTTAACCTCCGGCTCAGGTCGATTTCCCTCGCGTTTCCGGGAAAGGCCTTTGGATCCTTCTAAAAACTGGCTTCTACCAACCGCTACTGGAGTAATCACCTATCTGGAGATGTCCTGCATTCCCTTCTCAAGCGGCTTTTCAGTGCAGAGCCATTCCAGGATGAGTACCCGAGAATAAGCACCCAATATGATTCGAAAAAGCTTGACTTTCTTCTGGCAATGGAGGAATATGGCAAGGGGGAGGCGGGCACGGAGATCAGTGTTGAAAGGGATTTATCCTGGAGGTTTGGATTTCCAGGCGGTTTTGGTCCTTAAGAAATCATATTCATGATCGTAGGAAATTGGATATAGTGCCCTTATGGATCGCATTTTGAATCAATTGATTCAGTTGCAGGAACTCAATTTCGTCCTTGCAGAACAGCGTACATTGGTCCCCAAATTCCGTTTGACGGATCTCGAAAGCTCCGTTACGGCATTGATGGAAAACCTTCCCCAGGAAATCGCAGCCCTGTATCGAGGATTGCAGAAGCGTCATCAAGCAGCAGTTGTCCCCGAGGCTCATGGAACCTGTTCCGGTTGCGGTATCTCCTTGCCGACTTCGTTGGCGGCGGAAATTCAAACCGGCAAGGGGATTCAACAATGCCCAAGTTGCCGAAGAGTCCTGTATCACCTTGAGGGAGCACCTCGACAACTGAGAAGACATTTCGGTAAGACGGGAAGGCCAAAAGTCGGCGTTGCACGATTCTCATCCAAAGAACTGATGCTTCCCCGAATTGAGGCAGAAGACCGGGATGATGCCATTTCCGGGTTGATCCAATTGATGGCCGCCAAGGAATTCGTAGAAAATCCAGAGAACTTGTTAGGGGCCGCTCTTCGGCGAGAATCAATAATATCAACCGCCTTGGAGCATGGCCTCGCATTTCCCCACGTTCGTGGCGTAGAAGGCGGGGGATTAACCTTTTCCCTGGGATTGAAGAAGGAAGGATTGAGGTTTGATCGTTCTAAGGCCAGGTTAACCCGCATTATCTTCTTCATCGTTATTCCGTCGGCGGCCAGCGTATTCTACCTGCAACTTCTTTCGGGTTTGATTGGGGCATTTCGGGAAGACAGCGCGCGCAAAAAACTGCTGGCCTGTAAAACCTCTGAGGAAATGTGGACGACGCTCAATATCCTGACTCAGAAAACTATCCCATAGCTTGGATTGGTCAGGAGGGATATATGGCTTTCGCGAAGAATGTGGGTAGGGGTGAGGGAATCCTCCGGGCTGTCCTCGGCATTATTATCATCCTTTGCGGTTTTTTTCTGTCTGGATTCTGGAAGCCACTTTCCATTGTCGTCGGCGGTATATTGGCGCTAACCGCTATCATCGGATACTGACCCTGAAAGGGATTTCTGCTGAAGGTCTTCAGCAAGAAATGACTTTGTTGCTCTCCATCCAAATTCCCCGGCTGGATTCATGTCAACCGGGAAAGCTCCGGTGCTGATTGGCAAGCGGCCAATTCCTCATTGGGTTTCAGCTGGTAGACTGCCGGGTTGGAAGGCTGTCCGATAGCTTAGGTTGAATCGGTTTAAGCGTTTCAAGACATGGGGATAGAGGATCAGCTCCTCTTCTTCGAATTCCTCCATCAGAGACGGCATCATTGCAAAGATTCGCCTTCTCAGCCTTTCCAGTTTTCTGGGGGAGGAGAAGGACGTCATAACCGCGGGATTACAGCTTACACCGGCATCGGACAGGTTCTCAAGGGCTCGCAGTTGAAGTTCAAATCCCTCACCCTTGGAGTTAGTGAGCGAGGTAAATTCATCCTGGTCACAACCTTTAATGGAAACCCTTATGTGGAGAAAGGGGAAAGCAGACAGATCTCGAGCATAGCTCTTGTTGGCACCAATCAAGATGCCGTTCGTCTCAAGGATGAAGAGATGCCCTTTCCAGCGGAGATTATCGAGTAATCGAAGGAGGTGGGATTTTCCAATGGTGGGTTCCCCCCCGCTGAGCCTCAATTGCTTGACCCCTTTCTTTCGAGCTTTTGAGAGAAGCTTCTGAGCGACCTCATGGGGATGATAAAAATGTCCTTCCCTTTGGGGCGCAAAGAGAATGGGATCCCTCACCCAGCAAAACTTACATAGCAGACCGCACCCCACACAGTCCCCAGTGGCGATGCCTCCATACCATCTATCCGTTCGGAATCGATAGTATTTTCGGAGGTCCCCCCTGACCACCTTCTTTTCAATGGTCTTATGTCTTGCAACCGGATCATACGTCATCGGCATTCCTCACGGGTACCATGATGGCGGGATCAGGAGGCAGGCGAGGTCCGAGATGCTATTTCCCTATCCCCGTTCTCGTCTTTCCTCCTCGACGGGGATGACCACGTCCGCCATTCCCTTTTTCCGAATCAATTCAGGAGGGTCTCCCAATGCATAGGTGATGACGAACCCATCTCTGGGCAGGAAATAAAGAGAACTGAGTGATTCTTCGGCGAATTCCTCCTCTGGGATCCCGTCTATGTAAAGGGTGTTCCGGCGGATAAAGACATCCACGTCGGGATAATTTTCTCTGGTTTCCTTCAGTCTCTTTCTCAAACTCATCCACTCCTCCTTTCCTCTTATCAATGGGTTTCCATGGTATCTCAAATGACTACCCTTAGCAAGTCGAGCTTAAATGTCTCCTTTCCCGGTCGAAAAAATATCCGAACATTGACTGAGTTAGGCGTACAGTCTGCGTATTCTGTTGATTTGGGTCCGGAAAGTACATGAACCCGCAAATGGTTCAAGAATTGACGGCTTCGCCATTGGACTTTTTCAATAAATACATGGGTAAATTCCCTTGGGAAGATGGGGGGAAATGACCTTTCCCTATATGGCCTGAAATGGCTAGAAAATGGGTGGCTGCAAATCAGCATAGGGAAAACGTCATAGGCGAGTACATAAGCTCATGAATGAGAGGTATCTACCGGCTTCTAAACGGTATTCAGGAGAGATACTTGAGGAGGTTTCGCTCCTTACCCCTCCATCTTTCTCATTCTACCACCTGAATCAAAAAAACAATCAAAATCTCACAACCTCACAATCTCCTTGACTTAACTTGAGGGTTTGTTTCAATTGGCTGGAAACCCTGCTTCAGGCTTGCTGTGAGGTTTACCACCATAAGCGGCAAGAATTTTGGAAAAGGAAGATAATCCATGTTTAAAAAAATCCCTGTTGCCACGGATGGTTCAGACCATGGTAAAAGGGCCATTGAGTTTGCTTCCGATATTGCCTCGAAGTACAAAGGTATGGTTTATCTCATCCATGTGTTCTTTCCACTACCCAGTATGCTCGAGGGATACGATGTCCAAAAATAGAAGATAGCCAGCAAAAGGTTGCCAAGGAAATCATTGAGGAGGCCGAAAGGGAGATTAAGAAGAAAGGCGTAGAGAGTTATCGGACGACAATACTTCACGGAAATCCGGCCTGAGAGATCATATTTTGCCGGAAAAAATAGCGCAGATATGATTGTTATGGGAACTCATGGAGCGGGAAAGGCGGAAATGCTCATACTCGGGAGCGTTTCGCATAAAGTCTGCCACCTGGCTGACTGCACCTGTGTGACGGTAAAATAGTTGTCTAATTTTCAAAAGAGAGCCATCTTACGGCAAATTTGTATCCTATTCGTCTTATCAATCTTTGTTTCCGTGTTCCCCCAACCCCCTCCTGGTCAACTTCATCCCACCTTTAAATCTAAACATCTTTTAAAAATGTGAGAAAATGAGAGAAATTTAAAGCTAATCTTAGATTGAGCGAGATTTTGTAGTTAGGGAATTTATCGCAAAAGCACGGAATTATAAGCATTTGAACATATTGAGCGAAAAAGGGAAATGGTGCGCATGATCGTAATATCCGGTAATCATCTAAAACAAGGTTTTCATTTTTTGTTCGTATATGATACCAAGGGAGTTATAAGAAGCGGGAGCCGTCAGAAAATAGAGCCGGAGATTGATGGGATTTGTCCCTTAGTTACTAAATTTATACCGCCCGGTGTGCCATCCTGCGTAATGCGGGCTGTGGCTCCCGCAACTTGGGTACTTTGAAGTTAAACCGAAAAGCCAAACTCTCCGAGAGGATAGGACGGAAAGCCGCGGGTCTTTGCGTTTCTATTGGACTCTGCGAGTGGCTTGTATCCAAGCTGGCTGGTATATAAGCGGGATCGCATCAGCGAAATAATCGAGAAATTTTAAAGAAAGCCGGGTTGTCGAAGTGAATGGGTGACTCGGCTTTTCATTGATGTCAAGAAATCAGCTACCCTGTGGGACGAATTATGAAAAGGAGTTACCAGAAGCAAATACTATTTATCTCCATTAGTGAGGTTGTCGAAAAGTTTCAACTGCGAAGCGAGAGAGGAAAACAATGAATGCTCAAGGGGTGCCGCGTAAGGTGACAATAGAAGAGGGGGGATCCACCATGTTTGCACGTCTAACCATACTTCAAGTAAATACCGAGAGGCTCGATGAAACTATAAAGCTCCTTGAGCAGAGTGTTGTCCCTTCGGCCAGATGACAGAAGGGCTATCGTGGGATCTATCTTCTCACCGATCGCAAAACAGGCAAAGGCGTTTCTATCGCCCTTTGGGATAGTGAAGAGGATTCCATTGCCAATGAACAAGGCGGCTACTACCAAGAACAGTGGGGTAAGTTCAAAGGCCTCTTTACGGCATCGCCTGTTCGCGAAGGATATGAGGTTAGTGTCCAATTGTCATAGTAACGAGGCAGGGTCAGCAATGGCCCTCCCTTTTTTCTTGTGAATCTTGTTCCACTCTGGTACCATAACCTCATGAGGCGGAAGTAAATATTCCATTACTTTACGGAGGTAACATATGCTTAAGAGATGGAAACAGACAGTACTTTTGTTTGCTTTAGCAATGCAGATTTCCGGATGTGCTGAAGCAGTTTTAGTAGGGGTTGGGGCTGCCGGGGGTGCGGGAGCGGCTCTGTGGGCCAGAGGGAGAATGGAAGAGAGGCTCGATGTCCCTCTCTCGAAAGTTCACACAGCCACTCTTGCGGCACTGAAAGACCTTGAACTTCCCATCAACAAGGACAAGAAGGAAGGGTTGAAAGCAAGAGTCGAGTCCCAATTCCCGGATGGAAAATACGTTTGCATAGGTATCCGTGCGGTTACGGAATCTTCAAGCAGGATTATGGTCCGGGTAGGGACGTTTGGTGACAAATCCAGGACGCAAAAAATTTTCGAGGCAATCCATACACATATTTGACGGTTAGATGGGCAAATGGAGAAGGGCAGGGTCAGCAACGGCCTTCCCTTTTTTCTTGTGAACCTTGTTCCTCTTTGCTACGATATGCCCACGAGGCGGGCCAGGCATAGAATCTTCTTATTCTTTTACGTTCTTTCACTCCTAACCGTCCCCTTTTTTCTCAAGCCACTTAATTCCCTAAAGAGGGACGTAGTTCCGAAAATCCCGTTGACAGATTAGGGCACGTAGTTTATTCTTTTCAACATGCCCCGTGGACCAAGACTGGATACAGAAGGAGCCTTGCACCACATAATGGTCCGTGGCCTGGAAGGTCGAAAGATCTTCTCATCAAATACGGATCGAAGGGATCTTGTCGGTAGGTTTGCCTCAGTGGTTCCTGAGACTGAGGCGCGTGTGTATGCCTGGAGCCTTATGCCTAATCATTTTCACTTGCTAGTTCGAACTGGCCGTATGAGGCTTTCTAGCATAATGAGAAAGATTTTGACAGGCTATGCCGTTTCCTTTAACAGCCGCCACAAACGCTTGGGTCATCTGTTTCAGAATCGGTACAAGTCGATTCTCGTGGAAGAGGAGCCGTATCTTTTGGAGCTTGTCCGGTACATTCATCTTAACCCGCTTCGGGCAGGATTGGTGGCTGGGATCGAAGAGTTGGATTCCTATCCGTGGAGTGGCCATGCGGTGCTTATGGGGAAGGGGGATCATTCATGGCAGGATTCAGAATATATTCTAACTCAGTTCGCAAGGCGTGTGGAGCAGGCTCGCAGGGCGTATTGGGAATTTGTGCTAGCGGGGATAGATCAAGGGCGACGCGATGACCTTGTGGGAGGTGGCTTGGTGCGGAGCGTGGGTGGATGGAAGCAAGTGAAAGCATTGAGGAGAGGGCGGGAGAAATGGTCATATGATGAGAGGATTTTGGGGAGTGGCGATTTTGTTCGATCGATTCTTGATGAGGCAAAGCCAAAAGAGGCCAGCACAGGGTTTCGGGACAAGGTGCCTTCAAGAGCGATTGACTCTCTCATCGAAGTGCTGGCATCCAGGTTACATTTATCCAGCACTGAGGTAACTGGAGGCGGCCGTTGGAGGCGAGTCATTGAGGCGAGGTCGTTGATCAGCTACGTAGCGGTTCGTGAATACGGGATGTCTCTTACCGAGGTATCCCGTGCACTGGGGGTCTCCAAACAGAGCATTCTTCGAGGTGTGGAGAGGGGAGAGCGTGTATTGCGGGAAAAAGGATGGCGGGTAAAAGAACTAATTGCGTAGTGGAATGTACGGAACTACGTCCCCTAGCATTGATTGCTCCGGCAGATTAAGCTCAGGAACAAGGGAGTCCCCTGGAAAGTCAAGAAATTCCAGATTGTTTTTTTTGATTAATATTCCCTTTATGGTATAATTCTATCGACATAAACGGAATTGGGGAGCGATTACCATCAAAAGGGTTTTCGGTCACTTAACAGGCCTCAAGTCCAGCCAGATAAAGAGATTAGAGCGTATATATCGAAGAAGGATTCCCCCCCAAAAGGTCATCAACTCCGAAATAGCCCGGTATCTCTCTGAGATTTCCCAAGAGATCAAACGACAAGTAGGAATTTTGGTCAACCGCAAGGGCATTATCGAATACGTCATTGTAGGAGATCATCAAGGGATTGTTATTCCACCCCTGCCAAGGTATAGGAGGGGGATATTGAGGCTTCGGGGACTCAGGTGCATCCATACCCATCTACGGGATGAACCCCTTACCCAAGACGACATAACTGACCTTGCCCTTTTGAGGTTTGACATGATGGGCGCTTTGTCCGTTGATGGTTCTGGATCACCCGGTCGTATTTACTTGGGACACCTGCTTCCGGAGAATACAACGGAGAAAACATGGGAACTCCTCTCGCCTCATCGTCCATGGGGGTTGGATATCGATTTCCTCGAATACATTCAATCCCTGGAAGATGAATTTGAGCGAACTCAGCGGTCTAAAGCCCTAAAAGATGGGAAGGAAAATGCCCTTTTGGTTACCGTGGCGGATTCAAATCAGGGGGACATCGAGGAGTCCATTCAGGAGTTAAAGGAATTGGTGAAGACCAGCGGTGGGGTGACGGTGGATTCCGTAATTCAGCGTCCAAAGAAATTACATCCTAGACTTCTTATCGGAAGGGGTAAACTTACCCAGATCACCGTCCGATGCATGCAATTGGGAGTGGACCTCATCATCTTCGATAGGGATCTATCTCCCGCCCAGATGGCCTCTATTAGCGATTTTACGGAGCTGAGGGTGATCGACCGGACGCAGCTGATTTTGGATATATTTGCCCAAAGGGCCCATAGCCGGGACGGGAAAGTCCAGGTTGAATTGGCTCAGCTGCGATACCTATTACCAAGGCTCACGACCAAAAATACGGCCATGTCCCGTTTGACCGGGGGGATTGGGGGTCGTGGTCCAGGAGAGACAAAACTCGAGATAAACCGGAGACGGGTGAGGGATAGGATTACCCGTTTGGAGAAAGAACTCAAAAACTTGGGCAGGGAGAAGGAACAGAGGAGGGAAAGGAGAATAAATCGAGGGATTCCCATCATCTCCATCGTTGGTTATACAAATGCCGGGAAATCCACCCTCTTTAATGCACTGACAAAAAGCCACGTAAACGTCGAGGAGAAGCTCTTTGCCACCCTGGACACCGCGACTCGGAGGCTTCGTTTTCCAAGGGATCGGGAAGTGATTATTTCGGATACTGTGGGATTCATAAGGGATTTGCCCAAGGATCTCATGGGGGCCTTTCGGGCCACCCTCGATGAATTGAAAGATTCCGATCTTCTTATACACCTGGCCGATCTCAGTAATCCCGGCTTCGAAGAGCATATCCATGCCGTTGAGACGATCCTATGTGAACTGGAACTGAAAAGAATTCCCGGGCTCTTGGTCTTCAATAAGGAGGATAAGGTAAATTCAAGCGTCATCCGCCAGTCCTGCCGACGATTCAATGCCATTTCCATTTCGGCCCTTAAGAGGAGAAATCTGGATACGCTTTTATCAAGAATAGAGGGGATGCTCTGGAAGGATGCGAATCCAATCCGAGGGGTGGAAATCGGCGGCGCTCAAACTCCCAGTTGACAAAAGGAGAATGCTCTGCTATTACCTAACAAAATCCTTCCATCTCATGTCTCCGTTTATCTTCTATCGTCATCAGAGAGCCGTTTCCTCGGAAATGGCCCCAAGGGGGGAATTTATTTTCGTATCTCATACGATTTCATTGAGGAGTAATCATGTTAGAAGAAACTCTCCAGGAATGTTTGACCTTTGATGATGTCTTACTCGTGCCCGCCAAATCGGATGTGGTTCCGAAGGACGTTGATACCAGCACCATTTTGACCAGTAGCATTACCCTGAACATCCCTCTCTTGAGCGCAGCAATGGATACCGTTACCGAAGGCAATACGGGAATCAGTATGGCTCGAGAGGGGGGTATTGGGATTATCCACCGAAACCTCTCCGTCGAGGCCCAGGCCATAGAAGTGGATAAGGTGAAGAAATCGGAAAGCGGTATGATCAGGGATCCCATTACCATGAACCCGGATCAAAAGATTTACGAAGCCCAGGAAGTCATGAGGAAATACCGCATTTCCGGTGTCCCCATCACCAAGAACGGGAAACTGGCTGGAATATTGACGAATCGGGATCTGAGGTTTGTGACTCAATTGGATGAAAAGATTTCCTCGGTAATGACCAAGGATAACCTCATTACCGTCCCCGAAGGGACAACATTAGAGCAGTCGAAGGCTTTGCTTCATAAGAATCGTATTGAAAAGCTCCTCGTCGTGGATGAAGGGAATAATCTCAGGGGGCTGATCACCATTAAGGATATCGAGAAGATCAAGAAATACCCCAATTCGTGTAAGGACGAGCTGGGACGTTTGCGAGTTGGAGCAGCTATCGGACCCGGGGAGGATAGGGAGGCGAGGACTGAGGCTTTACTGAAGGCAGGAGCAGATGTCCTGGTTATCGATACGGCCCACGGACATACCAAGAATGTAATGGAAGCGATCAGCGATACAAAGCGGAACTTTCCGGATTGTCAACTCATCGCGGGGAATGTCGCTACGGAGGAGGCAACGGAAGATTTGATAAAGGCCGGTGCGGATACGATTAAGGTTGGGGTCGGGCCAGGGTCCATTTGTACGACCAGGGTCATTGCCGGGATAGGCATCCCTCAGATTTCCGCTATTGTGGCTTCTGTTGGAGTTGCCCGGAAATTTAACATTCCCGTGATTGCCGACGGAGGAATCAAATTTTCCGGGGATATCACGAAGGCCCTCGCTGCAGGCGCCCATTCCGTGATGGTGGGAAACTTGTTCGCGGGAACCGACGAAAGTCCTGGGGAAATTGTCCTCTTTCAGGGAAGGAGTTACAAGGTTTATCGGGGAATGGGTTCCTTAGAGGCCATGAGGGATGGAAGTCGGGATCGGTACCTTCAGCAGGACGTGGAGT
The DNA here is from genome assembly GCA_041862515.1 of Thermodesulfobacteriota bacterium. Taxonomy (GTDB): domain Bacteria; phylum Desulfobacterota; class BSN033; order WVXP01. The sequence continues at coordinate 25,519 of JBGVTJ010000194.1, read as the reverse complement.
CCGAGGGCAAATTAATACCTGAGGGCATTGAGGGCCGCATTCCCTATAGGGGAGCTCTATCCTTTTGTGTGCAACAGCTTGTAGGAGGATTGAAGGCGGGAATGGGATATGTGGGTTGCTGGAATATAGAGGAGTTACGTTCAAAGACCAAGTTTATCAGAATAACCCCGGCTGGGTTGCGAGAAGGGCATGTCCATGACGTGATCATAACCAAGGAGGCTCCCAACTACCGATTGGAGTGAAGGGGATAGAAGAGTGGGTTGATCGATGAGGTGGATATTCAAGGTTCTGTTTCTTTCCATAATCTTTTCCATCCTTTGGGATGGTGGTCAAATCTATCCATCAGGGGATTCCAGGCAGTCCGAAAAGGGCACCTCCATCAATACCTACGCTGGTCCCCCGGAAATCCGTCGATATTGGCTTCGCCGAAAAGACCTCATCAACAGGGGAAAGACGCTTATCGGCAAGAAAGAAATGGAGGAGATTCATCGAGTTCAATTGGATCGGGGTATTCGCAATTTGCCCATTTTCGCCACTTTGCTGATTAGAGAAGGTTTAGAGGCCTCGGATAGGGGGAGCTACGAAGAAGCGGTGGCGCTCTGTAGCGCGGCGAAAAGGCTAGCTCCGGGATTACCGTACGGGTATTTTGCCCTTGCAAAGGTATATTGGAGTCGATCTAAACTTCGGATAGACCGAGTTCTGGTGGAATACCTGAGAGGCTTCTTTACCTTTATGGAGAATTTTAAGCTCACCTTCATAAAGTTTATGGATCTCTTTTTCCTCATTGGCCAGTCGATTCTCTTGGCCTTCTTGTTCTTTTCATTCATTTTGTTCCTCAAATACTTCCCGTCCCTTCTTGAGGGTTTAACGAGGAATTTCAAAGCTCAGGTTTTTCAGATTGTCCTGGTAGTTCTAAAGATAGCGGTCATTCTCCTCCCCTTTTTCTTGCAACTGAATCTGACGTGGGCCTTTATGTATTGGTCCCTTCTCTGTTGGGTTTCTCTGCAGAAGCGGGAAAGGATTATGCTCTGCGTCTTCCTCATCCTGCTCATCTATATTCCCTGGACGATGAGCATCTTCTCCAATTTCCTGGATCATTCGGCGAATACCCATCTAAACATCTATGAGGCAAACGAAGAAACATGGAACCATGGACATAAGGAAGATTTGATCCGGCGACTTGAGGCCACCCCCCGGGATACAAGGATCCTCTTCACATTAGGGTTGATCAATAAGAGAGAGGGAAACTATCCAAAGGCTGAAAGTTATTTCAAGCGGGTTATTTCCAATGATTCCTCGGTTGCCGAAGCCATGACAAATTTGGCAAACGTTTACCTGGCAATGGGCAACATCGATGAAGCAATCGAGTTGAACGACAAGGCCATCGAATTGAATCCTCGAAAGGCATCATTTTATTTTAACCGCCACCGGGCGATTTCGAAAAAGTCCACGACCCTGGTCAAGACCGATCCGTCCATACAAAGGGCAACTGAACTGAACCCCCAGTTAATCCAATACTACTTGAAAATCGAAACTGACAATATGAATCGTTTCGTCATCGATGAGACCCTCTCAGCTCTGAGCCTGTGGAAGGGTGTCATTTATCACCTCATGGACACATGGATGGATCCCGGAAGGCTTGTTTCAGTATGGGTAATGGCGCTGGGCGAGCGGTGGAGATTCGTTTCCCCTCTATTATTCTTATGTATGGTAGTGATTTTCTCAATACTGGCTAAACGCAAGGGGAGTATGAGAAAGTGTCCCCTTTGCGGCAGTCCCAGCCGTCGAGTCTATCCAAGAAAGGTGGAGGGCGATTCTATCTGTATGGGCTGCTATCGTCTTTTCGTGAAAAAAGAGGGCCTAAACCCCAAGATAAAGGTGAAGAAGATAGCTCAGGTCAGTGGATATCGGAAGAGAGAAGAGTTCATCTCGAGAATCATTTCCCTTTTTTCCTTGGGAGGGGGTCACGTATGGAGGAATTACACGATAAGGGGGGTCGTCCTTCTCTTTATCTTTTCCATGTTTATCCTACGAATAGTCCACTGGCATGGGTTTATCAGGAATTCTGAGATCATTCAGGCATCCTCACCGGTGTCGAGTTGGGCCTTTCTTATCCTCCTTTTCGCTTGCTTTTATTTCGTTTCCCTCAGGAGTATATCCCGTTTCGAGAGACAAAGACAGGCCTTGGAAAAGATCAAAATCCCATTATGAGGAGTGAGGATGGCCCTACAAGGTGATTTAAGGGATTTCAGCATTACAGAGATCATTCAGCTCATCGGTCAACAGTTTAAGACCGGTGTTTTGAATGTCCAGCATGGCAGGAAGAGGGTTGAGATCTACTTCGTGGATGGGATGATCGTCCACGTCTTCTCCAACTATCGGGCCAGGAAAGACCTCCTGGGGGAGATTCTCGTTAAGGCCCAGGTAATCACCCAACAGCAATTGGATCAGGCACTCAAAATTCAGGAGGAGACATTACAGTATTTGGGGGAAATCCTCATCGATTTACAGTGGCTGAAAAAGGAGGAGGTTCTCAGGGTTATCCAGAATCAAATCTATGAGACCATTTATGATCTCTTCCAATGGGGAGAGGGGAATTTTCGATTTGACCTAAGACTCGTTGAGAAATATCGAAAGCTCCCATTGGCTTTGAGTCCAGAGAACGCTCTGCTCAACGTGCTCCGGATGTTGGACGAGTGGTCGGAAATCGAGAGGAAGGTCTCTTCATCCTATATTGTCTTTGAAAAGGTTCCCGCCGACGAGATGGGAGAACAATACGGTATGGGGAAGTTGGGGGAGATTAACGGGGAGAAGATGTCCGCGGAAGTCGAAGTGGTTCAAGGTTTGGTGGATGGGAATCTTACCGTTCAAGAGATCGTAGATCGAAGCCTTTTGGGGAAATTTCAGGTCCATGATACCCTGGCAAAATTGGAGGAGGGCGGGCTCATCCGAAGGGTAGGCACGGAAAGGCCGAGCTTCAGAGATTTAGTGAGTGGGAAAGCCCTCAGAAATATGTCATTATTCCTGCGCTTCGGGGTCCTTTTCGGAATATTCTTAGTCTTGATCATCTCCTTTAAACCCCTTCTCAAGGATGTGTTGATCAACTCTCGCATAGAGAAGCCGGGGGTGAATCTACCACGAGCCTATTCGGGTAGCTCGCAGAGGAAAAAGATATTAAAGGCACTGGAAATTTACCGGTTGGAAAAGGGACAATATCCGGATGACTTACAAAAATTGGTTTCTTCAGGGATCTTGGCTAATTGGGATCTCTTTTCTGAAGATGGCCGACCCTATTTGTACAAGGTGGGGGGCAACGGTCGGATATCGCTGAGTCCTTGAACTGCTTTCCCCAGTGAATCATTTACCCCCACCGAAAGGTGAACGCTATGGGGGACATCCATCATGAGAAGATCCTCATACTGGACTTTGGCTCTCAGTACACCCAGCTGATTGCAAGGCGGATCAGGACGTGTCAGGTCTATTGTGAGATTCACCCCTTCAATATGCCCTTGGAAGATATAAAGGCATTCCATCCCCGTGGAATCGTATTCTCCGGCGGTCCGTCGAGTGTCCATGACGATGATGCCCCTGTAGTTCAGCACGAGCTCTTGGATTTGGGTATCCCAATCCTTGGAATATGTTATGGAATGCAGTTGATGGCCCATCTCTTGGGGGGTGAGGTGATCAGGGCCCCCAAAAGGGAATTTGGGAAGGCCCAGATCGTAGTGGATGATCCTTCTGACATTTTTGCGGGATTTGGGAAAAAGGGGACAAGGCATCACGTGTGGATGAGCCATGGAGACCGGATAGAGGCCCTGCCCGACGGATTTAAAAGAATAGCTCATTCCAAGAATTCTCCCATAGCTGCTATGAAGGGCAGAGGAGGAACGTTTTTTGGCCTTCAATTTCACCCGGAAGTAGTTCATACTCCCAGAGGGATCGAAATTTTGAAGAATTTTCTCTATAAGATATGCTACTGCTCGGCCTCATGGACCATGAAAGCCTTTATTCGGGAGGCCGTTAGCGACATTAAAAGGGAAGTGCGGAGGGGGAGGGTACTCTGTGCCCTGAGCGGGGGGGTCGATTCTTCAGTGGTGGCCGTCCTCTTGCATAAGGCCATAGGTGAACGATCCATTTGCCTCTTCGTCGATAATGGACTTTTGAGGAAAGATGAAGCCGATGAGGTTGAAGCGGTGTTCAAGGACCATTTCAAGATCAACTTGGTCCGCGTTGATGCTCAAGAGCACTTCTTGAGAGAATTAGAGGGGGTCGTCGACCCGGAGGAAAAGAGGTGGGTTATCGGAAATAAGTTCGTCTATCTCTTCGAACAGTGGGCACGGGAATTGGGCGAGATTAAGTATCTCGCCCAAGGAACCCTCTATCCCGATGTCATAGAGTCAACTTCCTTTAAGGGACCCTCCGCCACGATTAAGTCTCACCATAATGTGGGAGGGCTTCCGGAAAGGATGAGGCTCAAACTGATTGAACCCCTCCGAGAATTGTTTAAGGATGAGGTTAGATTAGTAGGGAAGGAGTTAGGTATCCCCGATAAGATCGTCAGCCGCCAACCGTTTCCCGGACCGGGGTTAGCCGTTCGGATTATCGGCGAAGTAACCCAGGAAAGGCTTTCCCTTATTAGGAAAGCGGATGATATTTTGCTCCAGGAGATATCCCGTGCGCCAGTTTACCGAGAGATCTGGCAGTCCTTTGCCGTCTTGCTCCCAGTAAAGACAGTGGGGGTGATGGGAGACGAGAGGACTTATGAGAACGTCCTCGCTATCAGGGCGGTCAAGAGCACTGATGGAATGACGGCTGACTGGGTTCGGATTCCCTATGAGGTGCTCCAGAGAATTTCGAGCCGGGTAACCAATGAGGTGAAGGGGATCAACAGGGTGGTCTACGATATCAGTTCGAAACCTCCCAGTACAATTGAATGGGAATAGCCTGTTCCCAAGGAATGACCGTTTCATGATGATTCAGGATCCAGGTTAAACCTGCCATAATGAATATTGTGAAAAATTCACCTCATAACGGTCCGTGAAGAAATGGTTTTCCCATCCCGTTCGGCTGTGTCCGCCGGTCCATGTTTTTCATCTGATATCCGAATAAAAGGCTCATGGTCGAAGGGAGATCCTGAAGTCTACTCACCCTCGAATGGAACCCTGCCTCTCAAGGAGGTTATCTTCAGGGAGAGAGCCGTTCTCAAGTGGAAACTCAGGTAATTTTGAGTTCTCTGAAAAAGTCGCTCTTCGCCCCTGGAAAAAAAATTTTGTGAGGGGAAAACCCCTGTCCCTTTACTCCAATGTTTTGTGAGGTGATGCTTTCGGGGTTCCGGGGAATTCTTATCCCTTCCAGCCTCTGACGGGCTGGCTTTCCCCTCCCCTTCGGCTGAGCCCTTCGGTCTGAGCAGTTCGGCCTTGAGACATGTCGACGAGCCCCTCGGCCTGAGCTCGGGTCGAAGGCTCATGTCGAGTCGCTCACTGCCGAAAGGCCCAGGGTCGAAGACTCAGGACAAGCTCTGCTCACCCTCGATGAGTACCCCACTTCTCCAGCAACTTGCGCTCAGGGACAACGGTTTTCTCCAGAAACAAAGGAAAATTTAGAATGAAAAAATCTTGATTCGCGTTCAGAGCTCCTTTTCCCAGGTTTTTAGAGATCCCTTTTTTTATCTTGACAGATCCTATATATTGTGTTATTAAAAACAAATAATACAATATATAGTCAAAAACGGATTGTAGTCATACATACGGCGACGTGAAAGAGGGACTACACAGGTCAATTCGTGGTTTATCCACGTATCAATGAGGAGGAGGAATGAATAAAGGACAATTTGTTCATCTCCATCTTCACAGCCAATATAGCCTTTTGGATGGAGCCATTCGATTCGAGGAACTCTTCGCATTGGCTAAAAAATATGACATGCCGGCAGTAGCCTTGACGGACCATGGCAATATGTTCGGAGCTATAGAATTTTACCAGAAGGCGATAAAGAATGGAATCAAGCCCATCATAGGATGCGAGATATATATGGCACCCAAGAGCCGATTTGAAAAAAAGGCGAGGGATGCCAGCGAAGGGACCTCTCACATCACCTTATTGGCTAAGAATAAAACGGGATACTACAATTTAATCAAATTAATCAGTCTGGCCCATCTTGAAGGATTCTACTATAAGCCTCGGATTGATAAGGACCTCTTGAGGCAATATAACGAGGGGTTGATCGCACTAAGCGGTTGCTTAAAGGGAGAGATAGCCTTCTTACTGGATAAAGGAGAAGATCAGGAAGCGAAAAGAATAGCCCTGGAATATTCGGAGATATTCTCCCCTGATCGATTCTTCTTGGAGATTCAGGAGAACGGGGTGGAGAATCAAGGGGCGATAAACGAGAAGTTATGCGCCATGGCAGACAAGCTTTCCCTACCTTTGGTAGTCACCAACGACTGCCACTATCTGAGGCGTGAGGATGCTAGGGCCCACGAAGTTTTATTGTGTATTCAGACGGGAAAGACTATCAATGATGCGGGTCGGATGAGGTTCTCAACGGATCAGTTCTATTTCAGATCCCCCGAGGAGATGAAAACCCTGTTTGCTGGTCGGGAAGAGGCGATTGCCAATACTATGCTGATCGCAGATCAGTGCAACTTGGAATTGAAATTCGGGGAATACCATTTCCCCAGGTTCGTCGTTCCGCCAGGTGAGTCGTTAGATTCCTACCTTGAAAATCTCGCAAAGGAGGGATTGGAAAAGAGGATATCCGAAATGGGAACGGGCGGAGGAACCGCCGCACGAGGCCGCGAAGAATATTTTACAAGGCTCGGGAAAGAGCTCGCAACCATTAAATCCATGGGTTTTTCCGGGTATTTCCTCATCGTCTCCGATTTCATCAATTACGCGAAAAAGAGGGGAATTCCCGTTGGCCCCGGAAGGGGATCTGCTGCTGGAAGCCTCGTTGCCTATTCTCTGGGGATTACCGATCTCGACCCCCTTCGCTATGGACTCTTATTTGAGAGGTTCCTTAATCCCGAGCGAATCAGCATGCCAGACGTCGATGTCGATTTTTGTATGAAGGGAAGGGACGAGGTAATTCGGTACGTTACGGAAACCTACGGAAATGACAGCGTCGCGCAAATCATTACCTTCGGTAAGATGCAGGCAAAGGCGGTGATCAGGGATGTGGGGAGAGCCCTGGATATGCCCTATAACGAAGTAGATCGGATTGCAAAGCTCATCCCAAACACCCTGAATATCACGCTGGATCAGGCACTGCTCCAAGAGCCAAAGCTCCGGGAGTTGATGGAGTCTGAGGAGAGGGTGAAGTCTTTGATTACAACCGCCAAATCCCTGGAAGGTTTGGTCCGACATTCCTCCACGCATGCAGCTGGTGTGGTCATATCCAATAAGCCCTTAATGGAATATCTTCCTCTTTACCGCGGGCAGAACGGCGAAATTATCACTCAGTATGCCATGGGGGATGTGGAAAAGATCGGATTGATTAAGTTCGATTTTCTGGGCCTCAAAACCTTGACCGTACTGGATAAGGCGGTCGAGATGATCAATCGAGATGGGGATAGGAAGATCGATATCCATCAACTGGATTTAGGTGATAAGAAGACCTTTGAGCTCTTGGGTTCCGGTGCAACAACGGGCATATTTCAGTTGGAAAGTTCGGGGATGAAAGAGCTTTTGGTCAAACTGAAACCCGAGTCCTTTGATGATATCATTGCCTTGGTGGCCCTCCATCGCCCAGGTCCTCTGGGGAGCGGGATGGTTGATGATTTTATTAAGCGGAAGCACGGAAACGTGGCTATCCACTACGAAATTCCCCAGATGGAGGAGATCCTTCGAGAGACCTATGGAGTTATCGTCTACCAGGAACAGGTTATGAAGATAGCGGGTTCTCTGGCCAATTTTTCCCTTGGAGACGCTGATGTCCTCAGGAGGGCAATGAGTAAAAAGAATCCCAAGGAGATGGAGAAACAGAAGGAGAAATTCCTGGAAGGTGCGAAGAGCAAGGGAATCGATTCCCATAAGGCAGAGAGGGTCTTTGATCTCATGGCAAAATTCGCCGAATACGGGTTTAACAAATCCCATAGTGCAGCATATGCTCTCATCGCCTACCAGACGGCTTATCTCAAGGCCCACTATCGACTAGAATTCATGGCAGCACTGCTTACCTGTGAAATGGAGAACACGGATAAGATTGTCAAATATATCGGCGAGTGTCAGGATATGGGAATCGAGATCATCCCCCCCGATGTCAATGAGAGCTTTAAGGATTTCACGGTCATTGGGGATAAAATTCGGTTCGGTTTAGCAGCGGTTAAGAATGTGGGAAGCGGTGCAGTGGATTCTATTATCTCGGAGAGGGAAAGAAATGGGCCCTTCAAAGACATCTTCGATTTTTGCCAGAGGGTTGACCTTAGGAAGGTGAACAAGAGGGTATTGGAGAGTTTGATCAAATGCGGCGCATTCGATTTCACCGGAGCCCATCGCTCACAAATGATGGCTGCACTGAATGAGGCCATCGAGATGGCTCAAACGATACAGAAGGAGAGGGTAAACAAACAGGTCAGTTTGTTTACCGGCTATGGGGGAGGGGGAGCGACTGCAAGGGAACATCACCAATTACCGGATATTGAGGAATGGCACGAAAATCAGTTGTTGAGCTTCGAAAAGCAGACCTTGGGTTTCTATATCACCAGCCATCCGTTAGCCCGATATGAGGAGGATATCAAACGGTTCACCAATGAGGATACGGCGAGTGTAGCCCAATTTGAAAGCGGGAGAGAGGTCAAAGTGTGCGGGGTGGTGAGCACGTACAAGGAGATCACTACCAGAAAAGGGGAACGAATGGCCTTTGCTACGTTGGAGGATCTGAAGGGAGTCATCGAGGTCATCCTCTTTCCGGATGTCTTCCTCTCGTCTCTGCCCTATCTGAAGGGAGACGAGCCGATTTTGGTGAGAGGAATCTTGGATACGGGGGAAGATACCACCAAGATCAAGGCCAATGAGGTGATACCCATTTCCAGAGTAAAGGAGAAGTCTATCTCTCGGGTCCATATTAACCTCACAACACCCGGGTTGACCAAGGAGCTCCTGGAGAGGTTGAAGTCCATCCTCTTGGCGGAGAGGGGGCAGTGCCCGGTTTTCCTCCACATGATTATCCCGAATCGCAGCGAAACGGTGATCTCACTTCCCGACGCGTTCAATGTTACTCCGTCCGATACTATGGCGAAGGAGGTCGAAGAGGTCTTCGGATATCATATCGTCCGATTTGAATAAAAGAGATCTCTGAAAGATTTGGGAAAAGGAGCTCTGAGCACAAAATCATACAGTATTGCAGTGCTGCAGTCATGCGGTTCTGCGGTGTACATTCTTTGTTCACTATGTATGGAGTGAAGCGAACTTTAGAATGGTCTGAAAAATATTTTGAGCGGCGAAGAGCGACTTTTTGAGAGAACTCCAGACGTATCCTTAAAACATTTCCTTCCTTCGACGGAGGAGGCATGTCCTCGAAGATTAGAATCCTTTCGGAAGATTTGATCGTTAAAATCGCGGCAGGGGAGGTCGTGGAGAGGCCCGCTTCGGTCGTAAAGGAGCTTATAGAGAACTCCATCGATGCGGGGGCCACCTCGATCCTCTGTGATATCAAGGCGGGTGGAATGGAATCCATTCGGGTGGTGGACAACGGATGTGGTATGTCCAGGGAGGATGCCCTTCTGGCAACGGAGCGGTATGCAACCAGCAAGGTGCAAAAGGAGGAGGATCTCTATGCCATTCAGACTCTTGGGTTTAGGGGAGAGGCCTTGCCAAGCATTGCCTCCGTTTCCAAAATGAGGCTTATAACCCGAGATGGCACATCTCAGGTTGGAATAGAGGTATATAGAGAGGCCGGCATAGAGGTGCGTGTTTGCGATGCCGGCTCCCCTGTGGGAACAAGCGTGGAGGTAAAAAACCTCTTTTACAATACCCCTGTTCGGCGAAGATTTTTGAAGTCAGTGAACACGGAACTTTTTCACATCCATAGGGTCGTGAACCAGATGGCCCTGTCCAAGCCCACAGTCCAGTTTCGGTTGGTTCACGACGGAAGGGAAATCTATAATGTCCCTAAGACCAATGACCCTTCAATCCGCATAGAGGCGATCCTTGGACGGGATACCTATGAGGGGTTAACCCCGGTGGAGTTTCGAGATGAGACTATTTCCCTTACGGGGTATATCGGAAAGCCTACGTTGACCCTTTCAACGGCGAAGTCCATCTTCGCTTATGTAAACGGGCGCTTCGTAAGGGATAGGACTGTGAATCGTTCTATTTTCGACTCCTACCGGACTCTCATCCCTCGGGATCGCTACCCCGTTGCCATTCTCTTCATCGATCTTTCACCCCATCGTATAGACGTTAACGTGCATCCCACCAAGAGGGAGATCAGGTTCAGGGATCAGGAGAAGGTTTACCGTTCGATCCGCCTGGCCCTCCAGTCACAGCTAAAGGCGGCCCCGGGTGATGCGAGGATTTCTCGGGCCATAGAGACCTACTGGCAGGAAAAGGGGGTTCACGGTGGAATTCGAGAGGAAACAGGGGAATATGGGCCGACAGAGGGAAAAGAGGGGGGAAGGAGTCTCGTATTCCCGGAATTTTTCCGTGAGGCCCAACCAGGGGGTTTCTATACATCCCTTTTCCCGTTGGGTCAGATCGGCGGCACCTATATCGTTTGTCAGGGGCCTCAGGGATTAGTAATAATCGACCAGCATGCGGCCCACGAGAGGGTCCTCTTCGAGAAGTTAAAGCACCAGCTTGGAAATGCCGCCGTCGTTCGCCAGGTACTCCTTTTTCCCCACGTGATGGAGTTATCTCATGCTGAGGAGCACGTATTGGGTGTTTATAAGGACGAACTAGAGAAGTTGGGCATGGAAATCGAGGCCTTCGGTGGTACCACTTTCGCGGTCAAAACGGTTCCCCAGGTTGTGGCGGGAGAGGACATTGAGTCCCTGGTCAAGGATATTATTGGAGAGTTGGCCTCTGAAGGCAGGTCTCTTCAGGGAGCGGCCATGACGGAGAGGGTTTTTACGATCATAGCCTGCCATGGGGCAATCAGGGGAAACCGGGCGTTAAGGGATGAGGAGATGCAAACCCTGCTTGGTGATCTAGAGAGGATCGACTTCGCTACTACCTGTCCCCACGGAAGGCCCATCTTTTCCGAGATCGATTACCCACACCTTGATAAGTTGTTCAAGAGGAGATAGGCGGAATTGCGGTTGTGCAGTGCTTCAGTCATGCGGTTTTGCGGGTCACATTTTAGTCCAACTACTTGATCAATTCGCGCTCAGAGCTCCTTTTCCTCGTTTTGGGGATCTCAAAGGGGTTTCGAAATGGAGAAGGCGATCGCGCTTCCGAAGCCGAGGTTCAAGGGAGGATTGTCCCTCGAGGAGGTCATTTTACGAAGAAGGAGCACCAGGGCATTTTCCAGCAGAACCATTACAGAGAGCCAGCTTTCTCAACTCCTATGGGCTTGCCAGGGCATAACGGAGGGGTATTACAGAACCGTTCCCTCGGCTGGGGCGACCTATCCCCTTGAAGTCTACTTGCTTCTGGGTGAAGCTGGGGTCGAATCCGTGGCTGGAGGGATTTATCGGTACGTGCCTGAGAAACATTTCATAATCTATCATCTCCCCGGAGACCTGAGAAAGAGGTTATGCTCTGCCTGCCTGGGCCAGGATTTCATCAGGAGGGCTCCACTATCCTTTGTAGTGTGTGCGGAGTATTCCAGGACAATTGGCAGCTATGGAGATCGAGGGGTGAGATATGTGCATATGGAGGTGGGTCACCTCGGACAGAACTTGGCCTTGCAGGGGGAGGCCTTGGGGCTTTGCTCCGTTATGGTGGGCGCCTTTCGCGATGAAGATGTATCCCGAGTGCTCAATCTTCCCTCCGAGTTGAAGCCCCTCTATGTGATTCCGGTAGGGTATTCAAGGGAGTAAGAGGCGAAATGCCCCTAGTGTAGTGTTGCAGTAATGACTTGCATAATTTACACGATCGCACAGCATCCAGAAACACAACATTCCAAATCCGAAATTCGAATATCGAAATGCCAAACGAATCCAAATATCAAATGACCAAAATCGAAAACATGTTTAGAAAATTCGAAAATTTGAATTTTGTTATTGTTTCGAATTTCGTACTTCGAATTTTACATTTTGACTTCTGAATACGTACGATCAGTTTTGGTGTGATTTTTGTAAATTACTTTTGGGAGGTGACACTAGTCCCTGGTATTGAGGCCATACTTCTCAAGACGATATCGCATCGATCGAAAATTGATATTCAACAATTCGGCCGCCTTCTTCTTAACCCCCTTTGCTCTCTCCAATGCTTTTATCAATAAACTCCTTTCCAGATCCCCCACAACCGTTTCCAGATCGATCCCCTCGGTTGGAATGTCGAAGAAGGCATCGTCAATCCTCTTTACTCCTTGCTGTTCATCCAAATACGATTTGAGATTTTCAACCGTCAGGGTATTGCCGGTCTCCAGGGCAACCCCCCTCTCTATGATGTTTTGAAGTTCTCTGACATTTCCGGGGTAGTCGTAATTGACGAGCAGTTTCATGGCATCGGGGGAGATTTCCCGTATATCCTTGCTCAATTCTTGCGCGTATTTCTTGAAAAAGTGTTCGGCCAAAAGCGGGATGTCCTCCCTCCGTTCTCGGAGCAACGGCAATTTGATCTGGATGACATTGAGCCGGTAGTAAAGGTCTTCCCTGAATTTTTTCTCCCTGACGGCCTCCTCTAGATCCTTATTGGAGGCCGATATGATTCGAACATCGACCTTGATCTGTTCCGTTCCCCCAACACGGGTGAATTCCCTATCCTGTATCACCCTCAGGATCTTCACCTGCATTGAGAGGGGCAATTCACCGATTTCATCGAGGAAGATGGACCCGCCATCGGCCACCTCGAAGAGACCCCGTTTATTGTACATCGCTCCAGTAAAAGCTCCCTTCATGTGTCCAAACAGTTCGCTTTCCAGCAAATTTTCCGGTATGGCGCCGCAGTTCAATGTAACAAAGCCCTTGTCCTTCCGGGGGCTATTGAAATGGATAGCCTTGGCCACTAATTCCTTTCCCGTTCCGCTTTCCCCGGTAATGAGAATGTTCGTTTTGGTTGGTGCTATCTTTTCCATGAGTTCGTAAAGGGCTAACATTTTGGGACCTTGCCCGATTATCTCATCAAAGCTGTATTTGGTTTCAACAAGGCGTTTTAACAGGATGTTTTCCTTTTCCAAGGCTTTCTTTTCCAGTGCGTTGCGGATGATGAGCTTAATTTCATCGATCTTGAAAGGTTTTGTGATATAGTCATAGGCACCTTTCTTCATCGCTCGAACGGCGGTATCAGTGGAGGCGAAAGCCGTTATCATGATGGCAATGGTTTCCGGTGTGATCTCCTTCATTCGTTCCAAAACGGTGATTCCATCCATCTTAGGCATTCGGATATCCATGATGACCAGATCGAAAATATCTTGCTCCACCTGCCTCAAAGCCGTCTCTCCATCGGGGCATTGAGTCACAATGTAACCCTCTTTGGTAAGCATGATTCCAAGAAATTCCCTCATGCTCCGCTCATCATCGACCACTAAAATTTTGTTTTTTTCCATGCCGATATCCCGCCGGTTAAGATTTCAAAACACCTTCCATGGACAGGAAAATGTCAAAAGTCGTTCCCTTATTCCGTTGACTATTGACGGAAATGAATCCATCGTGATTTTCCACGATTCGATGGACAATGGCGAGGCCCAATCCGGTTCCACCCTCCTTCGTCGTGAAAAAGGGCTCGAAGATTTTCTCCTTTTCATCTGGATTAATTCCATTGCCAGTATCCGAGACGGATATCTTTGCAAAGGGAGTCATATCCTTTTGCTTCGCTCCTTGAAGTCGACCAGTGGCCCCGTCCGCGTTGACCGTTTCAAGCTTAACCCTCAATTCACCTCCATTTGGCATTATTTGAGCGGCATTGATAAACAGATTCCAAAACAATTGCTTTAGTTGATACTGGTCGCCCAAGACAAAAATTTCGTCCTTAAGATACTTAACAATCTTGATAGCTCGATTATGGTCTGGCGAATTTTTGAATAACTCAAGTGTTTCATCAATAACCTGACCAATATTCATCTTCTCCTTATTGATCTTGGAGGGTTGGGCGAAAAGGAGGAAATCCGTGATCAGATTATTAAGCCTCTCCGATTCCCTCAGGATGATATCCATGAGATGGCGATTCGTCCCCCTTAGGTTCAATTCCCCTTTCAGGACTTGTATAGATCCACTCAGTGAGGTGAGGGGATTTCGGATTTCATGGGCTATGCCCGCCGCGAACTGCCCAATGGTTGCCATTCGATCAGAGCGCTTAATTTGTTCCTCCATCTCCTTAAATGTGGTGATGTCCTGAAAGATAAAGGTTTTGCCGGTTACTCGATCGTTGTTGTCCCTCAGGGAGGAGACGGAAAAACCCAAAAAGAGGGTTTTCCCCGTCTTATCGCCAAAGATAGTCTCATATCGCTGATACGGGTTGACCTTTGGGGAATTATCCTCCATGGTGAACAAGGTTTCATCGATATCGGGAAAGAGCTGTTGGATATGGTTCTGTTCCATTTCATGGGAATCCAAACCCAAAATTCTCTGGGCCGTCTTATTGCAGGAGGTAATCTTTCCATGGGAGTCAATGGTCAACAGTCCGCTATCCAGGGATTGGACAATATCCCGATTGAAAGCTTCCAGCTTCTCGTAATCGTCCTGTTTTTTGATCAACTCCCTCCTTTTTCTCCGGAGTTCCTCTGCAAGATGGCTACTTAAGAAGGCGACGATGAAGAAGGCCACGACATATACGAGAATTCGATAAAGCACGTAGCTACTGCTATAGTGATATCCACTGGATAGGCTGTCATACAGGGGTGGGATAATTCCGTAATACTCCAAATCCAGAAAAGTCCCATAGGCAATACCACTAATGGACGCAATGATATAAGCCCCCCTCTTATAGAGAATGATGCTTCCGCTGATGATGGAGAAGATGTAAAGGATGACGAAGAAGCTCTCTATCCCGCCCGTTAAGTAAACCAACAGGGTGATCAGCAGGATATCCACGATGTGTTGGACGAAGGCGAACCTCTTAACGTCCTTCGTCCTGGTCAGCAAGGGGACATAAATGAGGGTGATAAAATAGGTCAGGCCGATGAAGTAGTAGACGAGGTTATTGGGGGTAATGAAAAAGGATCCCCCTTTTTTAAATTGGATGAAGAGGATGATGCTCAGAAGAAGGGTGATGATGATCACACGGAAAATCACCAACACCTTCAGCTTCTCAATGCTATCTTCCCACGATTCGGAAAGGCGTTGATGGTTTTCCATGATAGCTATGGGACGCTCCGATGGTTCTTAACCAACCCCCACCGTTGCTATTTTGAATATTGGCAAATACATGGCGATGACGACTCCACCAACCGTCACGCCCAGAAAGACCATTAACAATGGCTCTAGGAGGGAGGTCAGGGTAGCGACAGCGACATCGACTTCCTCCTCATAGAAATCAGCGATCTTGCTTAACATCGAATCGAGGGATCCCGTGGATTCTCCAACGGCGATCATCTGGGTGACCATGGGGGGAAAAATTTCGCTCCTCGCCAGCGGTTCGGCAATGGTTTCTCCCTCACTGATACTCGTGCGAGCTTTCATGATTGCGTATTCGATCGGTTTGTTTCCCGCAGTCTTTGAGGTGATCGTTAAACCATCCAAGATAGGAACCCCGCTTGTGATCAAGGTGGAGAGTGTTCTCGCGAATCGGGCAACAGCCACCTTTCGGAACAGCATACCGAATACCGGGGTTTTGAGAATGAAGCTGTCGATGGTAAACTTGCCTTTCTCCGTAGAGTAATACCTTTTGAGCAGAAAGAGGAGGACGGCTAGGGCAACGATGATCAACAAAAAATATTTCTTGAGCAGATTACTGATACCGATGACGATGATCGTGGGAAGGGGAAGGGTATGCCCCATGGAGGAGAAGATCTTAGCAAAGACGGGGATGACGAAGATCATCAGGATAGCCACCACAATGATGGCTACACCCACGATAGTGGATGGGTAAACCAAAGCCGACTTGACCTTCTTCTTTAAGGCCTCGGCTTTCTCGATATATATGGCCAGCCTGTTGAGGACGTTGTCCAAAATCCCCCCCTCTTCACCGGCGATAACGAGGTTGACGTAAAGGTCATCGAAGACTTTGGGCTGCCTTCCCAGTGCCGCCGCAAATGTGGAACCACCCTCCACATTTTCCTTGATATTCTTGATGACTTCCTTAAAGACTTTGTTTTCCTGTTGCATGGCGAGAATATCGAGGGATTGTACGAGGGGTAAGCCCGCATCTATCATGGTGGCCAGTTGTCGGGTGAAAACGGCCACGTCTTTCTTCTTAACTCTCTGCCTACCAAAGCTGAAAGAGACTTCCTTTCCCTTTGCCACCACTTTGGTTGGAACTACGTTCTGTTGCCTGAGGTGAGTCCTGACGCTCCCTTCATCAGGGGCCTCCATCTCACCCTTCCTCTTCTCTCCCCTGAGCGTCTTCCCCTCCCATTTATATCTCGGCATGATGTGCTCCTGTTAGATTAGTTGGTCTTATCCTTAATGGGGTCTCGTGGCCTGTCTCGCATGCTTGTCAATCATCTGTCCGCTGGCCTTCAACATATTCATGAATTCGTCCAAATTATGGCTCCGTTCCATGGCATCCTGTAACGTGATCAATCCCCTCTGGTAGAGGGAGAAGAGGGATTGGTTCATAGTCTGCATCCCGAACTTTGCCTGGCCGACCTGCATTTGGGAATATATTTGGTGGATTTTATCCTCGCGGATAAGGTTGCGTATGGCGGGGTTGGGGATCATGATCTCAACCGCCAAACATCTCCCCGGTTCCCTTGCCTTCGGAAGGAGCTGTTGAGTGAGCACACCCTCCATGACAAAGGAGAGCTGGGCCCTGACTTGGGGTTGCTGATGTGGTGGGAAGACATCGATAACTCGATTGATAGTCTCTACACAGGAGTTCGTATGCAAAGTGGCAAAGGTGAGGTGGCCGGTTTCAGCGACGACTAAGGCGGTTTCGATGGTCTCAAGATCCCTCATCTCGCCAATGAGTATGATGTCCGGATCCTGCCTCAGGATGTGTCTTAGGGCCCCACTGAAACTCTTGGTATCGGTGTTGATCTCCCGCTGGTTGACAATGCACTTCTTATGACGATGGAGGTACTCGATGGGATCCTCTATGGTGATGATATGGGCGCTTCGTTCGCTATTGAGTTTATCGATCATCGAGGCCAGGGTCGTGGATTTCCCTGTTCCCGTTGGTCCCGTTATTAAGATGAGCCCTTTAGGCTTTTTGAGCATCTCATTAGCAATGGGCGGAACTCCCAGTTCTTCAAAGCTCAGTATCTGGTAAGGAATGGCCCTGAAAGCCCCAGCCACTGCCCCTCGCTGGACGAACACATTCCCCCTGAAGCGGCTCAGTCCCTTAATGCCGAAGGAGAAGTCCAACTCACTTTCCTCCTCGAATCGATGGCGTTGGGCATCAGTCAAGACGCTATAACAGAGCCCTTTCGTATCGGAGGCGTTAAGCGGGGTTGAACCTACTGCAGCCAATTTTCCATCGATCCTAAACTGAGGTGGCGCTCCCGTGGTAATATGTAAATCCGATGCCTTCTTTTCGATCATCATTTGCAATAATTTCTGTAGATCCAGATGCTGTTGTTGTAACTGCTGTTGTTCCGCCATGTTATCCCCTTTCCCTTGAATCAAGCCCTCGTGCTCATTTCTGATCATTCATAGTGGTCCTCAAGACTTCCTCAATGGTGGTCATGCCCTCCTTGATTTTAGAAATGCCCGCCATCCTGAGGGTTTTCATCCCAAACCTTTTCGCTTCCTTTTTAACCTCCACGGTAGAGGCCCGGGATAGGACGAGTTCTTTCAGTTCATCCCATAAGGGCATTACCTCATAAAGGCCGATCCTCCCCTTATAACCGGTATTGCTGCATATGGAGCATCCCTTCCCCTTATAGACGGTGAAACCATCTATCTCCTCTCGAGGGACACCCAGCCCCATGAGCACTTTTGGATTCATTTGGATGGGTTCCTTGCACTCTGTGCAGATTTTCCTCGCCAACCTTTGGGCCAGGATGAGCAGGACGGATGAGGTGATGAGGAAGGGTTCAATCCCCATATCGATGAGCCTGGTTATGGTTCCAGGGGCGTCGTTGGTGTGGACGGTGCTCATCACGAGATGTCCCGTAAGGGCTGCTTGGATGGCGATCTGGGCCGTTTCGAAGTCTCGAATCTCCCCCACCATAATGATATCGGGGTCTTGTCGGAGGAAAGAGCGTAACGCCGAGGCGAAGGTAAGGCCAATTTCCTCGTGCATTTGAACTTGATTAATCCCCATAAAGTTGAACTCGATGGGATCTTCAGCAGTGGTGATATTGTCGGTCTCCTTATTCAATTCCGAGAGCGCGGAGTAAAGGGTGGTTGTTTTCCCGCTTCCCGTCGGCCCGGTTACCAACACCATGCCTACAGGTTTATGGACGGCCTCTTTGAACTGTTCAAGGGCCTCAACGTCAAAGCCCAATTTCGTCATATCCAACTGGAGAGCCGATTTATCGAGGAGACGAAGGACTACTTTTTCTCCGAAGAGGGTTGGCAGAACGGAGACCCTGAAATCCATTTCCCGCCTTCCCAATCTCAACTTAATACGACCGTCTTGGGGAAGCCTCTTTTCCGCAATATCCAGCCTGGACATGATCTTTAATCGAGAAACAGTAGCATTCTTTATCTGAACGGGCAATCCCAACGCCTTCCTCATGACGCCGTCCACGCGGAATCGAACCCGGAATGTTCTCTCATACGGCTCGAAATGGATATCGCTCGCCCCGACCTTAATGGCGTTGATCAAAATCCCGTTCACGAGTTTAATGACCGGGGCATCGATATCTTCGGATTTCATGTCGGTTTCATCGCTTCCCTCCACCACCTCCACCTTATCCACCGCTCCCGTGACGAGGGCATCGAAATCGCCGACGTCGATCAGATCCGCATCATCGAATTCCTCAAGGGTGCCTAGCTCATCCTCACCCAGGGTGTAATCTCTGGCATCAATGGAAACTGAGCCCTTCCCATCGAGACCTCTACCGCCCCCATAGTATTTCTTGATACCATCGATGATATCGTAATCCGAGGCTACTACAGGTTCTACATTGAAACTCGTGATGAATTTAATTTCGTCGATGGCGAGGAAGTTATTCGGATCCGCCATGGCCAAGGTCAGCTTAGCCCCTACTCGGTTGATAGGGATGATGAGATGTTTCTTTGCCATGCTGGATGGGACCAAACCGGTGATCTTCGTATCTATTTGCATATTGGATATCTTGACCGATGGGACTTTATAATATCTACTGAGGCAGGAGAGGAGGGCGTCCTCCTTAACTACTCCCATCCGAATGAGGCTTGCCCCCATACTGCCTCCCTTCACCTTCTGTTCTTCCACCGCCTTTTGATACTGCTCCGAGCTAATCAAATTTCCCTTAAGGGCTATCTGGGCTACGTTATCGCTCATGATTTAACCATGCAATAAGAGGTTTTCTTTCGGTTTTGGCCTTGCATAGCCAGAAGATACCATAATACCTAAAACTAAAAGATAGAGGGAAGGACGAAATTTGTCAAGAAAATTTGGGAAATGGGTCCTTTGAAAGTTAGGTGCTAAAACTAGCAAAATAGATGCCAAAATTCGTCAAGGACTTGTACCCTCGAAAAGCCAGTGAAATCATAGTCAAATTTAAGAAACGGGAAATCTTGGAAGGGTAGAGAGGTCTCAGAGGGGATGAAAAAAGTGAATAAAAATCGGTCAATTGTGACCTTTTTGCATACCTCTTCGCCAAGGGCTATCCAAAGAGAATCTGTGAACCTGAATGGATCGATTTTTTGAGGAAAATCCACACGGGAGTTGGACGGATGCAGAATACTCTTAGGTGGGATTCGAAACCGTGGTAAATTGGATGAAATTGAGCCGGTGATCGGATTTCGTCCAGATGTCTTGGTACGTCGTACGTCCCATCGGGGCATTACCCCCTTTCCAGCACGACGAAGAAGGTGTTTTCCTCCCTTTGAACCAACATGAGGATCTCTTTTTTTTCCTTCAATTTGTCCATTTGCCGTCTATACCCCTTCAAATCCTCGATGGGTTGACGATCGATCTCCCTTATGATATCACCCCTTCGGATACCCGCTTCATGGGCTGGACTGCCCACCTTCACCTGTGACACTAAGACTCCAGCTTTTTCGGATATTCCCAGGTGTTTCGCGATTTCAGGGGTAAGGTCTTGGACGGTGAGTCCGAGCTCTTTTTCGATTGTGAATTCCCCCGCCTTTGTGACTTTTTCCTCCTTCAGCTCCCCCACCTCAATCTTCAGTTTTTTCGCCTTCCCCTGTCTGATGACTTTTGCCTCAACCTGCTTCCCAACTGGGGTATTTGCTACGATCTTTGGGAGTTCGCTCATTTTGTGGATTTTCTCCTCGTCGAATTCGATGATGATATCCTCGCGTTTTATCCCGGCTTTTTCTGCCGGGCTATCTTCCATTACCTGGGCTACCAACGCCCCCTCCGATTTCTCCAGGCCGAATTGTTTCGCGAGCTCAGGCGTTACGTTCTGAATCATAACCCCCAACCATCCCCTCGTAACCTCCCCCTTTTCCTTCAATTGGGGGAGAATCTCTTTGACCATATTGATGGGGATGGCAAACCCGATTCCGGTCCCCCCTGCGATAATGGCGGTATTAATGCCAACAACTTCTCCCCTCATATTAATCAGGGGGCCGCCGCTATTTCCGGGGTTGATGGAGGCATCCGTTTGAATAAAGTCATCGTAGGGTCCTGAACCAAGCACTCGACCCTTCGCACTGACGATCCCGGCAGTAACCGTATGTTCAAGGCCGAAGGGATTCCCGATGGCTATGAGCCACTCTCCTACTTGCAGTTTGTCGGAATCGCCCATCGTCACTGCTTGAAGGGGTGTGCTCGATTCGATTTTTATCAGGGCGATATCTGTCTTTGGATCTCGCCCCACAACTTCGGCATCGAACTCTTGCTCGTCGGATAGTCGGACCTTGATCTTGTCTGCCTTTTCGATGACGTGGTTGTTAGTTAAGATATATCCTTGTTCATCTATGATGAATCCCGAGCCAAGGCTGTTCTGAGGAAATTCCCTCGGAGGGATTTCGCCGAAGAAACGCTCGAAGAATTCATCCCCAAAAAAATCCCGAAAGGGGCTTTTTGGGCCGGAGGGACCCTGGAAGCCGCCTCCCGGATGTTTGACTATTTTCGTGGATCTGATATTGATCACCGAGGGCTTCATCTTCTTTGCTAAATCGGTAAAGGAGCTGGGGCGTTCCGCCTCAATCCTGCCCTTCTCTTTTTTCCCTTTGAACAGCTCAAGGGACCTGGCCTCTTTATGGATGCCGATGAAAGCCAACGCAAGGCCAATGGCCATGAGGACGGAAAACCATCTCCTCCGAAAACCTATGAACCCCTTTATCATCTCCTTTCCTCGTGTTCGTTATACTCTCGACCGTTATGGAGATGTCGATTGGGGGGATTGAGATAAGGATCACCCTTCTCTCTCAACTTACCCAACAGATACTCGTTTTTGCTGATTTCCTTGATCAATTTAACGCCCTTGCCGCTCTCTTTTTTCTTTGCTCTGGGAATACTAAATGCCCAAGTGAGGACAGCTAGAATATCCCTCCCCTTCAAATACTTCACGATATCATAACTCTTGCCCGCTCCTAGATGTCCCCCCTCCAAGATCAGTTTAAAAAACATCTCTTCCCTCCTTTGGTTCACCATTGATGCGATAATACATAATTATATAGAGGGAAGATTAAAAAGGGATTAAAACGAAATTAAAATCCTCTAATCTTGTGAAGGCTATCCCTTGGGCGGGCTGGTTTCAGTTGCGGTCATTCCCCCATCCGGAGGGGCTAGAGGAAGAGTAACCGTAAATATGCTTCCCGTGCCGAGGTCGCTTTCGACGGTAATTTCCCCGCCGTGGGCCTCTACAATCCATTTACATATGCTCAGGCCCAAACCGCTTCCCCCGGCCTCCCTCGACCTGGCCTTATCTACCCTGAAGAATCGGTCAAAGATATGAGCTTGATCCTCGGGGGCGATCCCGATTCCATTATCAATTATCCGGAGTTTGAATCGGCCATCATCTTTCTCAAGTGAGATTCTCATCTCACCTCCTTCGGGGGTGTATTTAATCCCGTTATCCACCAAATTCAGGAGCAGTTGCCTCAACTTGAGCCGATCCCCTATCATCACCCCATCTACATCTTTGCTTATATGGATCCTGATATCCTTGGTCATGGCAATGGTTTGCGCCTGGGCGTGGACTTCGGAAACGAGTTTCGCTAGGTTAACCCGGTGCTTCTCGAGATGGGCTTCCCCCATATCTGCCTTGGAGAGGAAAAGCAGATCATCGACGATTTGGGACATGTGGTTGACCTCTTCCAAGTTACTGGCCAATATCTCCTTGTATTCCTCGGGGCGCCTCCTTCTCCTCAGGCCCACTTCTATTTCTCCCTTGAGGATGGTCAAGGGAGTCCTCAATTCATGAGACGCATCGGCGGTAAACTGGCGGATTTGTTTAAAAGATCGGCCCAACCTGGATATCATATCATTGAAGGTTTCGGCCAATCGTCCAATTTCATCTCGGGTCTTCCTCAGTTTGATCCTTTGATTGAAGCTCTTTGAAGTGATCATCCGGGCTGTTTTCGTGATTTCATCGACGGGTCTTAAAGCCTTGTTGGCCAAGAATAGCCCCCCCAAACTGGCAACAAGCAGCACCGAGGGAACGGTGATCCACAAGATGAGCAATAACGTCTTAAGGACCTCCTCTACCTCTTCCAAAGATGTCGCTACCTGTACGATATTGATGATATGTCGGCGCCTAATGACGGGCACGGTGACCATCCTGAGGGGATATTCACCCAAGGCCTTTGTCGTTTCGAAGGTGAGCTTTCCCTGAGATGCGTTTTTGAGGGCACGGATGGAGATGGGTAATTGAAATTGTCGGAGATTATCCGATTTCCTGCCGACCTCCCCCGACTCATCCAAAACCTGGATGAATTTCGTCAGCGGTTTCACGCCGAAGGATTCCTTTAACATCCGATCAAGATTACTAAAACTGTATTGGGAATAGGGGTTGGTGGAGGAAGAGGCGATCACTTCCGCAATGGATCGGATCTTAGTATCGATACCTTTATATAGACTCCTCGTGAGGGTGAGGTAGAGAAATGTGCTAAAGGAAGTCAATACAATTCCCAGTATGATTATGTACCAGAGGGTCAGCTTAAACCGGATATTCCCAAAAATCATGGTTCATCCTTCATCATGTAGCCGGAACCCCTAATGGTGTGAATCAGCTTCTTTTCGAATCCCTGGTCGATTTTCTTGCGAAGATAGTTTACATAGACGTCGATCACGTTAGTCTCGGGATCAAAATGATAATCCCAAACGTGTTCGGTGATGAGGGCCCTCGTCAATATGCGATTGGGATTTCTCATGAAATACTCCAAGAGGGCATACTCCTTCGGGGTCAATTCGATTTCCCTCGTCCCCCTTTTCACCCGATGGGTGGATGTCGATAGGCTCAGATCCCCGATCGTGAGGATATCCGTCTTTTCCTTTGCCTTTCTTCGAAGCAGGGCCCTTACCCTCGCCACCAGTTCCGCAAAGGAGAATGGTTTGGTCAAGTAATCATCTGACCCAGTGTCCAATCCCGTGACGATATCTTCCACGGAATCCTTTGCGGTTAGGATTAGAATAGGTACACCGAATCCGTTGCGGCGGATTCGCCTCAAGACCTCCATGCCATCTAATTTGGGAAGCATAATATCCAAGAGGATCAGATCATACTCGTTGATCTGAGCCAAAGCGAGACCTTCTTCACCGTCATAAGCGATATCGACGGCGTAGTGTTCTTCCTGAAGGCCCTTCTTGATAAAGCTGGCAACCTTCTTTTCGTCTTCGACTACGAGGATTCGCATCTCTTTTTCAATAGAGGCTATAATGAATTATTTCTGCAAGCACACCCTTAAAATTGCCATTATATTATTTTCATTCAAAAAAGCAAGATCAAATTATTCCTATTCAGTTAAAATCATCCCTTTTCTCAACCCACCTCTCCGGGAAGTACCAGTGGGGTCAGATAAGAGCTGAGAAAAATCTGTTCGCTAATATCCCTGCTATGGGAGGGAAAAAAAAGGTACATGCGAGTCTGATAAGGGTGAATTTCCAGCCCATGATGCCTAGTTCCATTGGCAGTCGGCCTACCGCCCATAATGACCAGCCGGTCAAGAATGCCACCATTGTTCCTACACTGGCCCCTGCCCGCAGGAGGCCGGCTGCGATAGGGAGGCTTATGTAGGGTCCTCCAGGGGCAAAACCGCCCGCTATGGTGCCGATCATGATACCCCGTATCCCAGACTTCACTCCTACCCATTTGACCAAAATATCATGGGGGATGAGAACCTGGACCATACCCGCCACCGTGAACGCACATGCCAAAAGCGGGAGGATTTGGATCGTCATATTCCCAGCCCTTCGCAATCCAATAATATGTTCTCCTCCTCCCCTGAGGTAGCCGATCAGGATTAAAATACCGGCAATGAGTGCCATCGTTATTGTTGGAAATAGCATTTTGGAATTCCTTTGCTTTTTTCCCGTTGCCGTCTTCGACAAATATCCTTCAACTCCATAGTTTTCTTGAAGCCCGCCCCTTTTTTTGGCAAAAGAGGTCTTTTGGAACCCCATTTTACCTGTTCCCCTTTTTGAATTGCCTCAATATCTTTGGCAACTGATTGGCATCACGGTCAAAGTCCGATTCAACCTTGAGGACAGAATGATAGCATTTAGTGCCTTAGCGAAAACAAAGCAGAAGATCTCTTATGAACAAAAGAGAGAGCGCATAAAACCCTTCCACAACCTTCTACGGTCCGCCTGGCAGCGAAGATATCAGGAGGACCACCTCATTGCTCCTATAATATCAGAGGCCAACCGCATTCACAAGAAGAATGAGAATTTCTGTTACGGAAGAATGAGAATTTCCATCAGAGAAAACCCTTCTCCCTATGCTTCGGGATCTGTTACCCCTCAGCAGGGCAAGGCTGAGAGGTAGGAGGAGAGAGGCTAAGGGTATGGCTAAGAGTTTAGAGTGAAGAGCGGAGATTGAAGAGGGATTAGGGAGTAGGGAGTAAACAGGTTATGGGAACAATGTGTTCTGGCCTTTCCCTTCCGTTCGGCTGAGCCCTTCGGTCCGAGCAGTTCGGCCTTGAGACATGTCGACGAGCCCCTCGGCCTGAGCTCGGGTCGAAGGCTCATGTCGAGTCGCTCACTGCCGAAAGGCTCAGGGTCGAAGACTCAGGACAAGCTCTGCTCACCCTCG
>JBGVTJ010000193.1:0-4804 GCA_041862515.1 Thermodesulfobacteriota bacterium | reverse complement strand
TAATGGCCACGGCGAGACAGAATGGATAGGCTAAAAGCACGAGCATCAGGAAGAGGGCCGGCGAAATGAAGGCATATCCGGTGAGAGCCTCAGGCTTGAGGAAGCGCCTCATCCACGCCTTCAACGGTGGTTGCTCTGCTCGCGCAACGGCCCTCATCGTCCTTTCCGCCTAGCCACGTCTCTACGCTTTTGCGTAGATCCTCTTCAGCTCGTCCTCGGCAATCTTGATGGTCTCCTCGGTGGACATCCCCTTGACCGCCCGGGCGAACATATTGACGACGACGTACTTGACCATCGCCTCAGATGATTGTCGGCTTGGCGGCCCGGGATACCCCGGCATCCGAACGTACTTGGGGATCATCCGAATGACCTCCAGCTTGGGATCCTTTTGCCACACCGGGTCATTCTCGTAGTAGTTGAGCAGCCCTGCTATCATTCCCTCACCTTCGCCCATCCAGGCGGAGTACTGCTTTGGCTGCATCAGCCACTTAATGAACTCCTTGGCTTCCTTCTGCGCCTTGGAGAACTTGAAGATCCCCAGGCTGATAGCCGAGGAATAGCCGAACCGGCCCGCGGGCCCCTGAGGCCACAGGGCATGATTGGTGATTTCGCGCAAGTGCGGCGCATTCTTCTTTGCGGCCCAGTAGATACTGGCCGCGTTTCCCGTGACCGAAATCGCTTCGGCTAAAAAGGCGCGGTTGTTGCTGGAATCGTCCCAGGCCAAGATGTCCGAAGTCTCGCCCACCTCAAACAGCTTTCGGCGGTAATCCACCACCTTGGCCGTTTCGGGCGAGTTGATCGCAACCGTCTTTCCGTCCTTCTCAACCTCTTTGCCGCCAAAGGCCCAGAGCATCGGGTAGTGGGACTGGTTGGCGTCGCCGATCGCTCGGCCCAGGGCGAACCCGACGGGATGGTCCTTGTCCTTCAGCTTCTTGGCCATCACCAGCATCTCGTCATAGGTGTCGGGGAACCTGTCATACCCCACTTCCTTAAGCCAGTCCGTGCGATAGGTAATGGCAATGGGGATAATCCCCCAGGGTACCGATCTCCACGTCCCGCCAACGTTGCAGATGTCCTTGCCGACTGGGGCCCAACCCTTCAGGTTCTTGCCCAGGTCCGCGCAGACGTCACCGACGTTTATCAAGGCCTTGGCGTGCAGATGGGGCATGTCGGTCCACAGGTTGATAATGTCAGGTCCGGCGCCGCTCTCCACGGCCGCAGCGACCTTGGCGGGGATGTCTTGATGGCTGATGAACTCCATGCTGACCTCGACGCCTTTGGCCTTGGTGTACTCCTGGGCCTGCTCCCGTAGGACATCGTCCATTGCAATCAGGGTATTTGCCCAGACGAGGACACTAATCCTCGGGGCCCCCAACCCGCTTCGGATATATGTCCCGAAGGATAGGGCTGCTGTAGCGCCAGCCGCCACACCGAGGAACTTGCGCCGGCTGATGCCCTTCTGCTTACTGTGTTTTTTCTTTTTCTGCATTGTTTATACCTCCTTTTAACTTTCTTAATCCGCGTTCAAATTCTTACCTATCTCCTTATCATACCTTTGGCTCTCTCACCCCCTTTCTCTTCGGCAACCCTGCCATCTCTCTTGACGGTAGAACTAGCCGTTTGGAAATCTCCCTCTCGTGAGACCCTTAGCTTTCCATTCCATCTTGGCCGACAGTTTTGCCTTTTCGCTTTCAACTCTTATTAACATAAATCCCCTTGAAATAAAAACGTTATTTTGCGTGATTATGAGGAATTTTGTTTGGCCCAATTTGCCTTGTTCTTTTCCAATTCAATAAAATGATTACATTTAACACCTTTGTGTTAATTTCTCTGGCTCGAAAATCTATTTGAATCTTAGATTTTCTTGAAATATCTCTGGTTTTCTCATAATTTCAAAAAATCTACCCGAGATGTGGTTGAGACAGGGTTATTTCGGACTGAAGAATCAAGGGGTGAACAACCTGAGATAAAAAGGCGATTGAGGAATTGGGGCGGAAAATCATACTGTATAACTAACCAGGTTAATGGCCCGCAATTAATTCTACCTCAAGCTTTATCCATGAAAGAAAGTAACCTCCCCTCGTCATCAAAGCGAAGCTCTAAGGGTTTTTCGTCAACGGCGATACCTTCTTGCTTACGGAGTTCTGGTAGCAGAGCCTCTGTAGCCCAGAAGTTCTCCAGATGGAGGGTGTTGACGATTCGAACCATACGAACGTGCCGAGGCTCTGGCACATGGGATAAGGCAGTCTCAACAACCACTCTGTCGTCTTCTAAGGCAATGGGTAATCGCACACTGCGCCAGACTCCCGAGGTGATGGCATTGGTATACGATGGTTTGAGATCAATCTTGTCGAGAACCCTCTGGGTAGTCAGGTCCGCCATTCCTATTCCCACGGCGTTGCCCTCCGACTCAGGGGTAAGATCGAGCACGATGAGCGTTCGATAATCCGGTTCCCTGGGGCCGCCTTCCCTGCGCCAAAATCCAATAACGTTGGGATCAATCCCCGCCCCGCTTAAGTTTTTTCCCATCTCATCCACGATGAGGATATCGAGATCATCCAGGGGGATCTTCGGCAACAGCCTTCGAGCGGATTTCAAGAGTTCTCTGTCGACCTCGACGAATTGCTCAGGCAGGGCCAACTTTACGATGTGCGTTTCATCCAAAGAATTTTCCAAAATGGCCAATCCGCAGAGGACCGGGGCTTTCTCAAGAATGATTCGTGCCGCAGGAACCATAGAGGAGGCCAAACCGAATGTGTGCATACTCAAAGCCCCCTGATGCTTGCCACAGCCTACAGCAAGCATCTTGCATAAACCCGATTCGACCTCACCGCGCAACAGGGTGTGGGGCTTAACCCGATTGATGACGACGAGGTGATCGGCCTCAAGGGCATCCTTGGAGACGAATACTTCCGCCCCGGAATCCAATCGGCCCACCGAAATCACATCCAAGTTAGAAATGATGGGGGCACCCACCGAAGATTCGGTGATGCCGAGTTCGTTGAGCACTTTGGCTTGTCCTTCAGCAGTGGCACTGCCATGGGAACCCATCGCCGGCAAGATAAAGGGCTTTAGCCCCATATCTCGGATACACCCCACCGTGGTGGCGACAATAGTTCTCAGGTTATTGATGCCTCTGGATCCCACGGCCACAGCTACCCTCTGATTGGGTTTGATATTTTTCGTCGCATTGAGGCGAGAGAATTCCCGGTGAACTGCTTCGGGGATGTCCTTGATGGATGTCTTCTCAAACCGTTGTTGGATAAGATACATAGGGGGGTAATTCATTTTCTTTCCTCCCTGACGGAAAAAGGAAGAGCTGCCACTACGTCAACTTCTCGGACCTGCAGTAACTAATAAACTAGGCTATAGGGGACTTCTATTCTTCATCATAACGTACTATATTGCACATATACCTCCGGGGGTATGGGAAATTCAGGCTTTCGGCCTTCCAAGACCGCAAGTATATCACGGCTTACCATGCTCATTCTCATCGTGCCCTCTTCGGTATGGGCAGCCATGTGTGGAGTACCTACAAAATTATGCATCGTAAACAGTGGATTATCACCAGGAGACGGCTCCACCTCATACACATCAGAGCCCACACCGGCAATCCAATTCTCCTCCAGAGCCTTGACTACATCCGCCTCATTCCACACGGGGCCCCTGGCCATATTGATTAAAAATGCCGTAGGTTTCATGAGCTTCAAAAGGCCGGCATTGACCAATCCCCGGGTTTGAGGCAACAGAGGCAGATTAATCGAAATGAAGTCAGCCTCACTGAAAAGGTGCTTTAGATCCACCCGTTTGGCATCGAGCTCCTTTTCTACCTCCGGAAAATTGACCACATCATAATAGAGCACGGGCATCTCAAAACCCTTCCGACAGATACGAGCCGTTTGTTTGCCAATCCTGCCGAACCCCGCAATGCCCACGGTTTTGGCATACAGCTCTCTTCCAATAAGCTCATAACGGGCATTCCAGTTTCCCGCTCGAAGGGCAATATCCCCGAGCCTCAATTTCTTAGCAAGCATAAGGGCCAAACCGACAAAGTGCTCAGCAACGCTCTCGGCATTTGCCGCAGGGGTGTAAACCACTTCGATTCCATGTTCCTTGGCAGCCATCAGGTCGATATTTTCAAGCCCAACGCCATGTCTCCCGATCACTTTCAGTCGCGAAACCGAATTCATGAGGGTTTTCGTAACTGAGCCATTAGCACGGATGATGATGGCGTCCACATCGCGTCCTTGCCTGATCAAGCTCTCCTCTTCCCAAGAGTCGGCGTAAACCACATCGCATTTCTCCTCAAGAAGTTTAATTCCCTCATTGTGCATTGGCTCATAAAGAAGTACCTTAAACCTCGAGCTCATCTATACATTTCCTCCTCTCACACAATTTTTACAATATGGTGCGTTAGGTGAGTTATCACTGAACGTTTTCATGCCATATATGTGATCTCTTGAGTATGGCAAAGGGCATAACCCTTTCGATCGAAATAACTGGAAGACCATACCAGAAGTTACTGGAAAAGGCAACCAGTGGTAAGTCTGAATTTTCCGGAGTTTCTAGAGAACACCCTTGTCCATGAGCGAAATTTGCTGGAGAAGGGTCACTTCGAAAAAGGCCGTTGCCCTGGTTCCCTGGAGCGAACATTAAAGAATTTTGGCTAACCATTCGTAGTGAAGCGAACTCTAGAGTGGTCCAAAATTCTTTTCAGTGAGCGAAAGGGAATTTGGGCAACAGACCCGAGCAACCGAAGGGGCCAACGGTGTTCACTTATGAAAAGTATAATCTCTTTTATAAT
>JBGVTJ010000192.1:0-21954 GCA_041862515.1 Thermodesulfobacteriota bacterium | reverse complement strand
AGTCGAAGGGCTTCGTCGTGAGTGCTCGACCGTGAGCCCTCGGCGTGAGTCTTCGACCCTGAGCCTTTCGGCAGTGAGCGACTCGACATGAGCCTTCGACCCGAGCTCAGGCCGAGGGGCTCGTCGATATGTCTCAAGGCCGAACTGCTCGGACCGAAGGGCTCAGCCGAACGTAAGGGGGAGACCAGCCCAGAGGCTGGAAGCGGTGAGTATTCGCCGGGACCCCGAATGGGTCACCTCACGAAGGGCTGAAGCGAAGTAACAATGGTGTCCGAGGATGAAAAATATGACTTTCTGTACCATCAAAAGGTTACGGAGATACCCCTTCAGTCGGAATTCTTGGCGAAAAGCTTCATTCAAATGCCACGCTCGATATCCTTACCCCTTGCAAAATCGAGTGTGTTTCCAATTCCAGGGGTTGCAATACCCTTCCCCTCCGTGATAAACGGATGATGCGGTCCGTAAAACGGTTCGGCTGATTCACTCGGACCAATGACCTCAATGGAGGCAGAGGAAAATGGGGACGGATTGGATCAGGAGGATTCTGGTGGTCGGAGCAGGTACCATGGGACATTCCCTGGCTCAGACCTTCGCCCAAGGTGGCTATTCGGTAGCCCTCGTCGACCTCAACAGGGAAACCCTGGATAAAGCGGCAAGCCTCATCGCATCCAATTTGCGAACTCTGGAGGATTTGCAACTCCTGGATAGGGGAAAAGGAGAGGAAATCATAGAGAGGATCCATCTCCTCACATCACTGGAGGAGGGCGCCCGGGATGCCGATTTAGCAGTAGACGCAATCTTCGAGGATTACGAGGCAAAGGGAGAGCTATTCGAACGATTGGAAACGCTCTGCCCATCGAGAACGATCCTCGCCAGTAATACCTCTTACCTAAACATATTCGAGTTGACGACCCTCAAAAGGCTCGAAAAGATCATCATCACCCACTGGTATGCCCCACCGCATATCATTCCCCTGGTGGAAGTAGTGAGAGGGCCCCACACATCGCGGGAAACGGTGGAGATCATGAAAAGGCTCCTCTCTAAGCTTGGGAAAAAACCCGTCATCATGGATAGGTTCATCCCGGGGTTCATCGTAAATCGATTACAACGTGCCCTGGCCAGGGAAATCTTCCACTTGCTGGATAATGGATATGCCACTGCGGAAGATATCGACACCGCCGTCAAGGCGAGTTTGGGCATCCGAATTCCCATCCTCGGGGTGGTCCAACGATATGATTTTACCGGGATTGATCTGGTCCATCAATTCATGACAAACCCATCCATCCATTTGGTGTCTGAGGATAAGCCCTCCGAAACCATTGAAAGGCTTGTTGACCGAGGACACTTGGGCGTGAAATCCGGAAGGGGTTTTTACGATTACTCGGGAAAAAAAATGAACCAGATCATGCGGGCTCGGGATATAAAACTGATCAAACTGAAGGAATTTTTGGAGGGTTTCTGAAAGCTCCATCCCTTCTCTTTTTGTGTCAATTTTTGTCAGAAAGGTGAAAATATTTCAAGCATTCCAAGTCCCTCCCTTCCCCCGAATGATCCTTCCTTCGGTACTCCCCTCAATGAAAACGTTATCCTGAGGCATCCCGTTGGAATACAATTTGCTTGCCCTCGCATGGTAGAAAGAAAACGCACCGTTTGCTGGGATTACCCCACATTGAGACAAGGAGTTGAGGCATGAAGGAGTACGTTCGGTATACCCTCTTTTCCTTTCTTGGAGGGTTGGTCGTTTTCGTTGTCCTTTTTCCCTATAAGGCCCCCCTCCCGCGGACTAAAATAGAACGTATAAAAATCATCACCCATCGACCTCCATCAACATATCGATTGCCGGAAGAGATAACCTTCTGCGACGAGAGGATCCCACTGGAGAAAAGGTACGTTTGGGAGCGACTGGATAGAGAATATCTGTTCGCCACTGGAAATACCCCGCAAGTCCTGCTTTGGCTCAAGCGATCTAACCGATACTTTCCCTACATCGAGAAGAGATTGGCCGAAGAGGAATTACCCGAAGATCTCAAGTACTTAGCCGTCATTGAAAGTGATCTCATACAGGATGTTCGTTCCCCCGTTGGGGCGGCAGGCCCGTGGCAATTCATGAAATCCACGGCAAGGACGATGGGGCTCCGCGTGGATCGTGTGATCGATGAACGCTACGATTTTTACCGGTCGACGGACGCGGCCATCAGATACCTCAAGAGGTTGAATCAGTACTTCGATAGTTGGACATTGAGCGTAGCAGCATACAACCTCGGAATGACCCGAATTCAATCAGAGATGAAGAGGCAGAGAATCGATGACTATTACTACCTGGAGCTTCCCGAGGAAACGGAACGATATGTGTTTCGGGGCATTGCGGCCAAAGTGATCCTCTCAAACCCGGAAAAATTCGGGTTCATCCTGGAAAAAGATCAATATTACGACCCAATTCCCCACGATATCGTAGATCTCAAAATCCGAAGTACCACATCCCTCAAAACGATCGCCCAGGCATCTCAAACCTATCTCAAAACCATAAAGGAACTCAACCCGCAAATCCGCACGCTTTATCTTCCCCCAGGTCACTATTGGATCAGAATCCCCGAGGGGAAAACGGTTGCTTTTGAGGAGAATTTCAGGAAATCGCCCCAGGCCACCTATGTGGTGAAAAAGGGCGACAACCTCTTCAAGATCGCTCGGGAACACAATATCAGTATTTCTCAGCTCACGAAATTGAATGGAATGCACGAGGGGGAAACGATCTATCCCGGACAACGGATTATCATCGCTCAGGGAACGTGAATAGTCTTCGGAAAACCTCCGAACCTCACAGGGCTCCTATCCTTCCTTGATGTTGACGACCTCAGCCTCGGTTATCCTGACCAAATCCATTGGTGAAACGGCAAAGACGGCGTTGGGGGTTCCCGCGGCAGCATAGACCACGGGGAAATTCAAGAGATCCTCATCGGCGATGGTCCTTAGCCTTTTGCTGTGTCCCACGGGTGGAACACCCCCTATGGAGAATCCGGTGACTCTCCTGACGGTCTCCGCATCCGGTTTAATGATCTTCTTGCCGAGAAGACGATTCATTTTCTCCATATCCACCCGGTTGGTCCCCGATGCGAGGATCAAAACCGGCTCATCCCCCACCATAAAGACTAGGGATTTGGCAATTTGCCCCACCGTAGTACCAATGGCCGCGGCGGCCTCAGCGGCAGTTCGGGTGCTTTCCGAGAATTCGGCCACTTTTGCCGTCAATCCCATGGACCTTAGCGTCTGTCGAACCCTTTCTACCGATGGCTTCAAACTCATTTTCAATTTTCCTCCCGCTTTCACCGTGTGTTCGCCCCATCTCCGCCCTCTCGCGAGCTTTTGAATCCTCCTCTTGAATAACTCTGCCCAGCACGTCAGGGCGATTTGTGGAAATTCCATCGATACCCCGACGAATAAGACGCCTCATCTCGGGTTCCTCATCCACAACCCATACATATATGGGGATGCCCTCCCTCCTACACTTCGTTATGAGATAGGGGTGGGCCAATTGAACATGTTGATGGAGGGTATCTGCACTGAGTTTCCTGAGGGTTGAAAGGGGAAACACCCCCTTTATCCATGCAAGGGATTTGATTGGCCTAGCCCTTCCCACTACAAGTCCGGTCTTTATCTCCCGATCGGCCTCCTTGACTTTCCTCAATACGGAGGGCTCAAATGAGCAGATCAATACCCGATCGCTACGAAAGAGACGGTGAACCATTTCCACAACCCTTATTTCAATGCCGGGGCTTTTTATCTCGAGATTTAATGAGACCTCATCCCCGACGAAGTGGGAAAAAACCTCTTCCAATGTGGGAATCTGGGTTCCCATACCCGCATCTAATGCCTTCACCTGATTGATGGTGAGTTCCGAAATCGCCCCCGTGCCGTCAGTCGTCCTATCAACGGTCTCATCGTGGATAAGGACGAGATGGCCATCCACGGTCTGTCGGACGTCCATCTCGATACTATCCGCCCCCAAGGTAATGGCCTCCATGAAGGCTTCCATGGTATTTTCAGGCCGATAGGCTGATGCCCCCCTGTGAGCGATATTGAGGGTCTTTTTTGCGCTATCTCTCAGTTTTTCGCTCACCTTATCCGTAGCCTTATTAGCTCGTCCCACAGAGGGAAAAAAGGCGAGCCGTCTGCAAAAGGGGAGAGTGGATGGGATTTCTGAGCCACCGATATCATCGGAATAGTAATCGAGGAGATAAAACAACATTCAATAGTGCTTGCCGGGATAATTCTCTTGATAAGGTCCCTGCAACCAACCCTTATTCCGCTAATCCATTTTCATTCATCATGGACAATACCTTGTAGATACGATATTCGCAGGTGGGAATTTCCCCTGCCATCTGGGCGATCGTTTCACCTCGATGTACATGAGTCCAAATTTCCTTGGCTAAACTCCTGGTCTCCTCATCATCCCATGAAAGGGTTTTCGTTTGGGGGTGGAAGACTCGGTTGGGATCTGTGTAAGTGGCCTTCAGTATCTTCAGTTCGTCCTGCTGGCGGGCAGCCTCCATTAAGAGGCCCATCGTCGTCGTCCCGATCTCCTCTTCCTCATTAAACTCCGCTGGGGATAATCCCCCCTTGAAGGTAAAATCATCCTGGACGGGCGATTGGAACAGTTGGTAAAAGGCCTCTTCTCCCCGTAAATGGCCCAATTTGGCGTATAGTATCTTACCTGCCTCGATATAGAGGATCGCAAAGACCTGTTCGAAGTGGTCGGTGATGGTGAGATTTCCCGTCCTCTCTGAGCTCGCTAATGTTTGAATGATGGTGGGGAGATCGAAATATTCCAAATTTCCCGAAAGGTGTTGATAGCGAGCTGCTGCCCGTTGCTTTCTTAAGCCCTCCTCCAGGCGTTTCGAAAGGATCGCCAACAGGTTCATCGATAATTCAGGGATTTGATTCAAAAGCTCCATAAAGGCCTTCTTTTCGATCTTCAATATCACGGCCCTCTGGGGTACCCTAGCCAGGGAGGCTCTCGAAGAACCAGTCATGATAGCCATCTCGCCAATGGGATCGCCCTCTCCCAGGTAGGCTACAATCGCCATCGTCTCACGATCTCCTTTTGCACGGCAGATCTCCACCACCCCCGATTTGATCACATAGATGGCATCGGAAGGATCCCCGATTCTGAAGATAATGTTCCCCGGCGTATGCGTTTCTATCGTGCCACTATCCAGGATAGTCTTGAGTTCTTCGGGTGAGAGCCGGCTAAAGATTTCCGAATTTTTCAGAAACCCGATCTCCTCCTCCAACCGTTCCGGTGTATTGTCCATTACCACACCCCTTCCTTGCCTTGGAAAGCAATTCAACCTCTCCTTATTTCATGCTCTTGATCCATGTATGGTCAACCATTCTTGGCGAAAAGAATGGACTGCTGGAGGTACCGAAATTCTGCCTTGCCCACATTGACCCCTTCCATCAAGGCTCCACCGACGTTTCTTCTAAAGCCTACAGGCTTCATCAGGTCTGCCTCCCCAAGGGCCTATGGATTAAACTCTCATCTTTTCGCTGAGCGTTTTGGCAAACGGTGCATGGCACAATTGCAAGGGCTCGACGGAGTATTCTCCCTCAACAGTTCCCTCAATGCCGAGGCGTTTTTGACGGCAAATCCGAAGGCATCGTTGTTAAAATAACTATAGACGTCTAAGCCTTCCCTTAGCCATTCCCCGATTCTTTTGGACCAGTCTCGAAGTTCTCCCTCGGAATAGTTGGATTCATAAAGGGATTCGCCACCGTGGAACCGGATGTACACGAAATCGGCGGTAATCCTCTCTACATGGGGAAGGACTGAGGAATGTGCTAGGCAAAGGGAAAAGTTGTGTTCCTCCAGAAGCTCACAGACCTCAGGACAGAACCAGCTCCCATCCCTAAATTCGAAGGTCTGCCGCACGGGGTTTAAAGAGGAAATATCTCCCAGGAGGCTACAGAACTCCTTTAGCCTCCCGAGGTTTAGTTTGAACTTGGGGGGAAGTTGCCAGAGGATAACGTTCAACTTCTCCCTCAGCCCTTGGGCATGGTCAAAGAATGCCTCCAAGGCTTCCTGGCAATCCCTGAGTCGCTTAACATGGGTAATGAACCGGCTTCCCTTGATCGAAAAGAGGAAGTCCCAAGGAGTCCTCTGATACCATCCTTCAAAGGTCTTTCGATTTGGAAGGCGGTAGAAGGTGACGTTCAGTTCAACCGTATCGAAGAATTGGCTGTAGAACTCAAGCCACCCCTTCTGGGGTACTGTCCTTGGATAGAAGACACCGTCCCACCAATGCCGATAATTATATCCGCTCGTTCCCACAAAAACCCTAGCCATCCATGCGATCCCGGTAAGGTTCCATTAGCCTTTACCGCTTGGGCTATTACCGTCCAGTCGTCGGCACCTTCAAGGGCAAGGTAATCCGAGAGATGGTTCGATTCTTACGGCTCTCGATCTCGAGTCTGCCCCCCATCAACTTGACCAACCGGCTGGTGATATGCAAACCCCTTCCGCTGGTTTCACCATCTAAGAGCCGAGCAATCTCCTCCCTTGAGATTTCCCCCGTATTGGTGATCTCCACCACCGCTGAGTTCCGCCGCCGAATACTGCTAATGGCGATCTGTCCATCCTCTTTCGATATGGCATTGGTTGCGTTATTGAGTAAATTATCGAAAATCCTTTCCAGATGGAGTCGACAGCCCAGGACAAAGAGGTTCGGTTGCAGCTCCTCTGTCACGAGGCTGATATTTCCCAATTGTTGTTCCGCGATGGCCACCTCATTGACTTTAAAGCGCTCGATCAATCCATCCGTGATGTCCAGAAGCTCCTCCCTGGCTTCCCCGTAAATTTCGAAGGCAAGTTCTTGCATCCTCGAGGTTTCCCTGATCAGGATATCCAGGTTCCGGTCTATCGACTCCTTCTTCATCCCCAATTCCTCCTCGGCCAGTGCTCGTTTCACCCTTTTGGCGAACCCGGCCGTAGCGATGGCTGGATTTCGAAAGTCGTGGAGGATATCGTGTAATCTCTCCAATCGAACGGCCTTCATCACTTCCTTAGCGAAAAAGGCGAGAATCTCAACTTCTTCATCCTCGAACCTCTTATGCTGGTCCAGCGCGTCGAAGGCTATGAAGTCGGTTACCAACTCACCCACCTTCAGGGGGATATACAGGATGGAGTGGATATTATGGGTTTGGGCAAAGCGCCTCAATCTCTCGGTAATCAATCGGCTTTTCAGGGGATTTTTAATTAAGAGATAAGAAGCGGTAATGACTTCGTGTTCATATTCGCCCAAGGGCTGCTGGTTGACGACGGCATTGAAATAGGGTTCCTCCCTTATATCGAAGACCTTTCCCACCCCGTGATATCCATGCTCATCGGGATAACCCGCCTCTAAGACCACTTCACGGCGGTTTCTCCTGACGGAAAACAGGGAACACCTTTGGATCCTCACCAGATCGGCTATTTCGGGGGTGATTAAGCTAAAGAAATCCCGTAACCGAATGCCCTCCCTTTTGCCCAACTTCAGGTAGATCTTTTCGACGATCTTCTCCTTGGTCTCGTTCAATTTCTGGAGGTTTAGGATCCTTTTCCGAGCTATGACATAGGTCACCCTCCTCGCAAGGACTTCCGCAATCTTACGCTCCAGGGAGGTGAATTTCTTATCCTTTTCCTCATAATAGATCTGAATAACGCCCTTGGTATCCAAACCACCTATGGTAAAGCGAGGAATATTCATCGGGACGGCAAGCATGGAGCGGATTCCCATCTCGTCAACGATCGCCTTGTTCTTGTACTTAGCCTCTTTTAGGATACTCGGGACAAGATAACTCCTCCCCTTTCTCACGACCTCTCCGGCAATGCTGTCCTCAAAGGGGATGGATTGCTGTCGTTTTTTCCCGTCATAGTGATAGGAGCCGAAGGAGACCATCTCCCTCTTTTGGGGATCGAAAATCCTGATGGAGGCGGCCGCTGCTCCCAAAGATTCGACAATGCGTTTGACCGCGCTCTCCAATATTTCCCTCTCGCTCAGATTGGGATTGATCTCGATGATGTTTTCGACCTCATCGATCAGGCGGTTCACCTCATCATAGACAACTTGCTTTTGAACCTCGCCCACAATCTCCTCGAGTTCCCCATGGGAAAGCCCCAGGCATTTTATTCTTGGATTCTTCATCAGGGAACTCATCAATTCCCGTTGTCTCTCGTGAAAAGGTCTTTTCCCCATGAGTGAACGCTCTGATTTCATCAAGTCATCCTTTGAGCACCCAATCTTCCATCGAATTCCCGCTCACATCCCCCATAAACCCTTCCGGTAATGGCTCGAGTAAATTGCGCCAATGGGGTTATGGGCTAAAACCCGATCTTTGACCACCAAAGTCGTCACAGGGGCGTCCAAATATTTGGAAAAGAGGATGTCGTTTCCCATGCAGAGACCGAAGATGATGTTCAAATCGGTTCGACTTCGGTTCAATATTCTGGCCTGCGCGATGGGGTTACAGGTTGCCTCGACTCTTCCCTCTTTCTGGCCTGGGAGGTTAAAGGCCTTTCTATTGATTCCGCAAACCTTACAGCAAACTGAGGAAATCTTAAACCGCTTTTCGAGTATTTCGTGGAGGATTCTCACCTCCTCGTCAAGACCGATGCAGAAGGCGATGCCCAAATGTCGATAACCCATTTTCCTGCAAAAGAGAATGAGTTCCTGGACCCGGTTCATCCTCATAGAGAACTCGGTCTCGATGGTGGAGGCGATCCTCAATATCTTCCGGTTCTTCTGGTCCTTATAGACATTGATCACATCGCCCCGAATATTTGTACAATCCATCCCCTCGAGGCATTCCTTCTTCGCGCAGATAGCACAATTCATTGCCCAACTCCCTTACAGATACTAACCCAGTCCTACAAAACACTTTTCATGCTAACACCTTAGCCTTGAGATGGCAATCATTTTCTCGGATTTCCAGAAATGGCCATATCAATCCCCTTGTGGGCTGTTGTCTTAACCCACGTTCTTCCAGTAAAGGGACTTTTTCCCTATTTTAAGGCTCGCCCGGGGAATCTGATCTCTGGATCGTAACCACCTCATTCTCGCTTTGACCCCATTTGAAAGGGGGTAGCGAAATTCGGCAGAGCATAAACAATAAATTGTATATTCTGGGCCAAGAAACCCTTGATCTTTCGATGGGGTCAAATGGAAAAAATCCTGTTATTTCAGTATATTATATATCAATTCCGGATCATGGCATGATATTTGCTGAAAAATAGGTTGAGGGTTTAAAAAGCCATGAAAAAATTCCCTCTTTTCCTCTTAATATCTCTACTGCTCTCTGCCTGTGCGCCTGCTACGCGGAATGGGACAAATCCGGTACTGTCCCCGATGCTGGACGGCATGTACGATAACAATCCCATTCTGGTCAACCAACGGCTCATGCGCATCCAAAGGATCATTGACTCGGTCTATTTCCTCCATACCGATACCGAATTCAAACTCGAGGACGGAGAGGTCATCACCGCAGAACTGGACGGCGCCGGTGTTTTGGTCCTCGGCAAGTATATCCTCACCGTTAGCCACGCCGTCTCTCATGATAGCCTTCAGGCGGAAATGCTCACCCCCATGGGAATAC
The DNA here is from genome assembly GCA_041862515.1 of Thermodesulfobacteriota bacterium. GTDB lineage: Bacteria > Desulfobacterota > BSN033 > WVXP01. The sequence continues at coordinate 12,330 of JBGVTJ010000192.1, read as the reverse complement.
AAAAGATAGACCTGCCGGCGGAAAAATTGAGCGAAAAAACCTCTCTCGACCTACACGGTAGCCGTATCAGTTTGGAAGAGGTTGTGAAGGGCAAAGAAGACGATATTGCTATCTTCACGATACCGGATGGCCTTCAGCTCAACTCCTTCCCCTATGAGATCGGTAATAGCGATGAGCTCCAAGTGGGACATTTCATCTACGTCGTCGGAAACCCCATGAATTATGGGATCAACGTGAGGGAGGGAATTGTCAGTTCAATGGTAGCCCCCGAGGCAATTGCCGCCGTCCTGCCCCGGTTTGAAAATGCCTTCATGATCTCCAACGGCGTCAACCCCGGTGACAGCGGAACCCCGGTCATCGCCATCCGCGATGGAAAATACGAACTGGTTGGCCTATCCCAAGGCATTTTCATCAATACCCAGAGCTTGAGCTGGGCGATCAAAATCAACCCCATCCTAATCAAGCTGAAGGAAGGGATGGTAAAAAGAGAACATCCTCAGATGGAACGGCAGGAAAAAGTCTCCGAAAGCATACACCCAAAGAGACAATCTCGATCAGACCAGCCTAACCTCCCCTCTACGTGATACTATCTAGATCTCTTAATGCAACAAATCCCAAAAGGCTATAGTAGCGTTTTCCGTCAAGGATTCCTTATATTCGGCTTCACCTTAGGTTTTCCCTTTCTCATTTCAAGCCAAATCGCTTCACGGTCCACGTGCCGGTTTTCGCGCTGAAACCAAAGGCCCTCAGGTTGGTAATAGCTACCCCAACATTACCCTCAGCTTCCACGGTATTCAGCGACTCTCCAACCTCCAATCTCTCCTCACTCCATCTGTTGGTAAGGGCGCTGAATCCGAGGACACGGAGGTTTGTAACGGCAACCGCCACATGTCCGTCAAACTTGCTTTCGAGGACCCGCTCCCGAGAGATGAGGTTTTGAGTCACCCAACGATTCCCCACGGCCGAAAAGGCCACAAGCTCCCGTTCCCTCACCAAAAGGTATACCTCTTGCTCTACCACGTCTCCTGACGAAGCGAGCCCAAAGCGGAAACAGTTCAGCGCTATCAACAGAAAAATCGCCATAACCCCCTTTTTCATCATCGAATCTGTCTCCTTTCAAGGAAGCGAACAATCCAGCTGACCAGGAACAGCAATATCCCGGAAAGGCCCATTCCCACCAGGCCGAGGTGGGAATATCCCTTCAAGGTGCCGAAAATAGCCACTCCTCCTCCCCCGATTATAGCGGCCATTGCCCCCAAGGGGTGAAGTCGGAGCGATTTCCCGTAAAACCCAAAAATCACGGGCAAGATCAAACCGGAGGAATAGATGGTATAAGCCAACAGCAACGCCTTGATAACTCCCTTCAGCTTCACGGCGATTCCCAGGGAAAGAAGCCCGATCAGCACGATGAAAGCCCGGGAGATGAAGAGGAGATGCTCATCCCTTATGCCACCCTTCAGGGAAGGTTTGATAATGTCGGCCGAAATGATCGTACTCGTTGTAAGCAGAAGGGTATCCGCCGAAGACATCACTGCAGAAAGCAACCCTGCAATGACCACAGCGCTGACCCCCGAGGGGAGGATGTCCCTAATTACCGTCGGAAAGGCGCCTTCTGGGGAGATCCCGGGGGCAATCACCCTGGCTGACATTCCGATCAGGGTGATGGAGAATGCCAGGGGGATCAGGATCAGGGCCGTAATCGCCGCCGAATTCTTCGCCACCTCCTCACTTCGCGCGCAAAAAAGCCTCGAATAGATATCGGGCCCCACCACATAGGTGGAGCCAACCATGAGCAAAAGCGTGACCACATAGGTCCAATCCCCATAGGTATTGGTGGGGAAGGAAAAATAGGATGAACCAAGACTTAACCGCAAAGATTCAAGACCGCCCGCCTTTCCGATACTCAGTGGGAGGCAGATGAAAATACCCAGGAGCAAGATGGCCGATTGGACGGCATCGGTACGAAGGATGGAATACTGCCCTCCTAATAGGGTGTAAATGATAAAGATGGCGGCCGAGAGAAGGATCATCAAATCCAGGTATCCCGGCATGAGGACATCGAGGATCTTGCCCGCCGCAACCATCTGACCCGCGATGATACCCAGCCAGGCGATGGATATAATAACCGATGCCACCAATTTCACGCCGAAGCCATACTGATCCCCCAGGAGTTCGGGCAGGGTATAAAGGGCATATCTCCGGACCCGTTTGGCCAGTGCAAAGGCCAGGATCACGAGTCCCACTACCCCTACCAACAGCCACCATGCGCCAACGAGCCCCTTTTCAAACCCCAGCCCAGCCATTCCGATGGTGCTTGACCCCCCCACGATGGTGGCCATGAGGGATCCAGTGATCAAAAGGGAACTCCCCCTGCGATCGGCCACGAAGAAGCTCTCGGTTCCTCTGATCCGCCTGGAGCTCATGGCACCGATCAAGATCATCACAATAAAAAAACAAGAGACAACAGCCAGATTCATGCGGTTCCCACCTCCTCTGCACAGCTCTCTGGATTACTTTACCGCTCACCCCGACAGAACGAATTCGCCCCTCACGTCCATCTTCCTCAGCCTTTCCATATTCCTATAGGACGGCATCGACATTCCCCTGCTCAATGCCTCCTTCGCCGATAGCAAGACCTCGTGATCCTCGGCACAGGGTCAGCCCACTCTTGTGCCCTGATTGAGCCTCCCTTTCCAAAAACTCCTGAAAGCCCTGGTCATGGTCCAGCGTCCAGTTTATTCGGGGAGAATAACGAGCTGATCCTCAGTAGAGGTGAGCTTTTCGACCCCGTGGGAGGATACCAGATAGAGGTCTTCAATACCCACCACGCCTTTTTCGGGGAAGATCAATTTGGGCTCGAAGGCGAAAACCATACCCTCCTCCAGGTGGGTGTTTACGCCCATGCCTAACAGGGGAAGTTCGTCGATTTCGAGGCCGATTCCGTGGCCCACAAATGGAACCTTTCCCTCTCCATGACCCATGAAGTAATCGCCAAACCCTCTTGTCCTGACCAATTCGACAGCTCTACGGTATATCCCCCGACCGGAAACTCTCGGGCCCACACTTCGCTCCATATCTCTCTGAACCTCCAAGAGGACCTCAAACCCCCGCAGGAAAAGTCCGGAAGGCTCCCCGATGGAAAAGGTTCTCGTCACATCGCTCACGTACCCATTAATCCCCACGCCGAAATCGATATAGATAGGCTCTCTCCTTTTTACCCTATGCGCCCCCGCTCCCTGGGCGATGGCGGGATTGGGGCCTTCACCGCAAACTGGGGATGTACAAAAGGAAGAGTATGTGGCCTCTTTCCCCGAGAGGATGTGGCCGTGGAACATCTCCTGATTCCACCCCCTGATGCGAAGCCTTCCTTGGTGTCCCTTTTTTCGAGCGTGGGCAAAGAGCAGTCCATCTATCTCCAGTTCCGTCATCCCTTCCCGGATGATCTTCTTAGCCACGTTCATTACCTCATCCGTGATATTTGCCGCTTGCCGAATCTGTTGGATTTCATAGTCCGATTTGATAGACCTCACCCTCAGGATGAGACGGGAGACGTCGGTAAATTGGGATCGGGGAAAGAGGGATTGAAAGTGAAAATAGTAATTCGTGGGCAGGACATCCAATTCGAGGCCGATGGTCCCAATGTGGTCGAATCCCCCATCCCGTAACACCCCCGGAATATGGCGGACTTTTTCCAGAAATATGATATTGGATAGGGCCGATTCCCTCATGGCTCTGGCATGGCTCTTCTTAACCATGAGGGTGGGATCCCCCTCTTGGGGTATGAAGAGGAAGGATTCTTGAATCGTACCGGCGAAATAGAAGAGGTCAACGTTTTGACAGATCAGGGCGCCATCTACCCCTTGTGCTCTCAATGAACCCTGGAATCGTTGAATTCTGGACTTCAATTCCCTTTCAGCGGTATACTCCATCTCATGAACTCCAATGGATGAACCGAAGAAGGATCATGGCTTTTCCCCTTCGGCGGGTAAGTTGGGAAGAGATTCAATGGTCCATCGCATGCTTGACATCTTCATCATTCCCCTCCTTTGAGGGAAAAGTGATTGATAGTTCCCTCCTATCCCCCTTGCGCGCTCTCCACTATCCTCTTGTATTTCCAGAGTGCGGATAGCGACTTTGCAGCCCTTTCCGGTGTAACGTAATTTGTGATGCTTCCCTTCTCAGTCAGGGATGCTATCTCTTCCTCCCAAATCCCCGGGGGAGAGGAAAAACAACATACAATGGGCTTCTTTCCGCCCCATTGGGTGAGCAAACCGGATAAAGCCCTGATTGAGCCCTCGTTGGCCGAGGCAAACATGATGCATAAAAGGATGGCATCAATGGTCTTATCCTGAAGGACGGACTCGACAATCCCTCGGATTGCTCGTGAATCATACCAGGCAGGGCCCATATCTACCGGGTTTGTCCTCATGGCCAGGGGAGGAAGGAAGTTGTTTATCCTTTTCTGCGTCTCCTCTGAGAATGAAATAATGCGCAATCCCTCTTTCTCGCAGATGTCACAGGTAGCCATTGCAGGTCCTGCCTGACCTGAGAGAACAGCTACCCCGCAGCCCTCGGGCAGCGGACTGCAGGATAAAGCCTTGGCCGTATCGAGAAGCTCCGATGAACTTTCCACAGTGAGAATTCCAGCCTGCTTGAAGGCGCCCTCGTATACCTCATGGCGACCAGCGAGCGAGCCCGTATGGGACTTGGATGCCAGATCGCTGACGGCGGAAAGGCCTACCTTATACGCTATAATCGGTTTTTTACCCCTAAAGCCTTTTGCCACCTCAAACAGACGGCGTGGGTCATTGATGCCCTCGATGTACATGGCAATTGCCCGAGTGTCGGGGTCTTTCATCAGATAGGGGATCATGTCTGCAAAATCTATATTACATCGGTTGCCCAGGCCTACAATCTTGCTGAAGCCAAAATCGTCCCTCATGGAGAGGAACCCCATCAGGTGAGACATGCCACCACTCTGGCTTAAGAGGCTGATCCCCCCGCTTTTCACATCGGAAAACTCTGGAGTGAAGGAGGCATTCAGGTGGCCATGAAGGTTGATAATGCCAAAAGTATTCGGTCCAATCACCGGAATACCGGCCTCATCGGCGATATACGTGATTTCATCCTGCAATCTCCCCCCCGACTCATCTTCGATTTCCCTGAAACCAGCCGTGATGAGTACTATTCCCTTGACACATTTTTCCGCACAATTCCTGATTATCTCCGGCACCAGACCGGAAGGAAGCGAGATAACGCAGAGGTCCACCATGTCCGGCACATGCATTAAGGAGGGATAGCTTCTCATGCCGAGGATTTCCCGCTTGCCCGGATTGATGGGAAAAATGCTTCCAGAATATCTTCCTTGGATCAAGCTCTTCATGACGTGGAAACCGAGCTTCCCCTCGTTGTCAGATGCACCAACGACCGCAACGGATCGGGCGTTGAACATGGCATCTATTCCCTTAAATTTATCGGACATATCCCAGTTTCCCTTTCACACCTCTATCTCTTCGAGAGGGGTGATCACAAACATCCAGCCTTGGCAAAAGCGCTGTGGAGATGAGATCCGTACCTCTGGCCCCGCGGGGAGATTGAATGATAAGTCATTGGGCGTCTTATGGTCGCATAATCAAGGAGGGCTCTTTTTTCCCTTTCTCATAATTCTCCGCCATGACGCGGTATATGGATGTAATCACCAATCGGAGCAAAAAAGGGTTGGGGCGAAGTGGGCTGATTTCCCTTTCCAAATCGAGGGCAGCCGCGAGACAACGCTTGGCCTCATCACCTCGATCCAGTTTGAAAAGGATGTATGCCATCTCCTCGAGCCTCCTCTTATAGAGGAGCCTGCGCTCGCGAGGGAATAGTTCTCCGAGGGCTCTTTGGTATATTCCCTGAAGCCACTCTTCCTTTTGGGTTGGATTGAGCGCGATTCGACTCTCCTCCGCTTCTTTCACCGCCCTCACATAGGGCTCAACATCTTCGGGTTCCAGTATCCAGTTGATAATACCCTCCTTTGCAAGGAGATTCTGAGAATCGGCAAGGAAACGGTCATTTCCCTCAATCTCATCCCGATCCAGAAATTGGTAGATCAGCGGACCATTAATCCCATTCTCTATGTCGCTGATCTGCCTTTTGGCCATGAGGAAATCCTGGGGAGGGGTCTTCTCCATTTTTTGGGTGAGGGAATATGCTTCCTCTAACAGGAAACGTCCATATGCCGGCGGGATTTCCACAATAGGGAACCCGGCCTTCTCTCTCAAATTCCCTAAAATTGCATTGAAGGCCTTCCTGGTCATCTGATCCCGTTGGAAATTCACGAGACCTTCGGTATCACTTACCAGAGCCTCTAGGGTAAGGAGGCCCCGAGGAATCCTGGGAACCGTCAGAATGATGAGGCGGTTACCGAGGTAGTCTATCCCGCTCATAAAACCCTTGGGTTGATCGCTCGGAAGGGGTCGAATCACCGGGGTGCTCCTCTCCCTCTCTTCCGTATCCTCAATGGGTATTCCCCTCTGCTTCAAGCGGTAAAGCGATCTCTTTATGGCCTTGAGCAAGGGTTTGTTCCGGCAAGAAGCCTTCATCTCCATCAGGATCATAGCAGTAGTCCTAGAGGGAATTCTTGCGAGGCCCTCCGCGATAGCCACATCCAATTCAGCCGACTTTCCCAAAAATGGGGATATAAACTCTAGAGAACGCTGGGGATCCTCTTTCTGGCGCTGAACCAGGCTTATCCTATCGATGATGGTTTGAATGGCCTGAAGGATCTCATCGCTGTACGGTGGGCTTTTAGACCTCCTCTTTTTCTCCTTCTTTCTCCCCATAGGACAGTAATATCCTTGTAATCTTATCCATTTACGTATAAGGTATTCCGTATCAAAATCCGTTCAGCTTGTCAACGAGCATCTTGAGATCACTACAAAACGAGGAAAGGAGCTCTGAGCGCGAATTAAGATTTTTTCGGTAACAATTCTTAGCGAAGTGGAACGAATGCAAATTCAATGTCTGAGCCCGAAGGGCGAGTTTTGGAAAGAAGGAGCGCCGTAGGCACTCATTTGCAGTGAAGCGAGCTTTGAATTGTCGAAAAAATATTTTGAGCGGTGAAGAGCGACTTTTTCAAAGATCTCGTCTTCCTGTCCCATCAAGAATAGCCGATGGAAAAACACGAGATAAGGGAGTGGGTATGGAGGAGAATGGCCCAGGGGGGTCTCCATGGAAATCCGTATGGGAGGATTCCCCCCTTTCCGGGACAAAACAAGGCCGCCGAAAGACTGCGGCGGACAACCCTCTACAAGAAGAGCTTCAGCGTTATGGTACCTCCAGATCGGGCCCAGCTCCAGGTGAGGATCAACCTCCTCCAAGATCGCAAGAGGTTGGTTATGGCCACACCAGGTCTTCGAGACGGGTTCTGCGAAATACCGAGCAGCCGAATATCTCCGTCCCTGTGGACGAAAGCCGTCAGCAGCGTGGGTGTGATGCGATATGGAAGGAGACTAGCATCCACATTGCGCGAAATCGGCCGAGTCGACCTGCTGGTAACGGGAGCAGTGGCCGTCAGCCTTCAAGGAGACCGAATCGGCAAGGGAACGGGATATTTCGATTTGGAGTATATGATCCTCCGGGAGATTGGCTCAGTGGGGGGGAAAACTCCGGTCATCGCCGTCGTTGATGACCTTCAGGTCTTCAAGGAGCTGCCCTGGAATGGAAAGGACGTATCAATAGATCTCATCGTTACCCCGACCAGATCCATCGCGGTCCAGCATCCTCGTCCCAGACCAAAGGGGATAGATTGGCCTTCCCTCCAACCTCGCCAAACGAGGGGGATGCGTCCGTTGTGGGAGCTGCGTAGATAGAGGTGGTGGTTAGCGTTGAGATACCTTTTTGAACATTTTCCTAAATATCCCCTCCAGATTTGGGTGAACCGGATGACCCAGTGCCTTGGCAATCTTGAAATGCCTCCACCCGAAGTCATAATGAGCCGTGGCCGAATAGAGAATTGCCAGGTTGTTGTGGGCTTTTGCATAGTTGGGCTTGATCTGAACCGCCTTCTTATATTCGGAGATGGCCTCATGGAGGAGCCCCATTTTTCTATGGGCGGTTCCTAGATTGAAATGGACCCCCGCGATGCCTGGAAGGAGGGAAACAATCTTCTTCCATTCGGAAATGGCCCTTTCAAATTCGCCGGCGTGGACGTACGCAATGGCTAGGCTATGGTGGGCCTCTATCAAATTAGGCTCTCTTGCCATGGCCCTCATCAGCTCGATGTATCCGTCTCCATAACGCCTTTTCTTCCCGTAGGCTAACCCCAGGTTAATATGAGCCATGGCGTAATTCGGATTAATGCCGATGGCTCTCTTATACTCCGCGATGGCTTCTTCAAGCATCCCCTTCTTTTCGTAGGCAAAACCAAGGATATTGTGAGCCTCCGCGCGATTGGGGTTCAACTCCACGGCCTTTTCCCACTCATGTATGGCGCTTTCGATCATATCGTTATCGAAATATTCGATGCCTGAAATCAAATTCCGGTCTTCCGACAATTCCTGCCTCCAGGTTCATCCAAGAGAACCGATCTCCACGCCCCTCACCCTCTTTCGGAATCCCTCGCTTTCCTCGATGAGCCCATGGAGATTGGATTCAGCGATGAGTTTCACTTTGGGGAAGTCCTCATCGGAAATGGCATGAAGCCGGATTCCCAGGTCTTCCTCTACTTTCCTTTCTTTGATGGAGTCTCGGCTCCACCTCGCGGCCAATTCCAATACGGCATCCCTTCCCCCTTTATAAAAGGAGGAGGCCAAAAGGGAAACAACAAAGGTATCCTTGGAGATGCAACAGATTTCCGCCGAGCGGATAGCATAACCATTCCCATTAAAGGAGACGGCCACTCCGCCACCATCCCTTACCAGCTTGAAGGCCTGGACATCGGTAATGCTATCCCCAACATAGATTACGTCGGCAGGCTCACATCCCGTTCTCTTCAAACTGTCCAATATCGCCTTGGCCTTTTCGAGTCCACCCACGGGGTTCACCTCCTTGAAAACCCTCCCCACCTCCATTTTAGTGATCTCTCCCCAAAAGATGTCGTGTAACCGCCTCACCATCCCCTGATCCTCAAAAGATAAATCCTCGATACCCGTGGCTTCGTCACTCCAGCTGATCATCTTCATCTGGACAATCTCGGAGGTCAACGCCTTCAGGCGTGCCTCCTCCTTCTTGCCCAACGGATATGCATCGATGTTTACCTTCGTGCAGTAGACGTGATCCATGGGGAAACCAACCACGCTGCAAAGGGCATCCAAATAGGGTTCGTAGCTTGTGCTAACGATGAAGGAGGGCATCAATCCATTGACAAACCGCAATGTCTCCAAAGCTCCTCGGACCAAAAGGATATGTCCCCTGGAATAGTCCACCATCTCCGCGTTGGTCATTCCATGGGCCTTCAAGAAAGGCAGAATGAGCTTCAGGGTATCCCCTGCCTTGTAGCCATGCCTCTTTTCGACGTCGGCGAGGAAATCGTCGTATTTGCTGATGAGGGAGAAGAATCGCTGCCCCTCGGGGATGAAAGACGCGGTGAGTTCCATGGCATTATCGTTCTTCGAAATGGGGCCCTCGCAATCGGTGTTAAATTGCCTCTTTTTCACATGCGCTCCTATAATTGCGTCTCTTCCGATTGAACCGCAATGAAAAAATGTTCCCAATCATTCACCGCCGCCTTGTTGCATAATCTCGAATCATTCCGATTCCATTTCCCTCACATACCCTTCCATCTCATCATTCAGGAGAATCGGCCCGGCCTCTTCCCCCTTTTCGTTTATGACCTTCCCCTCCATAACACTTACCCTTCCCTCGGCTAGGGCCTTCAAGGTGTGGACCATCAGTGGAACCTCTCTCCTCACTCCCTGCCGCCTGATCTCCATGAAAAGGGGGTTCCCCTCCCCTTCTTCCCCGATTACATCGGCCAGGGTTTTTCTCATCAACCTCCTTTCCAAATCATCCCAAAGGGGGTCAAAACCCTCACCACGGATGGGAAAGGTGCAATACGCAATGGGTGGGCCTTCATCTAACTCACTCGTAACTAGGTGCATCATTGCTCCTGTTTCGTAGAACCTATTTTCAATCAGTTGCCAAATAACCTCCTGCCATGTCCCCTTGGGTCCCCCCGGCTTGGCGGGATGGAGGTTAATCATGGTATGGCGTCTGCACATCTCCGGACTGACGATCAACATATACCCCGCTAATACGATGGTCTCTGCTCCATACTTTTGCACCTTGCTCATCACTTCCTCGTGGTATTTGGCACGCCATATCTGCGATGAAGCTAACCGGAGGTGGGGTTCAAATTCAGAACTGGAGAGGAAGATCACCCTTAGGTCCAACGTCTTGGCCAGTTCGATGAATCGGTCGCTTTCGAGGGTTTCTCCGGGCCGCCTGTTGCAAAACACATAGCCGATTCTTCCCGGAATCACCCCATTGGCAATATTCTCATAAACCCTCTGCAACAACTCCCTTGCCGCCTCATCACGCCCAGTCGAAAACCATCCCATTGTATAACTCATCTTCCATTATCTCTCCATAGGGTTAAAAAAATCGATCAAATCCGCCTTTGTTGGGTAACAATCCCTTCCAAACCCGGTCACACTTTTGCCCGCAACCCTCGTGGCGAAAAGTGCACAATCCTTCAAGGGTTTGCCTAGGACTATGCCCGCCAAAAATCCGGCATTATAGACATCGCCGGCCCCGGTATTATCCACGACTTCAACCTGTTCGGCGGGTATCATAAAGGCATCCTCTCGAGTTAAGAGAAAGGATCCCTCTTTTCCCCTTTTGCAGACAACGACATCAGGACCATAGCTCAGGAGATTTTTGCAACCTCGCTCATAAGCCATCGATGTGAGGAGAGCTATCTCCCTTTCGGTAACGAAGAGGACCGAACACCTCTCTATGAAAGCCTCTACCTCCTTCAATCCCCGCCTGGCATATATCTCTCCTGGGTCAAAGCTCATTTTTCCAGGAGGATGAAGATGCTCGAAGGTCGCCTTTTGAGCCTCCATGGGTAGTTTTCCTGTAAAGGAGGTCATGTGTAAAAGTCGGCTATGAGAAAGGAGGCCCACCTCGATTTCATCGACGCGCAGGGTGTCGTTGGCATTGGGCTGAATGAAAATGGACCGGTCTTGAGATTTGTCGAGGATTATCAGGCAAACGCCACTCTCATGGTTTCTCCTCACCCAGCGGGTATCCACCTTCCCCGCTTCTAAGGAATGGATCAGGAAATCACCATCCTTGTCCTTCCCCACCTTACCGATCAATCCCGTATTGAACCCCATCTTCGAAAGGGCGAAGATCGTATTCGCCGCTGACCCGCCCCCGCTTCTTCCCTTAAATCGGCCATGTCGATGAAGCAAGGCCAAAAGCTGTTGAAACTCCTCATCACTCCCCTGGATCTCCCTTCCCGCCTCCAATCGTACCCCTTCGAAATTGAAGGGTTGGAAGGAGTCCACCTCATAAAAGAGGTCGATATTTAAAGCCCCGAACCCGACCACATCCTTCATAAAGGTGCCAACCCCTTGCTATAGGATTACAGATAAAACAAACCCCTTGAAATTTCAAGGAAAAAGTTCTCCTTTTGGACGGAAGGCCGAGGAGCAACTCCTCCAATTCTCCTCTATCCGGATCTGTTCCATTCACCGTATGGTCGGGGCGGACATATTGAACGCAGGCCAGGTTCAGACCTACACGATAATCTCTGGCAATATCCAGCACGCTTTCTATGGGGCCAGCCATATCCAAATCTGTTGTGACACCAGCCTCAGCCATCATTTTGTGGGAAAATCTACCCCCGAGCCAAGAATAAGTATGAACGTGCAGATCAATAATTCCCGGAACGACGTAGAAGTCTTTTACGTCAAAACATTCCTGAGCGTGAGAGAAATTGATGTCCGGTGCAACCTCCGCCACCTTGCCTTTGACAATGGCCACATCCAAAACTCCTTCCAATGAAGTTCCCCCTGCGGCATAAGACCGGATCGTTGACAGAGGAACAAATGAGCGATTACTTTGCCAGCGATGGCCTTGATCCCTTTTTTGAATTGGGTTCGAGGAATCTTCAATTAATCCCTTTCCGGCCCAGATAACCCCGCCGTTACATTCATCATCCTAGACTTTGTGAAATTGGGAGAAAATAAGACATACTCAGAGAGAAGCTAAGATTCTGTGATATTTTCAAACATGGTAATCTAATATACGATTTAATATCATTTAATTATTTGATTTAATTAAAGAAAATTAGTTAAGAATCATATGGTAACGTTAATTTGCGAGAATCCGGTAATAGTG
>JBGVTJ010000191.1:0-7127 GCA_041862515.1 Thermodesulfobacteriota bacterium | reverse complement strand
CTTATCATCCTCTCGGACCATGGGTTCTGCGGCATGAAGAAGGAGGTCTTCCTCAATCACTGGCTCCAGAGGGAAGGATGGTTGAAGTTTCGAGAGGAGAGCCCCAAATCGGTGAAGGATATCCATCAGGAGAGCAAGGCTTACAGCCTCATCCCAGGGCGGATCTATGTAAACTTAGGGGGAAGGGAATCCAGTGGGAGCGTTCGTTTCCCGGATGAGTATGAGCGGGTCAGGGATGAGATGAAGGATGCACTGCTGGGCATGAGGGATCCGGACTCAGGGGAGAGGATCATCGAAAGGGTCTTTAAGAGGGAAGAGCTATACCATGGTCCCCACTGTAACGACGGACCGGATCTGGTCGCCATTCCTCACAATGGCTATGACTTGAAGGGAAATCTGGACAAGAAGGAACTGACCTATAAGGGGCCATTGGTAGGCATGCATACCTACGACGATGCCTTCCTCTACGTGAAGGATGGAGAAATTACCGAGGAAGATAACCAGTTCGGCGTGATGGACGTGATGCCAACCATTTTGAAACTCATGGGAGTGAATCTACCGGAAGATCTCGATGGACAGCCCCTCCTCTAAATCGGTTCCTATTTTCCAGTGATCGCAACAGAGTTTCCTACATATCCCGGTCCCGGCTTACCACCTTGGTCTCGGTAGAGGAAGGTTTAGGTTAAGGCTTAGGCTGAGGAAAAGAGAGACCGGTAACACCACAAACTGTTTTTCCTTAGCCTTAACCTGAGCCTTGACCTCCAGCCTTCGTGCTTTCTTTCCCCTTGCATTATGAGTTCAGTTGGTATATGAACCTGTTGGGGGAATTGCAGTGCGCTGAAAGTATCAGGGAGGAAGGCAGTGGCTGATTGGGGTCATATCGTTCAGGCGATAACGAAACCCCTGAATTTTGCCTCCAAGAACGATTTCGCCAACCTCCACCAGATCAAGGGGTTGGAGAAGCTCATCGAGGGCCTCGGCAACCAGGCCCTTTCCTTGGAACTGGCTGAGTCTCAGAAGCGGCTGATCCAGGAGCTGTTGGAGATCTTTTTCGGCTTCGAGGGCTCCTCGATAGACGAAAAGAAGGAGCGGATTACCCGATCCATGAGGATCGTTACACAACTGGAGGGATATGGGGACGGAGAGGCTAAGGGGACAGAGGTTGGAGGTTGGAGGTTAGGAGCTGAGGTTAGGACTAAGGCTGAGGTTGAGGTTAAGGCTGAGGCTCAGGTCGGGGCTAAGCCTTTTGTGAGGGTCCATGGCGGAAGGGCAAAAAGCCTCTCCCAACCGATACAGTACGTCAAAGGGGTGGGACCGAGGATCGCAAAGAAGCTGGAGAAAAAGGGGATAAGAATTATTGAGGATGCCCTCTATTTTCTGCCCCGGAGATATGAGGACCGAAGGGTCATCAAGAAGATCTCGGAGATTCAAGTGGGGAAGGTAGAGACGGTGTTGGCGGAAGTGCTGTTGGCGGGGACCGTTTTGTATAGGGGGAACAGGAAGAGGGTTTTCGAGGTCATCGTGGGGGACGGAACGGGGACCCTCACCCTAAAATGGTTTCGCGGTAGCGAAGAATACCTCAAAACCCGATTCAGGAAGGGGCGGCGCGTTATCATATCCGGGGAGGTGAGGCTATTCAAGCATCAGAAGGAAATCCATCACCCGGACATGGAGATAGCCGATCATATAGAGGATGACCCGCTCCATTTCAAGAGGATCGTGCCCATCTATTCGGAGCCCGAAGGGCTTTATCAGAAGACGATCCGAAAAATCATGAAAGGGGTTGTGGACAACTATGCCCATGAGCTCACCAGCCCCATACCGGAGGATATTATTCGGCGCCAGAAGCTGATGGATTTCGAGGAAGCTGTCAGAGATGTTCATTTCCCCCCGGAGGACGTTTCTTTGGAGGAATTCAACCTCAACCGATCCGATGCCCACAGGCGGATCGTCTTCGACGAATTCTTCTTCGTGCAACTAGGACTGGCCCTGAGGAGAAGCGAGGTAAGCGGTGAGCGGGGAATCCCCTTTCAAATCCTTCACGGGTATACCGAAAGACTGCTCCAATCCCTGGATTTTCAGTTGACTTCGGCCCAGGAGAGAGTGCTATCGGAAATCGAAGAGGATATGAGACAAGCCCACCCCATGAATCGTTTGATTCAAGGGGATGTGGGGAGCGGAAAGACCATTGTGGCTCTTATGGCGGCCCTTATCGCCGTGGAGAATGGGTTTCAGGCATCCTTCATGGCCCCAACCGAGATTCTGGCCGAGCAGCATTTCCTCAACCTCCGGCGGCTGCTGAAACCACTGGGAGTTCGACCGGTCATTCTGACCAGCAGCGTGAAAGGTTCGGAAAGGGAGGAGATCCGGCAGTCAATCTCTTCGGGCGCGGGGCACATCATTATAGGAACCCATGCCCTCATCCAGGAGCACGTCCAATTTCACCGGCTTGGTCTCCTGGTGATTGACGAGCAACATAAGTTCGGTGTTATCCAGAGGGCTACCTTAAGGAGGAAGGGGGAAAACCCGGATGTCCTCGTTATGACTGCCACCCCTATTCCTCGAACCTTAGCCCTCACCCTGTACGGGGATTTGGCCATTTCTCTTATCGACGAATTTCCCCCAGGGAGGGTTCCCGTTGAGACCAGGCTCTATTACGAAAGGGAAAGGCCCAAGGTTTACGAGCTCGTGAAACAGGAAATCAGGAGGGGACGACAAGCGTTCCTGGTATATCCACTGGTTGAAGAGTCCGAAAAGGTAGACCTCTTGGACGCTACCCGAATGGCCGATTATCTCCAGAGGGATGTCTTCCCCCAATTCAGGGTGGGATTGATTCATGGTCGCATGAAGGGGGAGGAAAAGGAGGAGGTGATGGCGAAGTTCAGGGATGGTCAGATCGATATCTTGGTTGCTACTACCGTGATCGAGGTGGGCATTGACATCCCCAATGCCTCCTTGATTTTGGTGGAGCATGCGGAGCGATTTGGACTCCCCCAGCTCCACCAGTTGAGGGGGAGAATTGGTAGGGGAAGATATCCGTCCAAGTGCCTGCTGTTAGCCCACTATCGGAGATCCGAGGAGGCCAGGCGGAGGTTGAGGGTGATGGAGGAGACCAGCGACGGCTTCCGAATCGCGGAGGAGGATTTGGTCATACGGGGCCCGGGAGATTTTTTGGGCACAAGGCAATCGGGTCTTCCGGATTTTCGTGTTGCCAATATTCTGCGGGATGGAAAAATCCTCAACGAGGCTCGCCAGGAGGCCTTCTCCTTGGTAGAGAGAGATCCGGATCTTTCCCAGCCGGGCCACCGGCCTTTGGCTGAAGCCCTCAAGGAGAGATGGAGGGGCCGTCTTGAATTGGCAAGGGTAGGTTAGGAGAGTGGTATGAAGGAGATTCGCGTCGGGTTGATTGGATGGGGTACCGTTGGTTCTGGGGTTATCAAGATCCTCCAGGAAAATGGGCCGCTGATCGAAAAGCGTCTGGGATCGAAGATCGTCCTCAAGGGGATCGCGGACATTGATCTGGAGACTGAGAGATCGGTGAAGGTGAACCCGGAGTTGCTGACAGACCGCGCTGATGAGGTGATCGAGAACCCGGAGATCGACATCGTTTTGGAACTCATCGGGGGGGTAGAACCCGCTAGATCCTATATTCTCGAGGCCTTGCAGCGGGGGAAGCACGTCGTAACGGCCAACAAAGCGCTGCTTGCCACCCATTTGGATGAGTTGTGTGGGGTTGCACAACAGTATAATGTGGATTTGAATTTTGAGGCCGCGGTAGGAGGAGGGATTCCCATTATCCGGGCCCTCAAGGAGGGATTCGTTGCCGAGCGCATTGATGCCATATTTGGCATCCTCAATGGGACCTCCAACTACATCTTGAGTACGATGAGCAACGAGGGCGGGGAGTTTAACGCGGTACTGCGTCAGGCCCAGGCAAAGGGATATGCCGAGGTGAACCCCGGTTTGGATATCGATGGGATCGATGCGGCCCATAAACTGGCCATCCTCATGAAGCTGGCGTTTGGGGCCAAATTCCCTTTCGAGGACATTTTCATTGAGGGAATTTGCGATATTACTCCCCTGGACATAGAATTCGGTCGGGAATTTGGCTATGCGATAAAGCTGCTGGCCATCGCCAAGGTCGATGGGAAGACCATCGAGGCCCGGGTCCATCCCACCATGCTGCCTTCCAATCATCTGCTGGCCACCGTGAACGGTGTCTTTAACGCTATCTATCTTAAGGGTAATGCCGTCGGGGAGACCCTGTTTTACGGACAGGGAGCGGGGATGATGCCCACGGGAAGTGCGGTGGTGAGCGACCTGATTGAACTCAGTCGAAATATCCTCAAGGGTGCGGGGAAAAGGGTGCCCACGCTTTCCTTCCAACCGGAGGGCATCAAAGGAATGAAGGTCAAGGATATCGAGGATATCGTCAGGCGTTACTACATGAGGTTTGTGGCAGTGGACCGGCCTGGGGTTTTGTCCAAGATCTCCGGGGTGTTGGGGAAAAACGATATTAGCATCGCATCGGTAATTCAGAAGGGAAGGCAGGTCTCCGGGGCCGTTCCCGTGGTTATGATGACCCATGAGGCGAGGGAGCGAAATGTTCGCAGGGCGTTGCGGGAAATCGATGAAATGGATGTGATCTTGGAAAGGACCATGCTCATTCGGGTAGAGGGTGAGTTGAGTTGAACGATTTCATACGGGAATTGGACAAATGAGGGAATACCGAGTCAAACCATGGAGAGGGGTAATCCGAAATTACTGGGATTTCCTCCCCGTGAAGGAAGAACGGTGGATCGTCACGCTCGAAGAGGGTTGGACCCCTTTGATTCGGGCAACGCGAATGCAGGAGATCCTCCCTTCGGGTATCGATGTTTACCTGAAGTTTGAAGGGTTGAATCCGACGGGATCCTTTAAGGACAGGGGGATGACGGTGGCCGTGAGCAAAGCCGTTGAGGAGGGATCCAAGGCGGTCATCTGTGCATCCACGGGGAATACCTCCGCTTCAGCGGCCGCCTATGCCGCCAGGGCATGCATAAAGGCCTATATCATTATTCCGGAAGGGAAGATCGCCCGTGGCAAGCTTTCCCAGGCTATGGTTCATGGGGCCGAGGTGATCCAAATCCGAGGCAATTTCGACGAAGCCTTGAGCATTGTCAGGGAGATTTCGGAGGAGTTCCCGGTCACACTGGTGAATTCGCTCAATCCCCATCGAATTGAAGGCCAGAAGACGGCGGCGTTCGAGGTATGCGACCAATTGGGGAAAGCCCCCACCCACCATTTCCTGCCCGTCGGTAATGCCGGCAATATTACCGCCTACTGGAAGGGATATAAGGAATACCATGACAGGGGGAGGATTGGGTCACTTCCCAAGATGATGGGTTTTCAAGCGGAGGGGGCTGCCCCCATTGTCAGGGGACACATCATCGCCGAACCCGAGACCATCGCCACGGCCATCAGAATCGGAAATCCAGCCAGCTGGGAACAGGCCGAGAGGGCTCGTGACGAATCGGGCGGCGCCATCGACATGGTCAGCGATGAGGAGATTCTGGAGGCATATCGTTGTTTGGCCCAGCTGGAAGGGGTATTCGGAGAGCCAGCATCAGCGGCCTCGGTGGCAGGCTTAATTAAGATGGCCGAGAGGGCGGTTGTAAAAGCCGGGGATACGGTGGTATGCACCATTACTGGTCACGGACTCAAGGATCCCGACAATGCCATCGGGATTTCGCCAGAGCCTCCCTCCATTCCCGCTCGATTGGACGCAGTGCTGGAGGCGATGAATTTTTGATGCATCAGGAGAGGATTCAAGGACACGGAATACGGTTAACGGACGCGCGAGCATGCGGACCGCCTTCATTTACACCGAAAGATACGGGGACTACGATTATGGCCCCGGCCACCCACTGAAGATCCTTCGGCTCAAGCTGACCTATGAACTCATTAGGGCTTATGGACTCCTCTCCCTTCCGTCGATGAGACTGGTTGAGACGCGGGAGGCGACGGAGGAGGAACTCTCCCTTTTCCACAGTCGCGACTATTTAGATGTCCTGAAGCGGACCAGCCAGGGCTCCCCCGTCGGGGATTCGTTTATGTATGGACTGGGACCCGGGGATAATCCCATATTTGAGGGACTTTGGGAATGGTCCCTCTTGGCTACCGGGGCCAGTATCCAAAGCGCTCAGCTTGTCGCCGAGGAGGAGGCCGATATTGCCTTCAACATCGCCGGGGGGCTTCATCATGCCCTCGAAGATCGTGCTTCGGGGTTTTGTTATGTGAACGATCCCGTCATTGCTATCCTCTGGCTTCTGGGTCGAGGCAAACGCGTGGCCTATATCGATATCGATGCCCACCATGGAGACGGCGTGCAAGGGGCGTTCTACGGAACGAAGCAGGTGATGACCATCTCCCTCCACCAAAGTGGAAGCTTTCTGTTTCCCGGGTCGGGATTTGAACATGAGATGGGAGAAGGGGAGGGGGTGGGATTTTCCATCAACGTTCCTCTCCATCCCTTCACCGACGACGAAACATACCTCTGGGCCTTTGAGGAGGTTGTTCCCCCGCTGATCGGGGGATTTAAGCCAGAAGTGATAGTGACCCAACTCGGGGTCGATAGCTTTTACAGCGATCCCCTCGCGCATCTCTGTTTGACCACGAACGGATATAGCAGGGTAATCGAAAAGTTGAAGGCCCTCTCCATTCCGTGGGTTGCCCTGGGAGGGGGTGGATATGAGGTCGCCAATGTGGCACGAGCGTGGACCCTGGCCTGGGCAATTATGAACGAGGTTGATCTGAATGACGGTCTTCCTCATAGCTTTGCGGGGGCAGGTCGGCGGTTAGGGTTTCGGGGAAATACTTTGAGGGATCCCCTCCTATCCATCCCGGAAGGGAAACGGCAAGAGGCCAGGATAGAGGCCGAGAGGGTGGTAAATTACATAAAAAAAACCGAAATCTTTGAAAGACTGCGGAAAGGAAGCTCTGAGCGTGAATGAGGATTTTTTCAATAACCATTCTTAGTGCTTCGATTCGCAAATACAATGACCTATTTTCTAGAGCAGGATCTGATCAAATGCTTACTCAGCACTAAGTCCTGAGGGCTTCGACTGAGCTCAGCCGAAGTCTAAATA
>JBGVTJ010000190.1:0-2896 GCA_041862515.1 Thermodesulfobacteriota bacterium | reverse complement strand
TCTTTGGTTGAGCGCGAGCCGCATATCGATGATCGCCCTGGCCCTTGCGGGGATAATGTTGATCCCTTCCGCTTCCCTCGTTCCGGCGAAGAAGGCTTGAATGTTCAGCGTGGGCCAGAACATGAGCCTTTCAAGGGGATGCTCTCCAGGGCTTTTGTCGAGCGCTCTCAAATCCAGCTCCTGGCGGAAAGCCTTCTCGTCAAAACCGATCCGTTCCAGTGCCTCTCGCTCGGAAGGGGTGGGGGGAAGTATATCGTCATAAAACCCTTCGATCAGGACTCGTCCATCTTCGCCTTTCATGGTCTCCAACAGATGAATGAGGGACCACACGGGGTTTGGCACCACCCCCCCGTAGCCTCCGGAGTGCACATCCCGGGATGCGCCTCGAGAGGAAAGCTCAATTTTGAGGATTCCTCGCACCCCGAAGTTGATGGCGGCCTTGTCGCCGAAGGGCATAGTTCCGTCGGATGAGTACATGAGGTCTGCTTCCAGCAACTCCCTGTTGTTTGATACGAAGGCTTTCAGGTTTCGGCTGGCGATCTCTTCCTCGCCCTCGAACAGGAATTTCACATTGGCTGGGAGCTTCCCTTCCACGGCGAGGATCGATTCAACTCCCTTTACATGAGCATACAACTGACCCTTATCGTCCCCGGCTCCGCGTCCGTACATTCGGCTATTGCGTATTTCAGGTTTAAAAGGGGGAGAGACCCAGGCATCCAGAGGCTCCGGTGGCTTCACGTCATAGTGGCCGTAAATGAGGACGGTAAGTCCTTTCTCAGGACCCAGGGTTTCGCCATAAACCACAGGGAATCCATCGGTGGGCAGAATCCTGGCCTTTATCCCGGACCTCTCCATCAATTCCTTGAGCACCGATGCGCAATCCTCGACCCCTTCTCCCGTTGTGCTGTTGCTGGGCTGTCTCACCAGCGAAGCGAGCTCGTCGATAAAGCGTTCTTCGTTTGATCGGATGTAATCGAATATCCCTTCCATTCGATACTCTCTCATGGAGCATCCTCCCGGCCCTTGGGTGTATCTTCATCTTTGTCAGGATGATACGGCACGAGCATTTCTCATCATGGTTCGCGCTGAAGGTAGATTTTTTACGCGAACCTTCTGGATTCCTTGGGCGCCCCGCTTGGCCAAGCGAAAGCTCATCGCTTCCATTTCCTTGAGCCCGGAAAACGAGATCTGGAAAGGCCTGAAACGAGACTCAGCGCGGGTCAAAAAATCCCAGGAGTGAGGGTAAAAGGGAGCTCTTCAATATCAACCATTATAATTTGCAGGCCAGCTCAAAACCCTCCCTCACGGCGGAGACGGCCTGCCTTACTTCCAAGGCATCCCCGATAACGTGGACCTCTCTGAAGATCCTTCGGAGACCTTGCACGACCGCCTGATCGGACGTGAACCCCAGGGCCAGTATGACATTGTCGATCCCTTCGATGGTCCCTTCTTGGCCGCTCTTTTCCACGACAACTGATCCTCTCTCTATCCTCCTCAAGGTGGTGTTGGTTCTCAGGTCCACCCCACCTTCACCGAGCCGCTCAAAAAGAACGGGCTTGGTGTTTTTCGGTACATCGGAGCCGACCTCCCCCAGCATCTCTATGACTATGACCTCTTTCCCCTGGCGAGCAAGGTGATCGGCCACCTCTAGACCGACCTCTCCTCCCCCGGCCACCAGAACCCTCTGGCCGGTCTTCAGGCCCTTCGACAGGACATCCACGGCCTGGATGACCCTTTCATCATCGATTCCGGGTATGTCGGGGTGCACGGGAAAGGCACCCGTCGCCGCCACCACCACGTCCGGGTTTTTCCCTCTAATCCTCTCGGGTGAAGCTTCCTCATCGAGGAGAACCTTGACGTTGCTTTTTTTCAAAGTATTCTCCCAATACCTCAAAAGCCTCTGGAGGTCCTTTTTTCCATCAGGCAGGGAAGCCACGGAGAAATTACCTCCGAGGTGCGATCCTTTCTCGTAGAGGGTCACTTCATGACCCCTCACCGAGGCTGTCAGGGCCGCCTGGATACCCGCAGGCCCTCCCCCTATCACGGCAACCTTCTTCTTCTTTTCGGCGGCCTTCACTTCAGTGACAGCCTCGTAGCCTGTTGTGGGGTTGGAGATGCAGCTCGAGAAATAGGTGATGTGTCGCCCGATACAGCCGGAATTACACCCGATGCATGGGATGATCTCTTCCAGCCTCCCTTCCTTGACCTTAATGAGAAACTCCGGGTCGGCCATGAGCTGCCGGCCCAGGGCAATCAGATCAACCCTTCCCTCCCTGAGAACCTCCTCGGCAAATTCCGGATCCACGATCCGCCCCACGCCGATGACCGGGATACTGATGGCCTTTTTGACCTCCGCTGCAAAGGGAATGAGATGCCCCTGGGGCATGTAATAAGGCGCGGTGGCATCCTTATAAACCGAGACGTGCAAGGCATCGGCTCCCCTCTCCTCCAGAGCCTTAGCCAGGATCAAGGCCTCCTCCAGGGAGATTCCCGTATCCTCGAACTCCCCCATGGAGAATCGACAGACGATTGGATAATCCTCTCCAATCGCTTCCCTCACACGGGTCAGAACCTCGAGAGGAAACCGCATTCTGCCCTGGATATTCCCTCCATAGGCATCCTTCCTTTTGTTCATGTGGCTCGTCAGAAAGGAGCTCATCAGGTAGCTGTGAGCCATATGGAGCTCTATTCCATCGGCTCCAGCCCTTCTGGCCCTTAAGGAAGCCTGGACAAAATCGAAGATCGCTTTGAGTATCCCTTCCTCTGAAATCTCAACGGGGATAACGCTCTTGGGGTCCTCCTGGATCGGGGAAGGTCCCAGCAAGGGCATTCCCGTTGCCTTCGGATCGGCCTTGGGACCGCAGTGGTTGAGCTGGATGACCAGCTTTCCTCCGGC
>JBGVTJ010000189.1:0-32588 GCA_041862515.1 Thermodesulfobacteriota bacterium | reverse complement strand
CCTCTCCAATAATGTGAACTTCGGGGGTCAGTCGGATCCCCCGCTTCTCATATACCTCATCCCGAATGAATGCCATTAAAGCCAAAACCTCTGCAGCCGTGGCATCTCCCTCATTGACGATGAAATTTCCATGCTTTTCCGAGATCCGCGCATCTCCAATACGGTAACCCTTGAGGCCCAGCTCATCGATCAACTGTCCTGCCGGGGTGCCTTCTGGATTTTTGAAGATGGAGCCAGCTGTTGGCACCTTCCATGGTTGGGATTGGAATCGAAGCCTTTGAAAGCCCTCGACCTTGGCCGCGATCTCCTCTCCCTTCGCCTCCATGACTCCCAGGATGCCCCTGAGAATAATTGCCCCTTTGGGGAGAACGAGATTTCGGTAGTGAAATCTCAGGTTCTTTTTTTGTTTCACCACTACGCTCCCCGTTCCATCCATCATGTCAACGGATTTAACCACATCCCTCATTTCCGAACCGAAGGCCCCGGCATTCATGGCCAAGGCGCCTCCTAAAGTACCGGGGATTCCGGAGAAAGCCTCAAGACCTGTAAGGTTCCTTTCCTTGGCAAATCTCACTAGGTGCTTCAGGTTTACCCCTGCCTCGACGGAGATCAAAACCTCCTTACCATCTCGGTCGGCGATCTTGATCCTTCTGAATCCCCGGGAAAGACTGATGACAATGCCTCGAAGCCCCCCATCCCTGACGATTACGTTGGTCCCCTCGCCGAGGATGTAATAGGGAATGGCCCTCTCTCTCGCAAATTGGAGTATTACCCTTAGGTCTTCCTCGTCCTGGGGAAGGGCGAGTGCATCGGCCCTTCCACCTACCCCCAAGGAGGTATACTTTGCCATGGGAACTTCGAAAGAGATCCTCCCCCTGATAAAGGATTTCAGCTCATTGTTGGTGTCTTCTTTCATTTCTCAGAGGCCCATGAGATCATTGGGTTCATCAGCGGCTCTCCGTCTTGTATTTTCTAACGAGTTGCTCGATCAGATCTTCACCCACCCGGTAGATATCGCCGGCCCCGAGGGTGATCACGAGGTCACCGGGCGCAATAACCGTTGAGAGGTATTGGAGGATTTCGTGCCGGTCGGACAGGTAATGGACATCCCTATGTCCGTGTTCCCGAATTCCCTCAAAGAGATGGCGCGCATGCACCCCTTCAATCTCCTCCTCGCCTGCCGGGTAGACATCGGTGATAACCAGCACATCGGCCTCGTAAAACGCCGTTAAGAAATCATCAAAGAGGGCCTTGGTCCGAGTGTAACGATGGGGTTGAAAGAGGGCTACGATTCTCCTTCGCCATCCCCGCTTGGCGGCACTCAAGGTGGCCTTGATCTCGGTGGGATGATGGCCATAGTCATCAAAGACGAGGATATCCTCAATTTCTGCCTTCATCTCGAATCGCCGTTGAATCCCCGAAAATCCAGCCAGGGCTTCCTGCACTGTTTTGAAATCCACATCCAATTCAAAAGCTGTCGCCACCGTGGCCAATACATTATAGACATTGTGGATTCCGGGCATCTGGACCGTCAATCTTCCAAGGCACCTATCCCTGTGAACGAGATCGAAGGAGGTGTGAGGACCATCGAAGCTCATATCCTTGGCCTGGAAGTCAGCCTGGCTGGAGAGGCCGTAGGTGGTGAAGCGTTTTTTCAATTGGGGGATTAAGCTTTGGACGTTTTCCTGATCTAGGCAGAGAACTGCCAGGCCAAAGAAGGGGATCCGGTCGATAAACTGAAGGAAGGTTTCCTTAATCTGTTCAATCCCTTGATAGTAATCCAGGTGGTCGGGGTCGATGTTTGTTACCACGGCAATGGTCGGCAGGAGTTTCAGGAACGACCCATCGCTCTCATCCGCCTCGGCCACCAGGAAGTCTCCCTGTCCCAGTTTGGCACTGCTTCCAATGCTCTTCAGTTTTCCACCAGTGACGACTGTGGGATCTAACCCGCCATGGGCCAATACGGTGGCGATCAGGGAGGTAGTAGTAGTCTTTCCATGTGTTCCGGCAACGGCCACGCCGTACTTCATTCGCATGAGCTCTGCCAACATCTCTGCTCTGGGAATGACGGGAATGAGCTTTTCACCGGCTGCCTGGATCTCTGGGTTTCCTTCCTTGATGGCCGAGGAGACGACAACGACCTCTGATCCCTCGATATTCTTTGTTCGATGCTGGTAATAGACCCGCGCCCCCAATTGCTCGAGGCGACGAGTTATCTCGGTTTTCCGAATATCGGACCCGCTTACCTCATACCCCAGATTGAGGAGGACCTCGGCGATCCCGCTCATACCGATACCCCCGATACCAACGAAATGGATATGGTCTATTTTGGTTTTTCGATACATCATTGTCCCCGCAGAGATACCAGTTTATAGCACCAATCCACTATGAGATCGGCGGCATTGGGCCGAGCAAGTCCCCCCGCCTGCTTCTCCATGGCCGAAATCTCGTCCCTATGTCGATGCAGATGGAGAATCGTCTCGGCCAGGAGTTTCCCCGTTAGATCGGAATTGGAGATCATCCGTGCTGCGCCTGCCTCCACCAGGGTTTTCGCGTTGAGGGTCTGATGATTGTGAATGGCATGGGGATACGGGATCAAGATAGATGCCCGGTGGCATGCGGTTAACTCGGATACCGTTGTAGCTCCTGAGCGGCAGATGACCAGGTGGGCATCTCGATAGCGGGTGGCCATATCGTCGATAAAGGCCTTCACCGATGCGTGGAATCCCCTCCTCTGATAGTTCCGCGAGACGAACTCTAGGTCATCCTTGCCCGTTTGGTGGATGATTCTCAGGGTGTCTCGAGCCTCCCCTAGCCAGTCCAGGGCTTCCATCATCTTCTCGTTTATCCGGTGTGCCCCTTGACTTCCCCCGAAGATAAAAAGGGTAAATTTACCTCCGTTCCGGGTGTCCCCGAATCCTTGCAGGAATTCCCTCCTCACCGGATTTCCCGTCAGAATCGTCTTCTCCTGGGGGAAGTAGGATCTGCTTTCTTCGAAGGAGATGAATATAGCATCGGATAACTTTCCCAATATGCGATTGGTCGATCCAGGTATGGCATTCTGCTCCTGAATGGCCCTTTTAATTCCCATGAGATAGGCCGCAAGAACAACGGGGCCCGAGGCATATCCCCCCACGCCAATAACCAAATCTGGCCTAAACTCCTTAGTGATCCGGAGGGAAGCGACGGTGCCGAGGGGAATGGCCCATAGGGAGATCAGCTTTCTCCCCAATGGCTTCCCCCTTACCCCAGAGAGGGAGATGGTTCTCAAGTCATATCCCATTTTGGGGATCAGACCTTCCTCGATTCCCCTCCTCGATCCAACGAAGAGAACCTCATTTCGGTCTTCCCTGTTCTTGAAGGCCTCGGCTATGGAAATCCCCGGGAAGAGATGCCCCCCGGTTCCGCCACCGGCAATGATGATCCTCATCTCCGTCTCACCGTGGATGAAATGTTGAGGAGAATGCCTACTCCCATTGCATTGACGAGTAGAGACGTACCACCATAACTGATGAAGGGCAGGGTGAGCCCCTTTGTGGGGAGTAACCCCAGAACTACCCCCATATTGATGATGACCTGCAGCGAGATCATGGCTGTTATCCCAACCCCGAGAAGGGTTCCAAAGGTGTCTTGGGCCATGAGGGCAATACGGAAACCACGAATAGTGAACAGGGTGAAGAGACCCAAGGTAATGGTCGCACCAACCAAGCCAAGCTCCTCCCCGATCACTGAGAAGATGAAGTCAGTATGTGGGGCTGGCAGGAAGAAGAGTTTCTGGCTTCCTCCTCCCAAGCCCGTGCCGAAGATGCCCCCTGATCCGAATGCCAAGAGCGATTGAACCATTTGGAAGGTTGTTCGACTCGGATCTTCCCATGGGTCCAGGAAGCCGATGATCCGCCTATAGCGATAATCGACCCTCGTTATCAGGAGATAAATGATGGGAAGGGCAGCCAGAATGGTTGAGACCAGGTACGACATCCGAACCCCTCCGATAAAGAGCAGCATGAATACCATAGTCGCCAAGAAGAGGGCTACACCGAAATCCGGTTGGAGCATGACCAAATAGATCATCGTCCCTGAGATGATGAGAACTGGAAGGAAACCCAATGAGAAGGTTCTCATTCGGTCTCCCTTTTTTTCCAGGAAGTAAGCCAAGAAGATGATGAGGACCAGTTTTGCGAATTCGGAGGGTTGAAAGGAGAGGTTGACAAGCCGAATCCAGCGGGTGGACCCACCGACTCTGTATCCTATGCCCGGAATCAGAAGGAGTATGAGGAATAGTACGCTTGCACCCAACATGGGATATGCCAGTCTTTTCAGAAAGGCATAGGGAATATTCATCGTCACCATCATCATCGCCAAGGCAAAGGCCCCAAACAGGGCCTGTTTTTTCAAAAAATAGTACCCGTCTCCGAACCTGTCCGTTGCAAGAATAGCACTGGCACTGTAGACGATCACAATTCCTAACCCCATTAAGGAGATGGCAATGATTAACAGGGATAGATCGTATTGAGCCCTTTCCCTCATGCCTTTCGAGCTCCCCTGGGATAATCCCTGCCCAGTTGATTAACAATCTCCTTGAAGAGGTTTCCCCTCTCCTCGTAATCTCTGAACATATCATAGCTCGAACATGCCGGGGAAAGGAGGACCACATCCCCTTGCTTCGATTCGGAAAAGGCACGGTGGACCGCCTCTTCAAGGGTATCGGCGTCGGTCGTTGAGACTGATGTTCCAAAGGCCTTGGCCATTCTCCCCCTCGCTTCACCTATGAGGATCAACCGCTTCACTTTTTCCTTGAGGATCCTTTTTAGAGGGTCGTAAGTTCCTCCCTTGTCCTTTCCCCCAGCGATCAAAATGATGGGCTCCTTGAAGCTCCTTAAGGACTTGACTACGGAGCCAACATTCGTCCCCTTGGAGTCGTTGTAAAAGCTCACCCCATCGAGTTCCCGTACGAATTCCAAACGGTGGGGGAGCCCTCTGAAAGACTCCAAAGCTGTCTGGATAGCCTCCTTTGGACAGGAGCAGATTTTGGCCGCGACCACAACGGATAGCATGTTCTCGATATTGTGGATGCCCTGCAGGGAGACTCTTGCGAGTTTGAAGTGTTCGGCTTTTCCCTTTGAATCACGGTAGATGAGGGAATCCCGGTCAAAGAATGCCCCCGCCTTCAAGGGAGATGTGAGGCTGAAGTACGATTTTCTCGCCTTGATTTCAGAGCTCATGACGTTGATAGTTGCGTCATCGGCATTGAGGACGGCAAAATCCGAAGCCCGCTGGTTCAAAAAGAGCCGGAACTTGGCCCTTACGTACTCCTCGTAATGGGGATATCGGTCCAAATGGTCCTCACTGATATTGAGCATGAGGGCAATATGGGGCCTGAATTCATGGATCGCTTCCAGTTGGAAACTACTGATCTCGGCGACTACGTAATCATGTTTCCCCAATCCGGCACAACCGATGAGTGGGTTACCCACGTTTCCTCCGACAAAGACCTCCTTCCCTGACACCTTGAGCACATCCCCGAGCAGGATGCTGGTGGTGGTCTTCCCGTTTGTTCCCGTCACTCCGATGATGGGATCTCGGATGAACCGGCAGGCCAGCTCAATTTCGCTTATGACCTCGATGCCACTTTCCCGAGCCGCCACGATGGGTTCGATGCTCAGCGGAACCCCCGGACTGACGACGATCAGGTCACTACGCAAAAAGGTTTCGATCCTGTGCTCCCCCAGCTCGGTCACCACATTGAGCCCCCTTATCTCGGAGAGGTATGGCCGCAGTTCATCGGCGGATCGAATATCAGTCCCCACAACTCGTGCACGCTGTTCGGCCAAGAATCGGACAACCCCTATCCCCGTCCTGGCCAATCCCACCACCAAAACCTTCTTTCCCTCCAATTCCACTGGATTCCCCGAAATAGAAGCCTACCTTAGTTTTAAGGTGCTGATGGCCACGAGTCCCAGAATGATCGCGATAATCCAGAACCTCACGATCACTTTTGGTTCCACCCATCCCTTCAGCTCGAAATGGTGATGCAGGGGGGCCATCCTGAAAATCCGTCTTTTCCTGAGCCTGAAGGAGACCACCTGAATCATGACGGAGATGGTCTCCAATACGAAGATCCCGCCCACGATGGCCAGAGGGATCTCGTGTTTAGTAACCAAAGCCATCGTTCCTAAGGCCGCTCCGAGGGCAAGGGACCCCGTATCCCCCATGAAGACCTGCGCTGGGTAGGTATTAAACCAGAGAAATCCCAGACTAGCACCCACCAACCCTCCGCAGAAGATGGTGAGCTCTCCACTGCCTCTGATGAAGGCGATTTGAAGGTAGTGGGCGAATTTATAGTGTCCCGATAGATAGCTGAAGAGGAGAAAAGTTGCCCCGGAGACCATCACTGGACCGATGGCCAACCCATCCAATCCATCGGTAAGATTGACCGCGTTGGAGGTTCCCACGATGACCGCTACGCCAAAGGGGATGTATAACCAGCCCAGATTAGGAGTCAGCCTCTTGAAGAAGGGGACCCATAGCTGGGTGCTGAAGTCGAAGGTGACGTAGAGGATCCAACTGACCACAAAGGCAATGCCAATCTGAAGGGGAAACTTATATCTGGCTTTTATCCCCATGCCATCCCGGTCTCTCACCTTCTTGAGATCGTCGATAAAGCCGATGAGGCTAAAGCCAAAGGTGGTGAGCAAAACGAGCCACACGTATTTGTTAGTGAGATCAGCCCACAGAAGGGTCGGCGCGATTAATGCGAAGAGGATTAACATGCCTCCCATAGTGGGAGTTCCCTCTTTGGACAGATGTGACCTTGGAACATCTTCTCGAATGGATTGGCCTATTTGAAAATCCTTCAGTTTTTTTATCAGCCACGGACCAATGATGAAACTGATGACGAGGGCAGTTATCGTGGCATAGATGGTCCTAAAGGTGATGTATCGAAAGACATTGAGGAATGAATAAAGCGTATGGAGCGGGTAAATGAGATGGTATAGCATTACTCCTGGTCCCCCATGAGCCCAATGACGATTTTCTCCATGGACATGGCCCTGGATCCTTTTACCAGGATCCGATCTCCCTCCCTTATCGTCTTCTTTAAGCGGTGGAGGAGGTCCTGATGGTCCCTTGAAATCGTGACATGGTCCTCGTTTAACCCCATTTCCCGGGCCTTTTTGGCGATGATTTCTGCGCTTTCGCCTAGGGTGAACAAGAAGTCTACGCCAAAGGAGACCACCTTCTCACCGATTCGCGCGTGAGCTTCACCGTTGAATTGGCCCAATTCCAACATATCCCCCAAAACGGCGATCCCCCTTCCTGCCTCCTTCGCCTCTGAGAGGGCCTTCAAGGCTAGTTCCATGGACTTGGGGTTTGCGTTATATGTATCGTTGATGATAGTAGCCCCGTTGACCAACCGTATGATCTCCATGCGCATGGGAAAGGGTTTAACCCCTTCCAGTCGCTCCTTGATTTCTTTCAAATGCACCCCAAAAAGGCTGGCGACTGCCGTCGCAGCCAAGGCATTGTGTATGGCGGAGATTCCCATCATAGGAAAGGCGACTTCAACTTCTTCTCCCCTCAGGGCTAGAGTAAACCGGACCCCCTTCTCTCCCTCGATGCGGATTTCCCTCGCCACTACATCACTGGGGAACTCCAAGCCGAAAGTAATCCTCTTGCCGGGATAGCCTTCCGCTAATTTCACCACGTTAACGTCGTCCTGGTTGACCACAATCACCCCATCGGATCGCATGGTGTCCCATAGTTCTCCCTTTGCTTTTATCAGTTCCTCAAAGGTACCAAGATACTCGAGGTGAGCTTCGGTGATATTGGTGACGAGGCCGACGTCGGGGTTGGCGATCTCGGTTAACCTTTTTATCTCCCCCTTTACATTCATCCCCATCTCCACGACGGCCATAGTATGATCGGGGCATAGGTCCAACAAGGTGAGGGGGAGTCCCACTAGATTATTGCGATTCCCCCGGGTCTTCAATATCCTGAAGGATCTCTCGAGGAGAATCGCGATGATTTCCTTGGTGGTCGTTTTCCCGTTGCTTCCGGCGACCGCGATCAGGGGGATGGGATGCTTTTCCCTCCAGGAATGGGCGATATCTCCCAGAGCCCTCAAGGTATCTCCGACGACGATGATGGCCTTTCCTATCGGGGCGATGGTGCCCGTATGGTCTAGAGCTTCATTTTCGATTACGAACCCCTCTCCCCCCTTTTCCATGGCTTCCTGCACGAATTGGTGTCCATCGAATTTTACCCCCCTCAGGGCGACGAAGAGATCTCCTCTTTTGATAGTCCGCGAGTCGATGGAGATTCCCCGGAATACCTTGCCGGGAGCACCCATTATCAACCTGCCTCCCGTCGAATCCAAGATATGCTGGAGGGAAAGCCTATTTCTCATCATGAGCATCTTTCAAGGCTTCCTTGATTTCATATCGATCGTTGAAGGGGAACCTTTTCCGTCCGATGATCTGATAATCCTCATGGCCTTTTCCCGCTATTATCACCACATCGCCGGGTTTAGCGAGTTTGATAGCAAGTCGGATGGCTTTCCTTCTATCCAGGACTTTGACGTATCCCCTCTCTTTGAACCCGCCGGATAACTCCTCAGGGTCTATCTTGCGAATGGACTCGGTCCTCATTCCTGCCTCGATCTCCTCAATAATGGCTGCTGGGTCCTCGGTCCGCGGGTTGTCCGAGGTGATCACCGCTAAATCGCTATAACGGCAGGCTATCCCCCCCATGAGAGGACGCTTCCCCCTATCGCGGTCCCCGCCGCAACCGAAAACAGTGATGATCCTTCCGGCTCCCTTGAGCTTGCCCATGGTTCTCAAAATCCGCTCCAATGCATCGGGAGTGTGGGCGTAGTCAACGAAGATATGAAAACCCTTCTCAT
Organism: Thermodesulfobacteriota bacterium; assembly: GCA_041862515.1. Classification (GTDB taxonomy): domain Bacteria; phylum Desulfobacterota; class BSN033; order WVXP01. Next base: position 23,689 of record JBGVTJ010000189.1, on the reverse strand, counting down.
TCTGGATTCTCTCAACCCTTCCCGGTACGCCACTCAGGCCCTCAATGCCACCTCGAACCTCCTCGAGAGGCACCTCTAAGGCAAGGCCGATTCCCGCTGAGGCGAGGATATTATAGAGGTTAAAATCCCCCAAGAGGGGAGAGTGAAGGGAAAAATTTCCCTGGGGTGTGATAGCCATCGCTGAAAGACCGGTGATAGAGGTATGGATATCCTTGGCAGAGATGTGCCTCTCTCCGTTTAGCCCATAGCTCATCTTGGGCTCGAACAGCTTCTCCCAGAGGAGTCGTCCCTTGGGATCGTCAAGATTGACCAGGGACAAGGAGTGAGGCTTCATGGTTTTTCGTAAAAACCGGGTAAAGAGGCTGGTCTTGCTCTCAAAATACTGATCCATCGTCTTATGGTAATCGAGGTGATCGGGAGTACAATTGGTAAAAACCCCGATATCGAAATGGCATCCCTCTATTCTGTGCTGATGTAAGGCATGGGAGGTGACCTCCATGATGACATGGGAGATTCCTTCCTCCAGCATGTGCCTCAAGATCTTTTGGAGATCATAGGATTCGGGGGTTGTCGTTGTGGCCGTGTGCACGGTTCCCCCGAAATGGTAGTCGATGGTTCCGATAAGGCCGGTTTTGAAGCCCGCTCCTCTCAGGATGGATTCGGCAAGATATGCCGTAGTGGTTTTCCCATTCGTGCCAGTGATGCCGACAAGTGTCATCTGAGCTGAGGGGTTCTCGAAGAAAGCCGTTGAGATAGTCCCCAGGGCCTTTCGGCTGTTTGGTACCACCACCGTTGGAATCCCTCTGATCCTTCGATTTTCGTCCTCCAGGACCACCGCACGTGCCCCCTTTTCAATGGCTTCTTCTATAAAATCGTGTCCATCTACCTCCTGTCCCTTCATGGCGACGAAGACGGAGTTCTTCTCTACCTGTTTCGAATTGTAGGCAACCCCCTCAATCTCTAGGGACATCTGCCCATGGATTTGCCCGTGTTCTAGGCCTTTCACCAAATCCCTCAGTTTCATAGATAGTTGTCCCAGACCCTCACAGATCCGGTCGAAAGGTGAGAAAACAGGCATCTCCCTTTCCCACTATTGTCCCCGGTCTGGGCCGTTGGTCGAACACCCTCCCGCTACCGGATAGGGCAACCAGCAACTCCAAAGCCCTTATCCTGTTTAAGGCGGCACGTATACTCATTCCCCTAAGATCGGGCATTCTCCTTGAGGGTTTTCCCCGAGGCATCGCTTCATGGATGGTCCTTTTCGGAGGTTGCCACGCTACTTTGCTCGTCGAGGCTTCAGCGAGGAGAGGCCCTTCCGTTGGGGGGATGTTCAGATATTGGAGCGATCGCTCGGCGATATTCTTGAAGACTGGGCCAGCCACCCTTCCCCCATAGGGGATCCCCTGAGGTTCATCGATCACCACAAGAATAACCAAACGTGGCTGATTGCTAGGCACGTATCCCACGAAGGAACTGATGAATCGGTCTTCGTAATAGCCTCCCACGAGGCTATCCACCTTCTGGGCCGTTCCCGTTTTTCCCGCAGCCTCATAATATGACAGCGCGGCCCTCGTACCAGTCCCCCCTTCTCTTACAACGCTTGTGAGAATGGAGGTCATTGTCTTCGCCACCTCTTCCGATAGCACTCGCCTGACGGTTACGGGATGGGATTGGCTTATTGTTTTCCCTTTCGAATCAACAATCTTATCAACCACATAGGGCCTCAACAGATTTCCCCCGTTGGCGATGGCGGAGATGGCGGTTATGAGTTGAATGGATGTTACGGCGATTCCTTGCCCAAAGCCTATGTTTCCCAAGGCAACCTTGGACCAGGTTTTGTAGGGTCTAATGATCCCCATGGCTTCGCCGGGCAGATCGATCTCGGTCTTATGGCCGAAGCCAAATTTCCGAATGTAATGATAAAACTTCTCCCTTCCTACCCGTTGGGCGATCTTCGCCGCGCCTATGTTGCTCGAATACTTGATGATATGTTCGAGGCTGAGCCACCCATATTTCTTCACATCACGGATCGTTTTTCCCGAAAGGACGTAGGCTCCATTTTCGCAGAAGAAGATATCGTGTCTTTTGGCGACCTTCTCCTCCAGGGCAGCCGAAGCCATGAATACCTTAAAGATGGAGCCGGGTTCAAAGATATCGGTAACCACCCTATTTCTCCATGTGGCTGGGGGAGTATCCCAAAATCGATTGGGGTTAAAGGAGGGGTAGTTGGCCATAGCTAACACTTTACCACTGGTGGGATCCATGACGATAGCCATACCCCTTTTCGCCCCTTGTCCTTCAACGGCTGCCTTCAATTCCTTTTCGACGGTGTATTGAATGTTTGTGTCAATGGTCAGGTAAAGGGTGTAATTCTGAGGCGCTTTTCCCGGGATTGGGACTTCGGTAATAATCTCCCTTCCAAAGGCATCTCTCCCCAATACGAGTCGCGTTGTGTTCCCCGAGAGGTGGGCATCGTATTTGGCCTCTATACCCTCCAAGCCCTTTGAGTCTATTCCAACAAATCCGACGAGATGAGCGGCTAAATGTGAATGGGGATAGAACCGTCTGCTTTCCCTCACGAAGTGTATGCCCTCGAGCCTGGACTCCTCTATGCGAGCAGTTTCTTTTGGGATAACTTTCCTCTTTACCCAGACGAAGCTCTTTTTCGTTTTAAGTTTTTTTATCAGAGCCCGCCTGTCGAGATCGAGGATATCGGCAAGCCTTTTGGCTGTCTGAGATGGGTTTTTCACATCGGATGGCCTTGCGTAGACGGAATTTACATCAATGCTATTCGCCAAAATCTTCCCATTGGAATCATAAATGGTTCCCCTCTTGGGGATGAAGGTGATTATACTCTGATGCTGCTTCGATGCCAGTCGCGAGAGCTCGTCCTTCCTTACGAGCTGGAGCTGAATAATCCGGAAGAAGATGAGAGGAAAGCAGAGAAAAAGGAGGATAAATACAACGAATATACGAGCTCTTGTCCAATTTATGGGTTTTCGTCTCATTTCATCAAGATGATCTGCCCAGGAAAGGGTCTCTCCATCCCGAGCTCCTCGTGGGCAATCCGTTCGATCCTTGCCAGGGATCTGAGGGTTGCTATCTCGATGTGTAGTTTCTTGTTTTCCCCGACCAACTTCCAATGCACCTCCATGGCTTCCGAGAGGTCGTATCCCAGGTTGATCACCATAACCCGAGACCAGACGTAGAAGAGGGAACCGGCTATTATGGCAGCTATGATGCAAAATGCGAGGAGGCCACTGGTCCTTCCCCTGGCCTTAACCTTTTCTGGAATTACCATCCCCCTTACGGGGTATACCATGGCTGACGGAGAGATCATCTTGTTCACTTCAAACCCTTTCCGCAACCCTTAATTTGGCGCTTCTGGCCCTCGGATTTTCGGCAATTTCCCTCTTTGAGGGGGAAATGGGCTTTCTCGTGATAATAGTTATTAACTCGGGGGATCTTTCGTATTGCCGAAAGGCCTCCTTAACGATTCGATCCTCCAGGGAGTGAAAGGATATGATACAGAGACGTCCCCGACCTTTCACCAAGGGGATACCCTCTCGGATTATCCTCCTCAAGTTGTTGAGCTCGTCGTTCACTGCTATCCTGATCGCTTGAAATGCTTTTGTGGCGGGGTGGATATGACGGGGTGGTTTCAATACGGCAGAGGAAATGATATCCCTGAGCTGCGTCGTGGTGGCGATGGGGGTTTTTTGTCGATGCCTCACGATGGCCTTGGCGATCCTCCTCGCCCATCTTTCTTCCCCATACCTCCGGAGGATTCCCTCTAATTCCCCTTGGGAGAGGGCATTGATCAATTTTGATGCAGGTTCTCCCCCCGTTCGATCCATCCTCATATCCAGGGGCCCCTCCAATTGGAAGCTGAATCCCCTCTCGGCGTCGCTCAATTGCTGATATGAAACTCCCAAGTCCAATAGTATCGCATCCACCTTACCAATATTCAGTTCCCTCAATATTTCCCTCAGATCGGAGAAATTTCCGTGAACGATGGTGGTTCTCCCTTCATATGGCTTTAGCCTTTTGCGAGCTTCCTCAATGGCCTTTTTATCTCGGTCGATACCGATGAGTCGACCCGTTGGGGAGCTTCGTTCCAGAATCTTGAGGGCATGGCCTGCACCACCCACAGTACCGTCGACATATATCCCGTCGGGATGTGGTTGAAGAAATTCAATAACCTCCTCTACGAGCACGGGGAAATGTTCATAGTTCATATCTTGATTATCCTATTTCAAACCCCCCATGCTCCGATGAATTCGGTTAAAGGCCCAATTCGGAAAGGACGTCGCTAATCTGGTCGAAATTCTCATGAGCCTTGATGATTTCCTCGCTCCACCTCTTCTTCGACCAAATCTCTATCTTCCTCAGTTGTCCAACCAAAACGACTTCCTTATCGAGGTCTGCATATTCCCTCAGGGTTTGCGGGATGAGAATCCTTCCCTGCTTGTCCAGGGTGCACTCGATGGCGCTGGAATAGAAAAATCTCATGAAAGCCCGTGTCTCCTTCTTCACCATTGACAGTGAACTGGCTTTTTCCTCCAGGAGAATCCATTCCTCATGAGGGTAAGCCACCAAACAACCGTCGAAATTGGTGATAACGAGCCGTTCGTCGTACTTTTTGCCCAGGACTTCCCGGAATTTGGCAGGTATGCTCACCCTCCCCTTTGGGTCAATGGTATGTTCATGCCTTCCCCTGAACATGGTAGATTCCCCTTTTTATACCACTTTTTACCACTTTATCCCACTTCTCTTATTATTAGACTTTAAATTTTCATTTGTCAAGGGATTTTTTTATTTTTTGTAACTACTTATAATTTCTATGGTTTTTGAATTCCATCAAAGTTGGCTTCTTATTATTGAGATAGTTATGAAATATCAATAATTACAGTATATTAAGATATAAGAAGCAAAATTTTTTTTAAAACTATACTATAACTACTCGACTTTAAAGGAAGTATTTTCTCTGATATTGTCGCTCCCCTGAGTTTTCCCGAAAAGGGTAGGCCAAAAAGGGGATTTCTCGGCGGATTTCCCCGTCGGGGGAAAATTGACAATCAATCCCCCTCGATTTAGAATAGTGTTGAAATGATACATGGGAGATAGTTTTGGAATTTCCAAAGCTTATGGGGAAAAGCGTTGTCCCTGAGCGTAATTCGCTGGTCGAGGGTGAACAGGCTTCGTCGTGGGTCTTCGACCCTGAGCTCCATTCGGCCCGAGCGTTCGGCCGAGCTCATGGCAAGGGCTCATGGCCGAGGGCAGACCGAAGGACTCAGCCGAACGGAAGGGGAAGGCCAACCCTTGGGAGACAAGAAGGGGTGAGTCTTCCCCGACTGCACCCCCCGGGAGGGTCAGGAGTACTGGAGGGAAGGGACGAAAATGATATCCCATGAAAGAGATCATCTTCCATAAAATCAGCAAGTTAGAGAAATACCTCCTCGAAAGGTCAGGAAATTCCAGAGGATAGGTCCATGGCTACAGATTCGATTCATCGAAGGGTCAAACAACTCCGGGAAGCCATTGAATATCACAACTATCGATACTACGTATTGGACGACCCCGAGATTTCCGATGCTGAATATGACCAGATGATGAGGGAATTGGAGCAGTTGGAGGCGGACCATCCCGAACTCTACGACCCCAATTCGCCGACCCAACGGGTTGGTGCTCCCCCCCTTGAGGAGTTCGAGACGGTGACCCATACGATTCCCATGCTCAGTTTAGCCAACGGGCAGAACGAAGTCGAAGTGAGGGAATTCGATCAGAGGGTGCACCGATTCTTGGAAATGGATGGAGATATCGCTTACGTCGCCGAGCCGAAATTGGATGGTTTGGCCGTGGAGCTGGTCTACGAGGGGGGGAATCTCGTCATCGGATCGACTCGTGGAGATGGGGTGAACGGTGAAAATATCACCCAGAACTTGAGGACCATAAAAACCATTCCCTTGACCCTCGTAGCAAAGGAGATCCCCGCTCCGGAGAGGCTCGAAGTCAGGGGAGAGGTCTATATGGAGATCAAGGGATTCACGGAATTGAATAAGAAGCGTGAGGCTTTGGGCGAACCCTTGTTCGCAAACCCGAGGAATGCAGCGGCCGGTTCTTTGAGACAACTTGACCCCAGCATTACGGCAAGCAGGCCTTTAAATATCTTCTTTTATGGTCTGGGAGAAGTTGAGGGATATACCTTTAAGACACATTGGCAATTTCTCAATACCCTTTCCCATTGGGGGCTTCGAACTAATCCCTTGGCGATGCAGTGTCGGCATATCGAAGATGCCATCGCATATTATAATAAGATCTCTCAGGAAAGGGAGTCATTACCGTATGAAATCGACGGGGTTGTCATAAAGGTGGACGAGCTCGATCTTCAATCCCGTTTAGGGGTGATCTCCCGGAATCCCCGTTGGGCCCTGGCCTACAAATTTAGGCCGAAACAGGAGACGACCAAGGTCTTGGATATCATTCCTCAAGTTGGGAGAACGGGAGCCATCACGCCGGTTGCGATTTTGGAACCGGTGAGGGTGGGGGGTATTGAAATCAGCAGGGCCACCCTGCATAACCAGGATGAAATCGATAAGAAAGATATTCGAATAGGCGATACCGTGATCGTTCAAAGGGCCGGAGACGTCATCCCCGAGGTCGTCAAGGTGGTGGAATCCAAGAGGATCGGGGGTGAAAGAAAGTATCAGATACCCGATAGGTGCTCCGTATGCGGAGCTGATGTTGTTCGCCTTGAGAACGAGGCGGTACACCGTTGCATAGGCCTTTCTTGTCCCGCTCAACTCAAGGAGAGAATCAAACACTTCGCATCAAAGCGCGCCATGGATATCGATGGGTTGGGGGATAAGTTGGTTGCCCAATTGGTGGACAAGGGGATGGTAAGGGATGTAGCGGACCTCTATCACCTTTCCAAAGAGGATCTCGTTGGCCTCGAGAGGATGGCGGATAAGTCCGCCCAGAATATTCTCAATGCCATTGAAGGGAGCAAAAAGAAGCCTTTGGCCAAATTTGTGTACGCCCTGGGAATTCGTCATGTGGGGGAGCACCTGTCGGAGGTTTTGGCTAGGGAGCTCAAATCCTTGACCAATTTTTTTCGCGTTACGGAGGAGAAAATGCTGGCCATAAGGGAAGTGGGACCGGAGGTCGCTCAAAGCGCGGTACGATTCTTCAGGGATCAGAGGAATCGGGAGGTGATGTCGCAGTTACAAGAGGCCGGCCTGGCCATTGTTGAGCCAGAAGTCGATAAGATGGCTAAACTGAAAGGCCTCACCTTCCTCTTCACCGGTGCCTTGGAATCCTTTACGCGGGATGAGGCCAGGGATTTGGTTGAATCTTTGGGGGGAAGAACGGCCTCGAGCCTCAGCAAAAAGGTGGATTATGTCGTGGTGGGAAGTGATCCGGGATCGAAATATGAGAGGGCAAAGGAGTTGGGAATTACGGTTTTGACGGAGAAACACTTCAGGGAAATGGTGGAATAAAGTCGGTGCTACGAGGAACTCCCAAGGGTTCGTTGTGGTTACAAAAAATGCTCCACGATATTGACGTGGTATTTCTTAGGATCCAGTGCCTTAACGATTCTTCTCTTATAGGTTTTCTTTCCGCCATCCATTTCCGCCAGATCTACGGCTGGGCCGATTCTTCTCTTCCCCTCTGATTGAGAAATGAGGATCACTTTCGGTCGATTGATATATTGGGGATCTGGGCTCGTCTCATAAACTACGCCCATCTCCTTGGTATCGAGCAGGACCAGGGATCCGATGGGATAGATCCCGATGATGCCGATGAACACCTTGAGTAGCATGGGATCAAACCCATTCTTGTCCCGCACCATAATGGCCAATGCCTGTTCGGGCCGATAGGGTGTCTTTCGGTAGGTCCTGGGTGTAGTCATAGCATCGTAACAATCGGCGATCTTAATAATCCTTCCGAATATGGTGAGATCCTTTTTCCTTATGAGTTTTGGGTAGCCCGTTAGATCGCAATTCAGGTGGTGTTCGAATACGCCGATGGCCATCTTTGGGCTCATTTCCCCCAATTGTTTTATCTTCAGCATCATCTCAACACCCGTCATGGGATGTTCTTTCATGAGCCTCCATTCGTCATCGTCCAACTTATCGGGCTTATTGAGAATCTCCTTGGGTATCTTTGCCTTTCCCATATCATGCAAAAGGCCCGTCATCCCCAATTCGGTCAGAGTTTTCTTAGAAAAACCGAGCCTTCGCCCAATGGCCAGAGAGTAAATGGCGACGTTTACACAGTGGTTGAAGGTATATTCGTCGTAATTCTTTATCGTGGTCAGGCCGAGGAGTATCGATTCATCCTTTACCATCAGGTTGACCGCTCCCTGGACCATTCTCTTCAATTTCCTGGCATTGATAAATTGGTTCTTCTTAAACCCGGTGACCACCCCTTTGATGACCCCGATGGTCTCGAAAAAGAGCTTCTTTCCAGCCTCTTTGGGATTTGTGTGGCCGCCAAAGAGTTCATCCTCCTCGAAGATTTCCAGTGGCTCAACTGCAATGGGTTTGATTCCGAGCCGATTCAAATGGTCTTGCAACTTCCTTGCATTCCGTTCATCTCCATCGCCCAAATTCATCAGATTATAGACGAACTCCTTGAGCATCTTTTCGTCCAGAATCCCAGATATCCGAATCTCTCCCACCCTCTTCTTCTGAAACTGCTCCAAGACGAACTTAAACCCGATATAACTATCGACCCCCACCTTCAACCTCTTTCCGTTGATGAAGAGGCCATTGCGTATCACCTTGAAGTCCAGGGAACCCTCCGATTTCAAGAAGTGTTTAATCAATTCCAGTGATCCCTGTACTACCTGATTTAAGGCGACGTTCTTCTGATCATAAATCTGGGAGCTCTTCATCAAGATGTGGAGTTTGATAATCAAGTCGTTATCCAGCCGGGAATTCCTTACCTCGTCCGCATCCAGCGAAACAGCTTCCTCTGAGTTTTTGATAGCCATATCCGCTACACCATTCTCAGCCATTGATTCCTCCGCATGTCAGGTCGCCGGCTCATTTAGGGCCTGGAGGCAAGCCCTTCTTACCCCCCGATTCTTAGATCGTTTCCCCATTTCCAGGATTCTCCTTGATTCTTCTGTACCAATCATCCGCAAAGTCCCAATCGCACATACCTGGAGCTCATCCCATTTTGGCTTCTTAAACCAACTTCTCTTCCCGAGAATTTTTTCCAGAACGGGGAGGGATTCATTGGAACGGATCTCGCCAATAGCCCTGAAAAAGGCGGCCTTTTCGGGAAAATCCCTGTCCAGGAAGGGTTCTGATTGGATGACGGACAGGATAGGCTTCAGGGCCTCGTGCTTAGACGATCTCGCAAGATGGATGACGGCCTGAGATCGAATATACGAGCTCTCGTCATTCAGCATTTTAATGAGAAGACCCTTATTCTCCTTCCCTCCGTATCGGGATAACGCTTTGAGGGCCGTTCTTCGTACCCTCTCATCGGGATGGCTGATAGTTTGAGCCAGATATTTGATGGCGTTCCGGTCTGCTGAGTTTCCTATTATGTTGATAACGTAACACAGTACGATCCACCTCTTATCGCTCAAGAAGGGGACTAACATCTCCAGGTTACCTTTGACCTTCCTTCCAACAATCTCAGCGATGAGATTTCTTGCCTTCGAAGACTCCAGCTGGCCCACCATATTGCAAAGGGGTTCGATGGCGGATTTGGGGAGCAAGTCGAAGTAGTCGTAGCAGGTATTGAGGTCCAAAAACCCTTCATGTTTCAATGTCTCCGCCGTGAGTTCAATAATCCGGGCGCTTCCAGCACCTTCGAAAATGCGATTTATAGCGTAGATTTGGTTGTCCTTAAGAGCCATGGAATCGAGAATTTCCCGCAGGTTTCTCAAGATCTCCGATGCGGCCTTAAATTCCCCCTTCAACACTAAGAATTCAAGGGCTCTATCGAAGAAGGTGACCATGTTTTCATATGGTTCTAAATCCTCTCCCAAATGGAACAGGATTTCCATGAGGCTTTCGACCAATGTGGAGACGAAATCGATATCGGCCTCTTGGTTGACGAGTCGGTCAATCAATCCTACTTCTTCCGAGGTGAGCTGGAAATGCCTTGCAAAAGCTTCCCTTTGATCTCCAGTGGGCTCTGGGAACATTTCCCCTAAGGGAAGGACCTTCTCCGCCTCGGCTGATTCTTGCGGCGATGTGGTAACGGTTTCTCCTTCGATACCTGGTGAGAACTCCAGCCCCGTTTGGAACTCCTCATAGTTCACGGGAACATGAACTGCGTTGGACTCCATAAATTCGTCGGTGGCGTAGTAGCTGATGTGGACAAAATCCCTTTCCCAGAGGAGGGTTACGATATCATCCTCGAGCCTGCTTGCTTGCTCATTTTTTCGGAGTACGTCTAAGAAATCGGAGATTTCTTGGTCCTCAAGTCCCTTAAAAAATCGGATCTCCCTCACCCCATCTTTATAAAGGAGGAAAGCCAAGCTCTCCTTCATGTCCGTATTCTCGTATACCGGGTTCCCTTTAAAGAACAATTTGTATTCACCAACCTGTAAATTCAATGATTGATATTCATCAAGATGACCCGTGAACTTGGTGGTCAATTCTTCCAACTGCCTGGTGAGCATGGGGTTGTTCGGCTGGTAGAGCTTGAAGGCCTTTATGGCCTTTTGGAGGGATCGAATCAAATCCACCGTGGAGACTAGTTCTTCTTCGATTTCAGGTTCTACGGAAGGCATTGACTCCTTGGGTTCATTCTTTGAAGGGTGTTCGGTTACATTGCCTGATTTCATTAGTGGAAAACCCGAAAAATTTTATGGACGTCTATGCAAAATGGTTACAATCACCATTTACAGGATAAAGAATCTGTTCCCGCCCTATGAAGTTCTATGCTTGATAGAAGGGGTTTTTCAGGCACAACGGTCCAGTAAATTAAACCTTCAGAATGAAATTCAGCAATAAATGTGCCAAAATGGGGATTCGGGATCGACAGTAGCCGGGATTTTCCGCCTCGTGGAAAAACTCGTCGCCATTCCATATAAGAGAAGCCATCCAAAAGGATGACTTCTCCATAGCGGTTTCTCCATCTTATCGGAGGCTACAAAATAACCCTTAAGGGGAGGGGAAGTTCCCTGGGGTGGGAGATGATTCCACAGGAACTACAGGCCTCATAAGTCGGCTTGGTTTCACAGCCATAGCATTCCGTAACCAGTTCCATTGTCGCCTGGATCTCTTGGAGCATCTTCTCATATTGTCCCTTCTTCCTTATAGCTTCTCGCTGCTGGCTCTGCAAAAGGTGCATTATTCGATGAGAGGCTTCATCCCCCGATTGTGCTATTTGCCTGATCTTGAACATCTCCTTTATCTTAGAGAGGGGAAAGTCAAGTAATTTCAGACCTTGGATAAATCTCAACCTCTCTACGGATTCTTCTGTATATAATCGGAAGCCCCCTTTGGTGCGAACAACAGGTTCGATTAAGCCCAATTCCTCGTAGTACCGTATCGTCCGCAAGGTTACACGGGCCTTTTTGCTGACCTGACCGATTTTATACAATTGTTCCCTCACCATTTTGAGAAAGTAATACCCTATTTTTACGTAATTGTCAAATTTAGCGAGAAATGGAGCTCTTTTCGTTTCTGGAGAACGCCCTTATCCCTCAGGGTGATTGATGGTATAGCCCATGGGAAATCCATTACCTGCGTCAGATCCTCGAGGCCGTTGACACGGACGAAGGGTCCCTCTATAATTAATACTTAAGAGCCATGGTTAGGGAGAAAAAAGAGAGATCGGAAAGAGCGGAAGAGGCGGAAAAGAAATTGAGGGAAGGCCTTCGGAGGATCTTTGAGGCCACAAAGGACCTCTCCAAGGAGGTTATCGAGGGCTTCAAAGAGGGATATCGTGGGGGGAAAAAAAAGGATAAGTGATTCAATTCCTCATGCCATGAGTCATTCTTCTTGGGTATACTAGGTCTTTCTTTCGCCTTCGGGCATGAGGCTCTGTTTTAGCTCATTGATTTCATTGGCCAAGGCTCTAATCTCATTCTTCAGTTCAATCATTTTCAATTCCCTGTCCACGGTCAGCTTGTACCACTTTTCCAGCTCTTCCAATTTCTCCTTCAAGGCTTCCTCGTATTGCTTTCTCTCGGTGATGTCCTTGATGTAGGCGATGGTATTCATCGACCCATCGGCGTCCGTCAAGTTGGATGAACTGCTTTCTACCCGCCTCTTCTCCCCGTCATTGCGGATTATTTCGAATTCATATTTTACGGGAACTCTTTTCCCCCGCTTCTTCATGCGGAACCTATCTAGCACGGACCTTTGCCTTCGCTTATGCAAGAGGTGTCGGAAATCCATCCCGATTAATTCATCCCTGCTGTACCCGGTCAATTCCTCCGCCTTTCTGTTGACGTATTTCAATCGGCAGTCTTCACCGACGATGGCTACCATGTCATGGGCGCTCTCTACCATGGTTCGGTAACGCTCCTCCGATTCTTTCCATTCCCTCTCCAGGATCTTCCTTTGGGTAATATCCCTGTTGATCCCTAAGGTACCGATGACCTTTCCCTCCTCATCAAGCATCAAGGCTGCCGACATGTTCACAAGGACCGTCTTTCCATCCCGATTGAGGAATTGGGTTTCGAAATTACTGATCTTTCCCTCCTTGGATTTGAGGAGCATCTGTTTAACCGTTTTGGCGTCCTTTTTCCTCACATAAAAATCCAAGACGGGTTTGCCCAGAATATCAGAGGGATGGTGCCCGAAGATTTCCGCCGCCCCCTTATTGTAAAAGGTGATCAACCCCTTTCTATCGGTCATTACGATGGCATCGGCCATGTTATCCACAACCTTTTCAAGGAGGTATTGAGCCCTCTTCGTCTCCTGCTCGGCCCTCTTTCGTTCCGTCACATCCCTCAAAATACAGGCTAATCCCGTAACCTCTCCCCGTTCATCCTCGAGCCTCATGGAATTGGCTAGGATATCCCTCCTTTCACCGCTTCGAGTTCTCATCACCGCCTCAAAGGGCTTCGATTCTTGGATATTTAACCTCTTCCGCAACCGCCTCATCTCCATTTCTTTCGCTCCCTCAGTCGCCAGGACCTCGACAAAGGATTTTCCAATAACCTCTTTTCTATCGTAGCCGCTCGTTAATTCAGCCTCCCTATTGAAACTGGTAATGATTCCATTCTTATCCAACGTGACGATCATATCTCCGGAGTTTTCGAAGAGGAATCGGTATTTCTTCTCCAACTCCCTCAGCTGCCTTGTCATCGCTTCAACTATCCCTTCCGACATATGCTTGGATGGCCTTATCATTGAAACTATGGACAGACGTTGACCTGGTGATTCCTCCCGTAACCGAACGGATAGAAAGAGCCCCCTGCCTTGTCCCTCTTTCGGCTCCAATGCCCCCGTACCGAGACCATCAAGATCCTCTATCTTCTCTCCAACAGTCCATCAAATCCCGCTGGGATCGTCAAAATCGAGCCAATTGGGAGAACTTCTCACCGCAGGAGTTCCCTCCGGGGGTTTCTGCTCGCGGAGGTTCAGTGCCGAAATGGAGGACTCCCGCATCTCTCAGCTCCCGCAAGGCGGGAAAGCTGCAAGGAAAGGTTGTCACGGAGGGTGCTCATTACTCAATCTCGATGGCGATTTTCTTGGGCCTTATCCTCTTCAACTTGGGGATGGTTATGAATAGTACTCCATCTTTAAACTTTGCCTCAACCTTTTCCTGATCCACATTGTTGGGCAAAACAAAGGAGCGTCGAAAATGTCCATAAGATCGTTCGATGAGATGGTAGCTCTTCCTATCAATCCCTTCTTTTCGTTTTCGCTCACCCTTTAAGGTCAAGACGTTATCCTCCACCCTGACGCTCACGTTCTCCGTGGAGAGTCCGGGGAGCTCGGCCTTGATCACTAGCTCCTCCCCTGTCTCATAGATATCAACGGGAGGGGTCCAAACCCCTTCCCCCAATCCCTCCTTGATTACCCTCGTCCGGGCCAGGGCGTCCTCAAAGAGCCTGTTCATCCGGTCCTGCATCGCCGATAATTCCCTAAAAGGGCCGCATGAAAGGGGATCCCATTTAACGATTGCCATCGATATGCTCCTCCTCATTGAATGTTTAAATTCCTTGAAATGAAGAAAGGATTTTTTTACATAATAAAAGATAAGGGCGGAATTTTCAAGGAATTTCAGTGAAACAGGGGGTTTCCGTCTGGAACTTCTGCCTCGACTGAATTGACAAGTGAGAAATTTTTGGTATACTTAACAATTTGTTATTGCTTAACGAGGGGAGGGAGAATATGGATGTCCAGCATTAGGGTTAGGGAGAATGAATCCTTTGAGAACGCCCTGAGGAGGTTCAAGAAGCAATGCGAAAAGACGGGTATCATCTCCGAGATCAGGAGGAGAGAGCACTATGAGAAGCCGAGCGTCAAGCGGAAAAGGAAGGCATTGGCCGCAAGGAAGAGGACGTTGAAAAGGATGAGAAAGATGATGGAAAGAGGATGAGGCTTTATGTCATTGGAAGAAAGATTGACGGATGAGATGAAATCCGCTCTGAGATCCGGGGATAAGCTTAGGCTATCGGTGATAAGGATGGCCCGTGCAGCTGTGAAAAATAAGGAAATCGAGGAAAGGAAAAAGCTCGATGACAGTACCATCGTCAAGGTTGTAAGTGGCTTGGTCAAAAAAGGGGAAGAATCCTTGTTCCATTTTCAACAGGCCAATCGATCAGAGCTCATCGAGAAACAGGAAAAGGAACTGGAAATTCTTCGGTCCTTCTTACCTCAACAACTCTCCAAGGACGAGATCCTCACGTTAGTAGATGAAGCGATAAAAGAGACCAATGCCTACGAAATGAAGGATTTAGGCAAGGTCATGAAGTCGCTTATGCCAAAGATTTCGGGACGCGCCGACGGAAAGGTAGTCCATGAAATGGTCAAGGAGAAACTTTCCCACTAAGGAGATAGTCTATCCTCAATTCGGGGATCTGACATACATCGAACCTGCCTTATTTAACCTTTTCAACATGAAGCTGCTCAATGGATAACCAACCATTCAAGGCCCTTGAGTTTGACCAAATACTTGACCTTCTCAAGGGATTCGCGACTTCATCCGTTGGAAAAGCGCTTTGCGGAAGTCTAAGGCCTCAGAGGAAATTATCTTGGATAGAGAAGCGACTGGGTGAGGTCGACGAACTGAAGAACATTGTGGAGGTTAATGGGGAAATTCCCTTGGGGGGGATTAGGGATGTCCGGGAGGCGATAGCGAGGGCTAAAATCGAAGGGGCGGTTCTGAGCCCCGAGGAAATTCTCGACATTTTGGGAAATATTAGGGTCACCGGGGGATTGAAATCCTCTTTCAAGAAGGTAAAGGGAAATTTTGCTTTATATGAAGGTTTGATCTCCCGGTTCTCGGACCTCAGAGGACTCAAGTCGGAGATCGTTCGGACTATCGATCGACAGGGGAAGATTTTCGACCATGCCAGTTCGGCTTTGAGACAAATCAGATTCGATATCGCGGCCTCTCGGAAGAGGATCAAAAGGTCTTTGGAAGAGATGATGAAACGTGAGGACCTTAAGCCCCTGTTCCAGGAACAACTGATAACTATCCGGAATGGGAGGTACGTGTTGCCCATCAAATCCGAGTTTAAAGGCCACATGGAGGGGATTGTCCACGATCATTCACACAGTAAGATGACCATCTTCCTCGAGCCTCTGGAAGTCGTTGATTATAATAATGAACTCAGCATGTTACTGGAAGATGAGAGGCAGGAGGAGAGGAAAATACTCTCCGCGTTGACACAGCGAATAGGGGAATATCATCAGGAACTCTTACGGGATTTGGAGATATTGGGAGAAGTTGACCTTCTCCATGCTAAGGTCAAATTGAGCCAAAAATTGGGTGGTGTCAGTCCGCTCGTTAACAAAAATGGGGTCGTCCGTCTTTTAGGAGCCAGGCATCCACTGCTCTACATGAGGGAGGGGGATCGTAGTGTTCCCATCGACATCCATCTGGGCGGGTATTCCAAAGCCCTCATTATCAGCGGGGCGAACGCGGGGGGAAAGACCGTCGCCCTGAAAACCATTGGCCTTCTGTCCCTGATGGCACAATCCGGGATGCACATTTCCACCATGGAGGGAAGTGAAATCCCTCTCTATCATTCCATCTTTGCCGATATCGGGGACGAACAGAATATCCGGGAGAATTTGAGCACATTTTCCGCTCATATCCTCTCCCTGATTCATATCCTGGAGAAATCGGACCAACTCTCCCTTGTCCTCCTCGACGAACTGGGCGTAGGGACCAACGCTCGGGAGGGCTCTGCCATTGGCATAGGGGTATTGGATTACCTCATCGATAGGGGGGCCACGGTAGTGGTGACCACCCATTTGGATGAGCTCAAAGCATACGGCTACCTCAATAAAGGGGCAACAAATGTTTCCGTCGCCTTCGACTCAGAGACTCTGGAGCCGAGATATGAATTGATATACGGAAATTCGGGTTCGAGCAATGCCTTTGTGGTTGCGGAAAAATTGGGCTTTCCAAAAGCAGTACTCGATTCGGCCACCAAATACCTCGGCGACCAGGGAAGTGGGGCATCTCGATCCATTCGCGATATCGAGAGGTTGCAGGAGGATCTGCGGAAAGACCGGGAGGAAATAGGGCACCTCAAGAAGGAGATTCAAGGCCATCGAGACCGACTCCGTGAATTGGTTGGGCGCATCAGGGAAAGGAGGCAACAGATCTTGCAGCAGGTTGAGGATAGGGGGAGGATTGTTCTTCAACAGACCGAAACGGAATTGCAACGGATCGTCGAAGAGGTCGCCAAAGGGGGAGACGATGGCGTAAAGATGCCAAGGGGGGAGTTGAAGCGGGTTCGCGAAGGCTTTCTTCACCAATTCAGGAGCGGGGACAGGAGAGGGGGGAATGTGGAGGGATTGAGGGTAGGGGATTGGGTGAAGGTATTAGGCTTGAATCGCGTTGGGGTCGTCAGGGAGGTCTACGGCGAGATGGAGAAAGCGGATGTTCAGGTCGAAAACGTGAGGGTAAGAGTCCCCCTTCGTGATCTGGAAAGGAGCGAACCCCAACTCCATGAACACAGCGCGGAGAATGAGGGGCTGCAATACGAGGCCGCGACCGAGATGGGGGTTCGATCGGAGATCAACGTCGTCGGTCTCACCGTGGAGGAAGCGCTTCCCGTCGTCGACAAATTCATCGATGATGCTCTCTTGGGTGGGTTGGAGGTGGTTGATATCATCCACGGCACAGGGACTGGGAGATTGCGAGAGGCCATCGGAGAACACTTGAAACACCATCGGAATGTGAAACGATTTGGGCCTAAAGATGTTATGAAATCGGGGGTGACTGTTGTGGAGTTTGGCTAAACATGGTAATCGTTAATAAGGGAGTTCGGTTTGGAGGAATATATTCCCGATGAAGTCATAGCGGAGGTCAGAAGCAGGGCTGATATCGTCGAGGTGATCTCCGAGTATCTTCCCTTGAAGAAGGCCGGAAGGAATTACAGTGCCCTCTGTCCATTTCACCCCGAGAAGACCCCTTCCTTTATGGTCAGCAGCACGAAGCAAGTATTTCATTGCTTTGGATGTGGCATAGGCGGCGACATTTTCGGATTCGTTATGAAGTCCGAAAACCTCTCCTTCCCTCAGGTGGTTAAGGTGCTGGCGAAAAAATTCGGTGTGCCTATTCCCCAAAGAAGGGTTCCGCCATCCGTGAAAAGGGAAATTGACCGGAAGGAGCAGTTATTGAAGGTCAACCAGCTAGCCATGGGTTATTATCGCGACCTATTATTTGGAAGGAATGGAACGAAGGCCCGAGAATATCTGAGAAAAAGAGGGATTGGAAAGGCGGTGATTGAAGAACACCGGTTGGGGTATGCCCTTCATAGCTGGGACGGGCTGGTCAATCATCTCCACGGCAAAAAGGTCCCCCTCAACTTGGCCCAAGAACTGGGGCTGGTCATTCCCAAGAAGACGGGGGGATGGTATGATCATTTTAGGGGAAGGATTATTTTTCCCATTTTCGACCTGACCGGAAACGTCTTGGGGTTTGGGGGAAGGACTTTAGATGAAAATTCACCTAAGTACCTCAATTCCCCGGAGTCCGCATTATACCATAAGGGCCAGAGCCTTTACGGATTGCATGTGGCCAAAGGTTTCATTCGGGAAAAGGGATTGGCCTTGATCGTCGAGGGCTATCTGGATCTGTTGACATTACACCAATTCGGGTATAAACATTCCGTTGCGACCCTGGGAACGGCAATGACCGAGAGCCATATCCGCCTCTTAAGAAGATTCTCAAGTCATTTCATTACCATTTTTGATTCCGACGAGTCTGGAGTTGCCGCTACCATTCGGGCCCTGCCGCTATTCTTGGAGGAGGAGATTTCATGCACCGTGGTCCGGCTCCCCGGAAAGCATGACCCCGATAGTTTCCTCCAAGGAGGGCATAGGGATGAGTTCCAGGAGATGCTCCTCCAAGCCATTCCCATCTTCGACTTTTTCATTGATGAGGTTCTTTCCGGATCTGATCTGGCTTCAGCCGATGGGAAGGCTAGGGCAATAAATGAGATTTTCCCCATGCTTGAGAGGATCCGAAACCCGATCGTTCGCGAATCCTATGTAAAAAAGCTGGGCGAGAGATTAGTCTTGAAGGAGGAGGTCATCCTTGATGCGATAAGGACCCTTCCCCAAAGGCGGGAGAGGAAAAGAGAAGAGCTGAAGCAGGCGATTCACAGGAAGATGTATCCGAAAACCGAGGAGACGATACTGGAGATCATGCTCCGTTTCAATCATCTGATTCCCGAGATAGCCGAGGATGGGGTGCTCGAGGATTTCGAGAATCAACAATTGAAGATGGTAGCCAAGACGCTCAAGGAGATCTATTTCGAGAAGGGCGCTGTGGCCATCCCGGATATTCTTGCTGATGTTGAGGATGATGAACTGAGGAATCGGATTTCCAAATGGGCTTTCTTGGACGGAACCTTTGAGGGGGCTTCCCTTGATAAGACACTGAGGGATTGTTTTCGGAAGGTTAAGATGGATAAGCTCAGGAGAGATGAAGAGGCCCTCTTAAGCAGGATAAAGGAGGTTGAAAAGGAGGACCGACAAGATCTCTTGGGTGAACTTTTGGCAAAAAGACAGCATTTATTGACAAGGGAAAGGAATTTGATGGAGATGTATAAGAATTGAGCCTCCTTAACAAAGGTTTTCCATGTTGAATTTCTTAGGGAGATATTTCAATGGGCAAGGGAGGAAAATCGAACGGATTTGAACGGTTAATTTCCCTCGGGAAGGAAAAGGGATTTTTAACTTTCGATGACGTGAACGATAATTTGCCCGAGGATATGATTTCATCAGACCAAATGGATGAAGTATTGATGATGATCGACGAGATGAATATCGAGGTAGTTGATGAGGCCTTGAAGGTAAGCCAGGATAAGGAGGTTGGTAAGTTCGAGGAAGAGGAGGAGCCTGAATCCTTGGATCTCTATTCATATGGAAGAAGCAGCGACCCCGTCAGAATGTATTTGAGGGAGATGGGTTCGGTATCCTTACTTACCAGGGATGGGGAAGTTGATATTGCCAAGAGGATAGAGGAGGGGAAGCGGGAAATTCTCGAAGTGGTTCTCAATTGTCCTATTGCAGTGAGGGAATTGATTCACCTTGGAAAGGATTTGGAGGAGGGGAAGATAGGGGTCAACGAAATTACCCAAAATATCGATGAGGATGAGGTCAATGTTGGAGAGGAGGAACTTCAGCGAAAAAGGGTCTTGGAATTGATCAACAAGATGAGCCGTATAGACGGGGAGATCGAGGGGTTACTTCAGGAATTATCTGAGGGAAACAAAGATGAGAGTCAGAGAAGGAGGGCAAGGGAAGAGATACAGGGGAGGATGAGGGAGCTGATTCTGACCGTTAGGGGGATTAACCTCAGAGAGAAACAGGTGAATAGGATCGTCCAAATATTGAAGGATTTCTTGGTCCGTATGGAGAAGGAAGAAAAGGAGCTGGTTAACCGTGCAAAGAAGAAGGGGATTTCCACCAGAGCGGCCAAGAAGTATTTAGGGATGAAAAGAAATGGGGTAATCAAGGAGGATGAACTTCGGGCAAAGACCGGCCTGAAACGAGGGGATTACCTGGAAATGGAGAGGCTGCTGAAAGATACCCAGAGAAATGTGAGGCTGGTTGAGATGGAGTCTGGGCTTTCCGCCGGTAGGCTTAAAGGGGCAATGAGGGCCATTGAAGCAGGGGTGGAGGAGGCCAATGAGGCCAAGAGCGAACTGGTGAAGGCGAATTTGAGATTAGTCGTGAGCATTGCCAAAAAATACACGAATCGAGGCCTTCAATTCTTGGATTTGATCCAGGAGGGTAACATCGGGTTAATGAAGGCTGTGGACAAATTCGAATATCAAAGGGGATACAAATTCAGCACATATGCTACCTGGTGGATTCGTCAGGCCATAACCCGCGCTATAGCCGACCAGGCCAGGACAATTCGTATTCCGGTGCACATGATCGAGACCATCAACAAACTGATTCGCACCTCTCGATATTTGGTACAGGAGATTGGAAGGGAGCCCACGCCGGAGGAGATTGCTCACAAGATGGACATGCCTTTGGATAAGGTGCGGAAGGTCTTGAAGATCGCAAAAGAGCCGATATCCTTGGAGACTCCCATTGGGGAGGAGGAGGATAGCCATCTTGGGGACTTCATAGAGGATAAACAGGGGCTTTCCCCAGCGGAATCGGTGATCAGTACCAATCTTGTGGAACAGACACAGAAAGTCCTGGGCACGTTAAGTCCAAGGGAGGAAAAGGTTTTGAGGATGAGGTTTGGTATCGGAGAAAAATATGACCATACCTTGGAAGAAGTGGGCCAAGACTTTGATGTTACTAGGGAAAGGATTAGGCAGATCGAGGCAAAGGCTTTGAGGAAACTTCGTCACCCCAGCCGGAGTAAACGATTGAAGAGCTTCATCGAATCTTAGAGAGGTGTGAAACAGTCGCTCATCGCTGCTGGAAAAATTTTTGTGAGGGGAAAACCCCTGTCCTTTCACTCCAATACTTTCGAAGTGACCCTTTCGGGGTTCACAAACCGGGAATACTTTCCCCTTCCAGCCTCCGGAGGGCTGGTTTTTCCCTTCCGTTCGGCTGAGCCCTTCGGTCCGAGCAGTTCGGCCTTGAGACATGTCGACCAGCCCCTCGGCCTGAGCTCAGGTCGAAGGCTCATGGCGAGTCGCTCACTGCCGAAAGGCTCAGGGTCGAGGACTCACGACGAAGCCTGCTCCCCCTCGATGGGTACCTCACTTCTCCAGCGATTTGCGCTCAGGGACAACGGTTTTCTCCGGAAACAAAGGAAAATTTTGAATGAAAAAATCTCAATTCGTGTTCAGAGCTTCTTTTTCCAATTTCTCAGAACTTTCTCTTAAGCAGCTTGACAGCTCAGGGGAATTATTTATACTATTGAGATCATTGGGGGCCCATAGCTCAGTTGGAAGAGCCACCGGCTCATAACCGGTAGGTCCCTGGTTCGAACCCAGGTGGGCCCATTAAGCGGATGAGGGGATATTTCATGGCCGAAATAAGGGGATTCACTTGGCTTGCAAGGGAAAAAACCCCTGACGGAGTCAAGAAGGTGCACCCACGATGGTGCACTTTTTTTATGCAATAGAATGACGTTTCGGAGGTTTCTTCTTGAACGAACAGCTTCGCTTACTGAGAGAATTGCAGGACGTCGATCTTCAACTCAAGGCAATTGAGGCTGATAAAGAACGCTATCCCATAGAGATAAAGACCTTGGATGAGAAATTGGCCTCGGAACAAGAGATGTCCACGAGGAAAAAGGAAAAAATCGAGCTTTTGGAAAAGGAGCGCAGACAAAAGGAAGGGGATTTGGAGCTGGAGCAGGAGAGGATAAAGAGGTCGCAGTCGAGGCTTTACGAAGTCAAAACCAACAGGGAATATCAGGCGCTGCTCACGGAGATAGAAACCTTAAAGGAGATTAATAGTCAACGGGAGATAGAGATTCTGGAAATAATGGATGAAATCGATGAATTGAAGAGGGAATATGGGGTAGTGGAGAAGGAGTTGCAGGAAATGGAGGAGAGGATCGGGGCGGAGAAGGAGGAGATCGAGGAAAGCCTTGGGAGGGTGGACGGCACATTGGCCAGCAGGAAGAGGAAACGGACGATGATCATGAAAAAGCTCTCCCCCGAACTGATTGACCTTTATCAAACTCTCAAGGAGAAAAGGCGGACGGCAGTGGTTCCCGCAAGGTTTGGAGCGTGTCAGGGATGTAACGTGAAGATTCCCCCCCAGATGTTTAACGAGGTCCAAAGAAGTGAGGCTATCATCGTTTGTCCCAGTTGCAATCGAATCCTCTATTGGGAGGATAGGATTGATTTTCGGTGAGCTGAGGGTCAGGGGACCTGATGGGAACCGAGAGGAATCATTGTGGTTTTCAACGGATTGCGTTCGAGATCAATTGGCGGAGCGATTCGATCAGAAGCGGTAATGGGAAAGGGGATTTTGAAACTTTACGTCGATGGAGCTTCCAGGGGAAATCCGGGAGAGGCGGGGGCTGGCTTTTACCTGGTGGGCGAAGATGGAAACGCAATCCTTAAAGGGAGGCGATTTTTGGGTCGAATGACCAATAATGCCGCCGAATATAAAGCTCTCATTCTGGGGCTTCGAGAGGCACTGGGTGTTGGAGGAACCTCCATCGAGATTTATACCGATTCGGAGCTGGTTGCAAGGCAGATGAAGGGCATATATAATGTAAGGAATAGACGTCTGAGGACATTGTATCGAGAAGCCGTTGAGCTGTTAAGCAGATTCCATAGATACGAATTGATCCCAATCAGGAGGGAGGATAATAGAGAGGCCGATCGCTTGGCCAACGAGGCCATTGATGGTGAAAAGGCGAAGGGGCTGAAGTAGGTGAGGTGATCGCTCCTCCGATTCCGAGGAGGGGAGGAAAGTCCGAACTCCACAGGGCAGGGTGGTCGCTAACGGCGACTCGGGGTGACCCGAAGGAAAGTGCCACAGAAAAGAAACCGCCCCCCACAAAACCCCGGGGGGTAAGGGTGAAAAGGCGAGGTAAGAGCTCACCAGTACCCCAGGTGACTGGGGTAGCTCGGCAAACCCCACCCGGAGCAAGACCAAATAGGGGAGGATTCAGATGAGAGATGTGAGGGTGAGGATGGGAGGTTTTCTCCTCACATCTCAGCTCTCGATCTCAAAACTGGAAATGGTGGCCCGCCAGAGCCTCCCGGGTAGGTCGCTCGAGCCATTCAGCAATGGATGGCCCAGATGAATGATCACCGCCCCGTGGGAAGTAATCCCCATGGGGGACAGAATTCGGCTTATTGTCTACTTCAGCCCTTCTTTATCTCGTCCTTTTTAAGAGATTTCTGAAAAAATCGCTCTTGGCTGCTGAAAAAATTTTTTGTGAGGGGAAAACCCCTGTCCCTTCACTCCAATGCTTTCGAAGTCCCGGGGAATACTTACCCCTTCGAGCCTGTAAAGGGCTGGCCTTCCCCTTCCGTTCGGCAGAGCCCTTCGGTCCGAGCAGTTCGGCCTTGAGACATGTCGACGAGCCCCTCGGCCTGAGCTCGGGTCGAAGGCTCATGTCGAGTCGCTCACTG
>JBGVTJ010000188.1:0-7495 GCA_041862515.1 Thermodesulfobacteriota bacterium | reverse complement strand
TCACGTGCTGAAATTTCTTTTTCCCATAAAATCAAATATTTATAAAAATATTTGCATTAAAACCCAGGAAACTCCAGAAAAATGGGTCTACCTTGAAACTCAGGACAGATATCTTATCCTTGGTTAGGATTAATCTGACGGGAACTCCACCATCGATAGATTTCTGAATGAACACTACTTGGAACATGCTAAAAAAAAAATCTTAATTGGAGAGGTGAAGGCATGAGATTCAAGGATAAGACGACACTCAGCACCGGTGGACGGAGAGGATTGGTCTAACCACAGACAACCTATTTCCGCAAGAAGCAGCGTGTTCCTTTCAGAGTTCGGCTCAGGCCTTAATAATTCCCATCTCCACGAGGATGTCCCGCAATTGAGCCCTCTTCTCCTGGTTCAACGGCTGTATTGGCTTCCTGCATCGACCTCCCGGTAACCCCATCATGGTCAAGGCCTCCTTCACCACCACCGGGAATGTTCCCAACCCAAATGCACTTCGCAAAGGCGCCAATTTCCGCTGGCATTCCTTAGCCCTGTCATAATCACCTTCTTTGCAGGCCTGATACATCTCCACAATCAGTTTTGGGGCTACGTTTGCCGTTGCGGCGATGGCACCTGCCGCACCGTAGGTGAGAGCCCCGTAAATCAAGGAATCCCTTCCCATAATTACCTTAAAATCGGGTGGACAGAGCCGGATCATCTCCGCTACTAGGCTGAGATCGCCCGAGCTATCTTTTATCCCTGCAAAGTTCGGTACCTCCTCTGCAAGCCGAGCAAGGGTAGCCGGGGTTAAGGCCACCCCGCCCGTCCGACCAGGATTGTTGTAACAGAGGACGGGAATCTTCACGGATTGGCAGATGGCCTTGATGTGTTGATAGAGCTCTTCTTGAGTTGGGCTAATGAAAAAGGGGGTGATGATGGAGACGCAGTCAGCCCCAGCCTTTTCGGCGTATTGTGAGAGCTCGATGGACTCCCTCGTGGTGATTGCGCCTGTATTGGGCATGACAAAGACTCGGCCCCGGGCCTCTTCCACAGCAGTATCAATGAGCCTTTTCTTCTCCTCATTCGTCAAGCTGAAGAATTCTCCCTGGCTCCCGACCGGAAAGAGGCCGTGGACGCCGCTGTCAATCAAGTAGTTGAGAATCTTTCTGAAACCCCCTTCGTCCACATCTTCTTTCTCATCAAAGGGTGTTACAACCGCCGGAATAATTCCCTCAATTGGTTTTCCCATGGTTTGTCTTACCTCCTTTTCCCCTTCCAATGCGTAACGATAAAATTCACAAACGAGTTCCTCCCCTCAGCTCAGGAACTTCTCCTCGGTCTCGAGATTACGGTCCCTCAAACTTTGGAAAGAAGTATTCAAATCTGCCTCACGAACAGGAATCCCCCATTTCCTTTTGTTTTGCCTCCTTGCACCCTTCTTTCGTTACAGCAGATCAGCCACGATGGCGACCGCCGGAAGCAGATCCAGATTGGGGGCTTCCCCTGATGAATATTTCGTGCTCAGATCGGATTGCCTATTCCTCGATTCCTGCTAGCCTGCTCGCACACCTTTTCTTATAATCCATGTCGGATTCTCGGAGAATGGTAAGTCGGTGAGCCGCCGCAGATCCGCCCCCGTGGATGTCGGAGATCGTGTCCGCGCTCTCGAGGACCATCTTCTCAACGAGCCGAAACATCTTGATGCGGTTCATGGTGGGAATATTGGCAACCCCTTTGAGATACTTCTCGATGAGGGGCCCGATTTCGGGATTCTGCAAATCCTTATCCGAAGGCAGGTCGGCCACATATCCGCCAGCCACATCTACCAGGAGCCTCCCCGCCTCAGCCATCTCCTTGCCCTCGTGGATCTTGGACGCATTGGCAAGGACCGGATCGATAAAGTACGTTCCGGAGGGCTCCTTCTTTCCCTCATAAGATGCCGCAAGGCTACAACCGTAAAGGGTTTCCGCCCGGTGAATCATATCAACGATCTTCTCCCTGACGTGGCCGACCCTGCTGGTACCATTGTATTCCGCCATGAGCTGGGCCGCCCCGGTCATTGCATCGATCTTGCCAGCTTTGCAACCACCATGGGATTGGCGATGAAATGCGGAGAAACGGCCAACGATCTCACCGGCGAACTCCACCTCACCACACATGAATACTCGCTCCCAGGGGACAAACACATCGTTGAATATGAGGGTTGGGCAGTACTTACTGTATCGAATGTTCCCGCAGTCCACGCCTTCCAACTCCCGGGTATCCAGGGAACTCCTCCCCACGATGTGAATGAGCCCCTTCGTATCCGCGGGAATTGCAAAGGCCACAGCATAATCCTCATCCCCTTTGCGAAGGGCCCTAGTGGGTAGCACAATGATCTCATGGGAACTCAGCGATCCGGTCTGATGGGCCTTGGCCCCCCGCACAGTGATGCCCTCTTTGTTCTTATCGACTACCCGCAGATAGAGATCCTTGTCCTCCTGTTCATGAGGGCCCAGACTCCTGTCACCCTTCACGTCGGTGACGCTGGCATTTCCCGTCAGGTCATCCTTCTGCATATACTTCAGGAAGTCGCTGAATCGATCGTAGTAGTGGGTCTCATATTTGCGGTCTATGTCGTAAGTCACAATGGACAACGCCACAAGGCAATCCAAACCTGTGCACCGCTGAAAACAGGTCCCTACAAACCCTCCAAGAATCCGATTGAGCTTCACCCGCATCACAAGATCCTCAATGGAACAGGGAGGTAGGGTAAAGCGATTGACCCGTTCCCCCGTAAAGGCCGATACCGTAGTTATCATGTCCCGATACTCATCCATCTCTGCGAGTTCATAGGTTGCCCCCGTCGCGTTGATGCCGGCAGCTATTCGTGGATTGTCAACCGGATTTTCGATCTTTTCCCCGAACATGTATACCGTGGGTTTGAGCTGCTTGAGGCTTTTGATATATTCTTCCTTCGTCTTTAGGGCCATTATTTCCTCCTACGTTGGGCTGAATCCCAACCCTCGCCGAAAGGCCTTGATGTTGATGTCAATCTTGGACTTGGGGACGGAAGAATGGATCGCCTCTTCCATCGCACCGGCAGACACGATTCGAGTCGCGCCTATAAGAGCCCCCAAAATCACCAGATTGGTCACAATACTGTTGCCTATCTCCTTGCTGGCAATGCTCGTGGCCGGTACCTGAATGAGTTTGTATCCATTCCGGGGAGGATCCTGGATCATGTCTGAATCGACAATCAGCGTTCCCTCGGGCTTCAACTGGGCGAGATAGCGGGTTATCGCCTGAGGGGCTTGGGCCACCAAGATATCTGGATGAACCACTCGAGGGTACACGATCTCCTCATCGGAAATGATGACCCAGGTGACCGCTGCTCCTCCCCGCAGCTCTGAGCTGTAGGACTGAGTCTGCAGGGCCTTCTTATTGTCGAACACCACGGCAGCGGTCCCCAGAAGCGTGCCCGCCATGAGGCTTCCCTGACCTCCTACACCAGCGATGATTAAATCCGTTCTCATGCTTCCCCCCTCACCTTTTTCTTCAATAATGCTACCTCCTCGCACAATTCGGGCTTTACGGTGTCGATGAACTCCCCTGTCACAATTTTATCCTCGATCTCCTGGGGGCTCATCTCTTTCGCTTTCTTAACCGAAATGGATCTTTCCCGGTACATTTCCAGCATCTCTACAGCGCCACCAGCCCCGGTTTTGGCGCCGAATTGGACGGGGCACTGGGAGATCACCTCGATAAAGGCAAATCCCTTCTTCTGAATCGCCTTCTTAATGCTTTTGGTCAATTGACGAGGCTGATGGGTAGTCCACCGGGCCACATAGGTTGCGCCAGCTGCTTGAACCATAGGGGAAATATCAAAGGCGTTCTCCAAACTCCCGTAAGGCGTTGTGATCGTCCTGGCCTCCCTGGGTGTTGTTGGGGCTACCTGCCCCCCCGTCATTCCGTAAATTCCGTTGTTAGCACAGATGACAACCATTTCAATATTGCGACGGGCCGCATGAATCAAGTGATTGCCTCCAATGGCCGTCAGGTCTCCATCACCGCTGACCACCATCACCTTCTTCTCAGGAAGATTCAACTTGATGCCCGTCGCGAAGGCAATGGGCCGACCATGGGTTGTGTGCAGTACATCGGCGTTGAAATTGGGACTGATAATCCACGCCGCACAGCCGATTCCGGAGACGAAGACGAAATCATCCATCGCCATCCCCAACTCATCGATAGCCTTCAAGATGCACTGCAAGACCGTCCCGTCCCCACAGCCCGGACAGAACGTCGTAGCCTCCACAGAGGGACGGAGGTATTTCCTCAGAGGGTGCTTGACGGAACTCATCGGACCATCTCCTCGATCTTTTCCACCACGTAGTCCAGTCGATGAACCTGTCCCAGAATCTCAGGAGGGAGAAATGCTACCTCAGCGCTCCCCGCCGCTGAGGCCTTCACATAGGGGTAGTACTGACCTGAATTGTTCTCCAATACGAGAATGTTTTTCACCTTATGGGACAGATCCTGGACCTCTTTGTCCGGGAACGGCCACGCGGTAATAACCCTGAAGTATCCCACAGGCTTTCCCTTTGATCGGGCTACGCGGACGGCCTCCTTGGCGCACCGGGACACGGCGCCATAGGCCACCAATACCAGCTCACACCCATCGTAGTCGGACTCTACTTGAACGATCTCATCTCGATGTTTGAGGATCTTGTTTCTCAACCGCTGGATGAAATTATCAAGGGCCGTGGGATCAATCAAATTTCTATTACCGTGCTCATCGTGACAGGAGCTGGTAACATGGCTCTTGAATCCCCTGCCGAATATGGGCATGGGAGCCACATCCTCATCGAGAAACACCTTGATTTTACTCAGATCCGCCCCTTCTTCCGGTATTTTTCGGTACGTGGTCTCGAGTTCGTCGGCCTCAGGGATGGTAACTTCCTCCCTCATATGACCGATGAAAGCATCCGCCATCACAAATACCGGGGTACGGTATCTCTCCGCAAGATTAAAGGCCTGGACAGTATGATCGAACATCTCTTGAGGACTAGAAGGACAGAGGGCAATGATCTCGTAATCTCCATGGGAACCTCGCCGAGGTTGAATCATATCTCCCTGAAGTCCCATAGAGGGAGCACCTGTGGTGGGCCCTCCCCGCTGGACGTTGACCAGGACACAGGGGGTCTCGATTCCAACAGCAAACCCGATGTTCTCAAGC
The DNA here is from genome assembly GCA_041862515.1 of Thermodesulfobacteriota bacterium. GTDB lineage: Bacteria > Desulfobacterota > BSN033 > WVXP01. The sequence continues at coordinate 2,298 of JBGVTJ010000188.1, read as the reverse complement.
ATCAGGCTGATCCCGGGGCCTGAGGTGGGAACGAAAACCTTCTTCCCGGTCCAGGATGCTCCAATTGCCGCACAGATAGCGCTGATCTCATCCTCGGTCTGCAGGAAATATCCCCCCACCTCCAGCAAGCGTCTTGCCAGGGTATGCCCGATTTCGGAAGCAGGGGTGATGGGGTACCCCGCAGCAAATTCGCACCCGCCAGCGATAGCCCCCTCGGCACACGCCACGTTGCCCATCATGAAATATTTTCCCGTGTGTATTCTTCCCTTTTCCATGCTATTGACAAGCCGTTCTCACCGAGCGGCTCTCTTCCCCTTACGCTTTTGGACGACAATAGCCATGTCAGGGCAGAAGATCATGCAATTTTCGCACTGCGTGCAAACATCCTCGTCAACCACCTCTGGAGGAAAAAACCCCTTCCGATTCAATGTATCGGACGTGCCCAAGACGTCCTTCGGGCAAACGTATCTGCAAATGCCACAATCGACGACCCCTTTACATGCCTCTCTCAATATGTAGACCTTCGGCAATTCTCTATCTTTCCTGCTGAGGGTTCAGCCCCTTAAAATATATATGAGGACAGCGCCTCGTTGCAATAGGCGATCGTTCCCCAACATCAGATCTCTGAGTTTTCGGCCTCCCCCTTTTAAGGATTCTTCTCAAAACGTCACCCCGATTCGATTGATGGCGAGTTCACAATGACCCAACCTTTCCGCCTTCGTTCTTCTTCCACTGGCAACCTCCAGGAGGAGGCGAAAAATCCTCTGCCCTACCCCTTCAATGGTACCTCGACCTTTCAAAATCACCCCGGCATTGATGTCAATATGGGACTTCATCTTCCGGGCCGTTTGCGGATTTCCCGTGATTTTGATCACTGGGGCAATGGGACACCCAACCGGTGTCCCCAACCCCGTCGAAAAAACCACGATCTGGGCTCCCCCCGCTACCATTCCCGTAATCGATTCAACGTCCTGGCCCGGTGTATCCATGATCCACAATCCCCTTCCCCCGATTGACTCGGCATATTCAACCACACCCTGAACCGGTTTCGTACCCCCCTTGTAGATGCATCCCAGAGATTTCTCCTCGATGGTGGTAATGCCTCCCCTTATATTGCCGGGAGATGGGTTAGCACCCCTGATATCACCCCCCGCGCGACGAGCGTTCTCCTCCACCCTTTCAACAATCCTCTGGATTCCCCGAGCAACTCCTTTATTTATCGCCCGAGCCGCCAGGAGATGTTCGGCCCCGATGATTTCCGCCGTCTCCGAGAGAATGACCGCCCCTCCCAACTCAATGAGTCGATCCGAAACAAAGCCAACAGCAGGATTCGCCGTCAATCCCGAACTGAAATCCGACCCTCCACATTCAGTAGCCATAATCAGTTCTGAAACCGGAAACGCAACACGCTTCTCTCGGGCGAGCACCCCCTGCATCTCCCTGACCGCCTGCACGCCCCTCCTGACAGCCCCTTGAACCCCGCTACAGTCCTGAATTACCACTGCTTCAGCTGCCTTGCCCCCTCTGGTTATTTCTTTGGCCAGCGACGGGCCATCGATCTGTTCGCACCCGAGCCCCACTACCAGTACGGCACCCACATTAGGGTGGCTCGCAATCCCGACCAGGGCCCTTCTAAACTGCTCAAGATCAACGCCGAGCATCGCGCAGCCGAATGGGTGAACCCCAGCGACCGTTGATGGAATTCTCCGCTTAATTCGACTGGCAACCTCGTTAGCACAGACGACCGTTGAAAGGATCAGCACATGGTTCCGGACACCTACCCTTCCGTCGCTCCTGCGGTAGCCGAGAAACTCCATCAAGCTCTCCCCGTTTTCTTCAAATTGCCCTTCCCCTTCTACCGACCCACGATGAATATTGCCATGGTGCTCTATGTCGATCTCTAATGTAGCAAGCTTGATTCTTTTTCGAAAAGAGTTCCAGGGAAAATAAATAGCTTTTCAAGGTTATCGGATAAGAGATGAGAAATCAAGAAATACAAGGGGAGGAGTTTCCGGACTTTTGGGCTCTTCCCAACGCCCCATCGCCCAAATTCCTTTGAGCCACCCAAATAGCAATTCCAAATGTGAAGCTCCCCGCCCACAGGGCGGGGCTTCCCGGAAATGAAATCTCATTTTTAATTGTGCCCCTTGACCCCGCCTACAAGGCGGGGCTTGCGGGGCACTTGCCGGCCATAAATTAGACGGCACAGTAAAAAGCTCCGGATGCAAGGCGCGCGAATCTTTAGGAATGAGGCATACTTACTAGTACGCCGCAGTGACTAAAGATGAAGCGCAACGC
>JBGVTJ010000187.1:0-13827 GCA_041862515.1 Thermodesulfobacteriota bacterium | reverse complement strand
GGAGGGGCCTTCGTTGTGGAGATCAATGTGGAGCCAACGCCCATTTCCGGATGGGTAGATGAATCGATCCTCGGAAAGTCCGGGCGTATTTTGCCCCACCTTCTGAAAAACATGAAATAATTTTTTTTTGCTTTTTTTCCCTTGACAAACCCTATATATTGTAGTATCAAATGAAAATAATACAATATATAGAGGATGGAAATTTCCTAGGTCTCTTGAGAACACCGTTGTCCGTGAGCGAATTTGCTGGAAAAGTGGGGTACCCACCGAGCGTGAGCAGGCTGCGTTGTGAGTCTTCGATCCTGACCTCCATTCCGCCCGAGCGTTCGACCGAGCCCTTCGGTCTGAGCTCAGGGTCGAAGACTCACGCCGAGGACTCATGGCCGAGGGCAGACCGAAGGGCTCAGCCGAACGGAAGGGGAAGCCTCCTCCACGGTTATCCCTCAATCTCCTACCTCTCAGCCTTGACTTGCTGAGGGGGTGACAGGCCCCGAAGTATTAGGCGAAGGGACAATGTTATTCGCTTACGAAAAAGAGAATGTGCTATGGGAGGTGCCATGGTAAAGGTGGAGGAGGGTAAGCTGTTGAGGAAGGATAATGAGACCACGGATATGGCGCTTTTTGTCCGCACCTCGGATGAACAGTTTTCGGGTTGGGATCGCCAGAAGATCGTCGATGCCCTGATAAGGGAGACGGAGGTGGATGTGGTCACCGCGCAGGAGATCAGCCGTGAGGTGGAGGACCTCATTGCCTCCTCGAACATCTCCATGGCGACCTCCCCCCTCATTCGGGAGTTGGTGGACGCGAAATTGATCGAGAGGGGGTTGGAGCAAGAACGCAAAAGGCATACACGGTTGGGTATGCCCCTTTACGACGTGGGTCAGTTGATCCTCCACCCCAACAGGGAGAATGCCAATGTCCCTCACGGTCCTGAAGCCACCAACCTCACCCTGGCGGAAAGGATTAAAAAGGAGTACGCCCTGCTTTCCGTCTTCTCCGGGGAAGTCGCCGACGCCCATATGCGAGGGGATATTCACCTCCATGATCTGGGGTTCATCGATAGGCCGTACTGTTCTGGACAATCCCTGGAATATATCAAACGGTTCGGGTTAAGCCTTCCCCATTCCATCGCCATGGCCAAACTGGCCAAGCACGCGGAGGTGTTATTAGCGCACATGGTTAAATTTGCCGCAGCCCTGCAGAGCCATTTTGCCGGGGCCATCGGCTGGGATGCGGTCAACCTCTTTTTCGCACCTTACCTGGTGGGGATGAGGGATGAAGAGGTCAAGCAATTGGCCCAGATGATGATCTTCGAGTTCTCCCAGCAGGCCGTGGCCCGGGGTGGCCAGGCCATCTTCACCGACCTCAACCTCTATTGGGAAATCCCGAGACATTTTGAAGACGTTCCGGCCATTGGCCCGATGGGGGAATACACGGGTAAGACATACAGCCAATATGAGCACGAAGCCCAAAGATTTGCATGGTTTCTCTTCGAAGTGTATAGGGAGGGGGACAGCTCTGGCAGGCCGTTCTTCTTTCCCAAACCCCTCGTCCACATCACTGAGAAGTTCTTCAGGACGCGGGGGCACCGAGATTTTCTCAATCACATCTGCAACGTGGCCAGCGAGAAGGGAAACACTTACTTCGTCTTCGATCGGGGGGAGACGGCCAAGGTATCCGAGTGCTGTCGGCTCAGCTTCAAATTAGATGCCTCCGATTTGGAGGACGCTAAACAGCCATGGAAAATGCGATATTGTGCGCTGCAGAACGTGACTCTCAACCTCCCCCGAATTGGTTATCTATCCGAGGGAAATGACAGGTCCCTCTTCGAAAAGGTTGAGGAATTCATGGATATGGCCGTTAGGGCCCACTTGGAGAAGAAGGTCTTCATTGAAAAACTGCTTTCCTACGGGGACAATGGTCCCCTGGCTCTCCTGGCTATGAAACGGGATGGATCGCCCTATTTGAGAATGCACCGGGCCAGCTACCTCATCGGAATGGTTGGGCTGAACGAGCTGGTTCAGATCCATACCGGCAAACAGATGAGCGGATCCAAGGAAGCATTCAAGTTTGGTTTGAAGGTGATCGCCCATATGAAGCTCCTGGCGGATCAGTTGGGCGAAAGATATGGAATGCACTTCGTTTTGGAGCAGACACCGGCGGAAAGCACGGCCTATCGATTTGCCAAACTAGATCTCCAATACCACTGGCAGAAGGCCCACCACATCGTTAAGGGAGATATCCCCCGGGGAGAGGTTTATTATACCAATTCCACATATCTCAATAACGGGGCGGTCATGAACCCCATCGAGAGGGTAAGGCAGGAGGGTCTGTTTCATCCATTGATTGAAGCGGGAGCCCTCACCCATATTTGGCTGGGAGAGGCCAAACCCTCAAAGGAATCCCTGGCCAATTTCGTGATCAAAACCTTCAGACAAACTCAGAACGATCAGATCGCTTTCAGCCCTGAATTCACCACCTGCAATCGCTGCCATCGGACGAGCCGTGGCCTTGCTGAGACCTGTAGCTCCTGTGGCTCGAGGGATGTAGACGGAATCACCCGAATTACGGGCTATTTTACCAGGATTTCCAGTTGGAACAAGGGAAAGATTGGTGAGCTCCACGATCGGTACAGAAACCAGGGATTTCTCAGGGTTGAAGGGAAAGAGAGGAGTTATGAGGGTGAGATGGTTACCTTGATATCAGCATACATGGGCAAATCGGGGGCTAATGATCATATCAATTTGGACGAATAAAGGGCTGGGAGTTTTTCCGATTCAGAGGGCTCACCATGTCGCGACGATATCATTATTAGCAGTCCCTACAATTATGGGGACTCCCTTTGGTCGAGAAAGGAGGAGAGATGGGGGCGGTCAAGATCTTCACGAAAGAAGAATGCCCGAAATGTCCCGCTACCCGAGAGGTCGGGGACCGTTTGAGGATGGAGGGGGTGAGGGTTATCGACTATGATCTGGGGACCATCGAAGGGCTTGCGGAGGCGGCTTTTTACGGGGTGATGGCTACCCCCACCATCATCGTGGAGGATGGGGAGGATAATGAGCTGGCCGCCTGGAGGGGTACCGTCCCGACTTCCCAAGAGATTCAAGAGACGTTGAGGGCCAACGGGTTCTTTTCCACATGAAGGATTGGGGAGAGGGTGGGGCTACAAATCAAAGGTTTTTGGGAGACCTCGTTCCTGGATTGGCCGGGGAGATTGACGGCGGTTCTGTTCCTTGGCGGATGCAATTTCAGATGTCCATACTGCCACAATCATCCCTTGGTTATCAATCCCGAGAAGTTTGAGACCATCCCACTTGAGTACATTTTGAGGCGCCTGAAAGAGTTCAGGGGATGGATTGATGGCGTCTGCGTTACGGGAGGAGAGCCAACGGTGACCCCCACGCTACCCCTTTTGTTGGAGCGGCTAAAGGGGGAGGGATGGGCTGTCAAGCTTGATACTAATGGAACCTTCCCTGGCCGGATCAAGGAGTTCATCGATCGGGGTCTGGTGGATTGCGTGGCCATGGATATCAAAGCCCCCTTGGATTCGAAATACTACGACCGATGTGCAGGTGTTTCCGTGGACATTTCGGCGATTCGGCAGAGCATTTCGCTGTTGGCCAGTGGGGGGACTGATTATATTTTCCGGATGACGGTAGTTCCCACCCTTCTCAAGGATGAGCAAATCCATGAGGTGGCCCTTCAGCTTGTGGGGACGGGGAGACTCCTCCTTCAGGATTTCAACCCCATCGATCCCCTCAGCCCGGAGCTGAGAGAGGTTGAGCCTTTCGGGGAAATGAGAATGCGAAGGTTGCAGGAGAAGGTCGATGCCATTTTGGGCCAGAAGGAAGATTTATGCCATGAATCCCCGATCCTGAGCCGGGAACATCCCCTTCAACGGATGCGCTCGTCCATCGGTTGAGGCCTCTAGAGGAAGGGACTTCTCCATATCCAGAAGGGGAGGTGAATCGGAATGTTCTTGGGTGAAAATGCGGGTGTGTTGCTCCCTTTGGTTGCGTTGATCCTCGGCGTCCTTATCCTGGTAATCCCTAGATTGCTCAATATCTTCGTCGCTCTTTACCTGATCTTTTCGGGCATACTAGGACTGCTGGGCCAATTGAAGTAGTGCATCGAGGGGGAGATGACCCAAAGAGCTGATCACGAGAGCCTTGAAGCTAGGATTCGGAGATTGGAAGAGGAATCCCTCACGAAGGAGAGAGAAATTGGTGAGTGGAGACGCCGCTGGGAGGAGAAGAATCGGGAATTGGAGAGTTATAATCGGGAACTCGTTGCTCTTAAAGAGCTGTATAAGGGAAAGGCCCGTGAGTTGAGGGCTGTTATGGATAAACTGGAGGAGGTTTCGATAACCGATGGCTTGACCGAGATCTATAATCATCGCTATCTCATAAGCCGCCTCCACTATGAATTCGAGAGGGCAAAGCGGTACGGGCTTTTTATGTCATTGATCATGCTCGATATCGATCACTTCAAGGTCTACAACGATAACAACGGCCATTTGGCCGGGGATGAGGCCCTCAAGAAGGTCGCGAGACTGATCAATGGAGCTGTCCGGGATACGGATATCGTCGGCCGCTATGGGAGGGAGGAGTTCGCAATAATCCTGCTCCATGCGGACCTGAAACAGATGGAGGAGGTTGCTGAAAGGATTCGAAGGGCCATCGAGGAGGCTCCGTTCCCCAATGAGGGGTTACAGCCCATGGGGAAGGTCACCGTCAGCATGGGGGGCTCCTGCCTTTCCGATGGAATGGAGACCATGGAGGACTTGATCAGATCAGCGGATGAGGCCCTCTACAAGGCGAAGAGGAATGGCCGAAATCAAATCGCCATGGAGGGAAGGTTCTTTGAAAAGAGGACGAATGTGCACGTATGAATAACCTCAAAATCGTTACAGCCGGAATCGTTATCCAAGAAGGCAGGGTTTTGGTAGCCAAACGCACTCGGCAATCCCATAGAGGCTTTCTCTGGGAGTTTCCCGGAGGGAAGATGGAATCGGATGAAGACCCCAAGGCATGTTTGAAGAGGGAACTTTCGGAGGAGCTGGATATCGGGGTCAAGGTGGGAGAAATTTTGGAGGTGGTTTACCATCGATATGAGAGGTATCCCGTTCTGCTCCTTGGTTACTGGTGCGAATTGAAGGAAGGAACTCCGAAAGCCTTGGGATGTCAAGAGTATCGGTGGGTGGGAAGGGAGGAACTCAGAGGCCTTTCCATGCCGGAAGCCGATCAGCCGATGCGCGATAAACTCATGAAGGCTCACCGATTTGTGGCGGACTGAAGCGAAGACCGACGGGGATTCTTAGGCCTTCCTGACCAGTTTTTTTCCCTCCTTTGCGGATTGACACTCTTTTTACCCTCAGTACAGCCCCCTGAAAGGTCATTTCCCAACAGTTGTGCAGCGCGGCAGCTCTTGAAACCCTCCTCCATAGTGGGTTAGGGCCCTTGGCAAGATTCGGAGCAGATTTCATATTGAAAAACGTGCTCATGTGGTATAATTGTCCTGAGCTAAGATGACGTTGAGGTGACGGAATGGAAGATTTAAAGATCAGGCGGTATGTAATGAGCTTGGAAAACAATATCGATATGAACTGCCGCTTTTTAAGCGATATTTACGATGACTTTCGGGATAAATGCAAAATGGTCGCTCCGGGAAAACCTTTTCCGCCGGACGTGGTTGCCCGGGTGAGGCGCCAATACAAGGAGATCAGGGATAGATTAGCGGAGATCAGGGCTGTCCAGCAGCTACTCAAGGGGAAATATAGGAGAGCTGCCAGGAGGAACCCGGTGAGGGACAAGAAGATCGATGAATTAGGGTTCGCCTTTAAGAACTATTATTCCAGTTTCGAATTCAACGTGAGGGCTATTGAGAGGATGAAGAGGCAGTCGGAACAGGAGCGGTGGAAACCTCAGATTCTGTATCGAGGTCAAGAGAACAACCTCAAGTTCAAGGAGGTGCTGAAATTGTTGGGCCCGAGGGAGGGTGGCTATCATTCCATCTCAGTTGTCTTCCTGAAGGGGGATGGATCCTCCATTGCGGGGATTTGTGAGAGGGGTATCCGCCTCAAAAATGGGGACGTCTTCGAGAAATATGGGGACGATGAGATTCGCATGTCTATTGCCCATGGGGAGGAGTCGGAGAGCCGAAGGATAGAGGAAGTGATGAGGAGATTTCTTCTGCACAAAGGGCTTAAATCGTTCAAATGCGCCATTTACCGGGTTGAGAAGGAGGGGGATCTGAAGAGGGATATCAAGGGATTGCTCTCTCAAGCTCTAGATTCGATGGGGAATAAGGAGCTCAAGGTGGTGAGGTAGGATCATTCCTGGGCCCGATGGAAGGGAGGTGAAGGGTTAATGAAGAGATTTATGCAGGTCCTCATGGCTATTGCCACTGCTTTAGCAATCATCAGCATCGTCATTGGCATCATAAGCAGATTGGCGCAGACTACAGCGGCTGGGCTTACTCCCGCCGCCTATTTGCGATTCACCGATACATGCCTTCTTTTCGCAATCACCTTTGCCCTCTTTTTACTGGTGCCGGGTAAATTGGAGGGGAAATAGGTGGTATTTTGGGGAGCCTTGGTTCCATCGGGAAAGGAGAGTTGTATATGCCCATATCAGCCTATGTCTTTATCGAATGTACTGCGGGAGCTGCAAGGGAAGTCGCTGAGGAGGTGAGGCAGATCTCCGGCGTTGAGCGATCTAACGCCACCACGGGTCCATATGACGTGATTGCCCTTGTCGAGGCTTCCGATGTGAACGTGCTGGGGGACTTCATCGTCACCAAGATCCAGAATATATCCGGGGTGCTGAGGACCCAGACCAACGTCATCGTGGATTGACCATCCATTGACCCCGGATTTCGACTCGAGCAAATCGCCTCGGGAGGGGAGTGGGGTTTATTTAGTTCCTGGAGTAATCCAATAGTTGCGTCTAGGAAGGATCGAAAATGGGGAGCGTCGTCAAAAAGCGAAGGAAGAAGATTCGAAAGCACAAACACAAAAAGCTCCTGGATAAGACCCGATACAAAAGAAAGAGGAAATGAGGGGTGAAGATGAGGGGAAAGTCGGTGAACATCCTGCTCTTCGCCCTGACGGTCGTTTCCACCTATCTGATCGGAGGGGGATGGTATTCACTTTCCTTGATCTCCATTCTCCTTGCCCATGAGATGGGTCACTTCCTCATGAGCAGGAGGTATGGGGTGCCCGCAAGCCTGCCCTACTTTTTGCCTGTACCCATTCCTCCCTTTGGCACCTTCGGGGCCATCATCAAGATGAAGGGGAGGATGAGGTCCCGAAGGGCATTATTTGATATCGGGGTGGCGGGACCTCTGATGGGGTTGCTCATCTCCCTTCCCGCCATCATTATTGGATTGCTGCTGTCCAAGCCCGTCCTTCTGGCCCAGAGCCAGGATCATTTCTTTCATCTTGGGGATTCGTTGCTGTTCGTCGTGGTCGAGAAGCTCGTCCTTGGGGATTTGCCGGAGGGCTATGATCTATTCCTTCACCCCGTTGCCTATGCCGGCTGGGTGGGGTTATTCGTCACGGCGTTAAACCTCCTCCCGGTGGGTCAATTGGACGGGGGGCATATTACCTATGCCCTGTTCGGTAGGAAAAGTAAAATCATATTCGGGTTGACCATGATGCTTTGGATGGGAATCAGCATCTTCTTCTACGTGGGATGGACTCTCATGATCGTTTTGGTCCTCCTCTTTGGCTTTCGCCACCCCCCGCCTTTAGACGACACTACCCCGCTGGATTTGAAGCGAAAGATTCTTGGGGGTGTTGTTTTTTCCCTCTTCATTCTCTCCTTCACCCCGATTCCCTTCACCCAGGCCCCTGGGGGGATAAAGGATATCCTTGAGTTGGTTCTGCGGAGCTAATGCATACGTGCTCATGGTGGGGAGATATTCAGTCTTTCCTGCACCACTGGATGAACTGATGAGTTGAAAGACAATTGAGGTCCTTCAAGGGATTTGGGATCTTACGGGCCTATATTCTCTCGCGAAGGAAATGATTCAGACATGTTCCGAGGTTGAGGACCACATCCTTCCTGCTGTTGACGATAAAGATACGGTCATGGATATGAAATAACTCGTCCATAAGCCTCATCACGGGATGGGTCTGATCAGCCTCAAGCCCGTAACGGTTCGCAAGCTCCTCCTGGAAGAGGACTACAACCTTGTCCTTCATTCTCAACTGAGTATCGTTGAAGAACATTGCCACATCTGGTATCAGATCATCAATGCGAGAAAAGAAGGCACTGACTTCATTGATCTCGATCCCCTTAGGCGGTGAGGATTTCACCTCTACGTAGACCAGCCTTCTTCCCCACCGAGCAATGACGTCAAAGTCTCCCCCCGACTTGGTGTTCTTAAAATGAACCCCGTATATGGCTGGAGAGGCGAACTCTCTCTTAAAGATCTCCGCCACAAACCATTCGAGGGTGGGTCCGAAACTGGTGATGGCGGTGTTTCGAATCCGGAACTCTCCCCGCCCCATCTCCTCGATGCTGCCCACCAACAGGAGAAACTGAATGTATTGGTCAGCGACTTCCGGAGAGACGTATCGCACGAGATCCCCGATTCGGAAGCCCTGGCTTTTCTTTGTCATGTCTCTCAGGAAGAGCCTGAACGAGTAACGTTTCAACAATTCGTAGAACCGGGTTTTCATCCCGGGAGAGATTTCCTGGGGGAAAAGAAGTTTTTCGGCGGGATTCTGCCTGAAGACCTTAAGCCCTCTCTCCTTGAGGACATTTTTTATCGGGGTGTCCGCCGGTAGGTTTTTCCTGAGGGCCATGAGCTCGTGGCGAAGAGCCTCGAGTTCCCTCCCCAACCTTTTAACCTCTCTCCAAAGTTCCTCGGCATTCAATCAAAAACCCCTGTGAAGGCCGAAGTTCTTTGCAACCTTAACGGCATGCAAATACTCCCCGTAGGTTATACGCCGGCGGAGTTCGGGGTAATCGTAACTCTTGTATTGGGGGCGATATTGTTGCATGATGTTGACGTAGGAGTCTCGGGAAATTTCCTCCGCGATGAACTTCATGAGGTCCTCGGTCCCGGCCAAATCCTCGGGCATAACCAGGTGCCTGATCAGGAGGCCCCTTTCCGCGATTCCGTTTTGGTTCATGTGGAGATCCCCCACCTGACGGTGCATCTCCTTGAGGACTTCCTTCAGGACGGGGGGGTAATCCGGGGCATTGGAGAACCGTTTCGCCGGCTCTTCCCCCGCGTACTTCGCATCGGGCATATAAATGTCCATAATCCCATCCAGAAGCTTGATCACCTCGAGGGATTCGTATCCCGAGCAATTGTAAACCAAGGGAAGGTGCAAACCCAGATCGATGGCCTTGGGAAGGGAGGCCACGATTTGTGGAACGTAGTGGGTGGGAGTGACGAAATTGATGTTGTGGCATCCCAGTTCTTGCAGCCTCATCATATAGTTCGTCATTTGTGAGAGGGATGTTTTTTCCCCTCTGCCCCGGTGGCTAATATCATCATTCTGGCAGAAGACGCAACGGAGATTGCAGTGGGTGAGAAAGATGGTTCCCGAGCCATGATATCCCACCAGAGGGGCCTCCTCCCCGAAATGGGGAAATACGCTTGAGACCATCAACTCACTTCCTGCCTTGCAATAGCCCAACTCCCCCTGGATTCGGTTGACTCCGCAATGCCGTGGGCACAGGTTACATTGGGCGAGAATTTCGTCGAGGGAGTGAATCCTTTTGGTTAACTCGCCCTTTTCATGCAATTTGATATATTGAGGCGAGACCACACAAATAAACCTATCACATCTATGGCGGTGTTGCCAGACTTTTTCGCAGGAGCGTGGGGGCTATGTTCCCCTTGAGGGTTGGGAGAATTCTTGGTAGGCCTTCATCACCTTTTTGGTATACAGGGAGGGTAGTTTTCGATTGGCTTTCAATCGTTTGCGAACAAAAGTGGGACCAAAATTGTAGGCCGTCAAGGCCACCTTGAGATCGCCGAAGCGCAGCAGGAGCCGGGATAGGTAGTGGAGGCCCATCTTTACGTTGAGATGGGGGTTGAAGAGGGTTTCATCTCCCTCCCACCTGATATCGATATCCCTGGCTACGGCCTGACCCACATGGGGCTTGATCTGCATCAGACCTTTGGCCCCTTTTGAGGAAGTACATCTGGACTTGAAGGAGCTCTCCGTTTTGATGATGGCGAGGGTCAACCGATAATCCTGTCCGTATTTACGGCTCTCCCGAAGTATGAGCCAGGCAAGCTTCCTCTGCTCTGCGCGAGGGAGTCCATTGCCCGAGCGCCGGAGGACGGTAAAGATCTCTTCCTCACCTCGGAACTGCTCACTAGGTTCAATTCGAGGGACCTCGATGAGACCTTTCCAGTGGAAGGCGGCCAGTAAGAGCCCGGAACAGATGTACATCATCCAGATGGAGAGGAGGTACCGCCGTTGGAAAGCATTGCTTTTTTCGGGATTGACCAATTTTACGTGACCAAATCGTTGAATAAAAAAAGCCGAGTTACCCATTCACTTCGGCAGCCCGGCGATCTAAGGAAATCTATGATGCCAAATCTCGGAAGCTGGGGGATCTCCCCCGCTAGACCCGTGGCTTTCCGTCCCACCCTCACGGATGGTTTGGCCTTTCGGTTACTTACTTTATTACCATAAAAAGTCACGAAATCAAAACCTCGCTGTTGATGATTGCCGGGGATTATGTTTATTGCTTTTTATCCCAGTTTATTTGATTTTTTCCCAAAGGCATTCAAAAATTCGAAAACCTAATTGAATCTCAGATTTTCTCGGAATATCTCTTATTTGCTCATAATTAAAAGGGATCCAACCACGATAGATTTCCCCGGAGGATCACTCATAGCGGAAATGGATTGGAAAACAATCAGTACGTTCAATGAGAATAGGTCCTGAGACCCAGGTCTACGTGTTAGACTACAGGTCAGAATTGAAGCGGCTCGATCTGGTGAAGCCGAGCTATGATGAAATGGTGGAAGTCCACTGGAGACTGACGCGAAGAGGGCTGAAAACCGTAATCTGTCAAACCGATTATGGGCATATAGGACCGGAGTTATGAAGGGCAGAATTGTGACGGATTCGAGGCATAGGGATAGAGGCCAACCGGCCCCTTTACTCAAAGGCTACTGAACTATCCTGGAGTGAGTGATCACTCCAACACAATCTTTCCCTTTGGGTCTTCGACAACCTCGCCGATTATGGTCGCCCACCGCACGCCTCTGCGATGGAGTTGTTCCAGGAAGATTTTGACCCTTTCCCCTTCGACGGAGATGAGAAGTCCCCCCGAAGTCTGAGGGTCGTAGAGGATATCCATCCTTCCATGAGGGACGGGCCCCGAGATCTCAAGCCTGCACGAGGAGAAATCTCGATTCCTCCCGGTCCCTCCTGGTACCATCCCCCTGGAAGCATACTCCTCTGTTTCGGGGAAGATGGGGACGGAATGCGATTGGATAACGATGCCTACCTCGCTGGCCGTGGCCATCTCCAAAGCATGACCCAGGAGGCCGAAACCAGTGATGTCCGTACAGGCGTTAACCCCGACTTCTACCATCACCTCAGAAGCCGCCCGATTCAACGTCGCCATACTTTCGGTAATTTTCGTAATCGCCTGCTGGGAGGCTATTTCCTCCTTGAGGGCAGTGGCAATGATCCCCGTTCCCAGGGGTTTGGTCAAGACGAGTCGATCTCCCGGTCGGGCACGGGCATTGGTCAATATCCTGTTGGGGTGAACAACCCCAGTAACGGAGAGGCCGTATTTAATATCGACATCGTCGATGCTGTGTCCTCCAACTATCAGTGCACCGGATTCCTGGACCTTCGAGTATCCCCCCCTCAGGATTTCCTTGAGGATGCTACCCCCCATCTTCTTGATGGGAAAGGCAACCACGTTCATAGCCGTGAGGGGCTTACCCCCCATGGCATAGACATCGCTCAGTGCATTGGCCGCGGCAATCTGCCCGAAGCTGAAGGGGTCGTCCACGATGGGTGTGAAGAAGTCGATGGTCTGGACGAGGGCAATATCATCGGTCAATCGATATACCCCCGCATCGTCCAGATGTTCGATGCCCACCAGGAGATCTGGGTGGCTTGACAGGGGAAGATCTTGGAGGATTTGATCCAGGTCCCCCGGACCGATCTTTGCAGCTCAGCCCGCCGCCTTGGTATGATGTGTCAGCCGAATAAGGTCTTCTTCCATTTGATTTTCCCAATCTCTTCTGAGTGACGTGTAGTTTAATAATTGATCCATAATAATATGAAATAATCCAACATTTCAAGAAGCTTAACGACCCCACCTAGTCCGGGATTTGGTTTTTTCAAAAATGGGAGCAGTTGAGGGGGGTGAGGTGGTGTTTAGAAAAGGGAGCAGACGACACACCTTGGCCAGAAAGTCCAATGAGGTCTGAACAACCTTCCTCGAGCTCCAAAGGATGTCCCGAAAGGCCGAGGGCAATGCCATAACGGATGAATCCAGTGCAGATGGCATGAAGAAGCTGTTGGGTGTTATTGTCGAGGACGAAGAGGTTCTAAACCCGATCCGACACCAGATCTAAGCATTTGGGGCGTCAATGATTTCTACTTCAAACTCCTGAGCGTCAGGGGACATATTGGGGAAGATAACGATAAAGGGAACGGTCATCCGGGGAGCGACGCGCATCTGGGTTGGCGCCGGGGGTCGGATGTTGAAGTCTCCCCTGATGAAACGGGGGGGAAGTTTCTTTAGATCTTCGTTGGTAAAATAGCTGCCGCACAGGGTCTGTTTCTCATCCAATACCTTATTCTTATCGTTTAATAAAATGGCCTTGATCCTCACGTGCTTCTTCGTTTTGTTGGTCTCATTTAATATTTTGCCCGTGATCACAAAGACGGGGACTTCACCGATGGTATCCTTATAGCCCTCCAAATCGGAAAAGCTTAAGCTTCCCCTTTCTATTCCCCTGATGTCCTCCCATACGGATTTGAGCTTCTCCGGAATGGCCTTGAGGAAAGATGGGATATTTCCAGGGAGGCTGAGTTCCATCCCTTTTTCACTCCAGAGGTAGAATCCTCCTAAGGCTATGATAAGAAGGATGCCGATCAACAAGAAGGTCTTAGATGTTTTTCTCTTCTTTGGGGTCACCCTTGGGCTCTCGAAATAGCTTTGATCTTCCAATCCCCTCATGTCGAAGGTGGGGACATCCATCTCCTCCTCGATGTATTCCGTTTGTTCCTGCTGATCGAGGGAGGGGCTTGGCCATTCCTCGGTGGAGAACTCCGCCATGCTCGAGACCTCCGGAGGAGGTACCTCCCCCGTATCCCCGGAAATCTTGTCAACCATCTCCCTCTCAAATATGCTCTCCTCGTCCATGAACGGCCCTGTTTCGGGCGCGGGAGTATCCATCAAGTCCTTGTGAAATTTTTCGAAGGATTCGAAGTCCTGGAGGAAATCATCTCCCGCCGGCTCGGGACCAGATGGGGTAGGCGGCGAAGGCGGAGTAGGCGGAGTTGCTGAAGTAGGCGTGACGCTAAAGATGTGCGTGCATTTCACGCATCGGACCTTCACCCCTTCCGCCGTAATTTTTGAATCCTCTAAGTTGTACTTGGTCTGACAAACCTCGCACTCGACGATCATAAGCTCCCCTGCCCTTGCTTACACCATTTACGAATCATTATGATCGAAGAAATCCAAAAAATCAAGGATTTTCTTTTACTTGTCTTCGGCGGAGAACCCATCTGAGGGGGACGATTGCTTTTCTCTTCCCTGTTTCCTTCTGTGATATGGTCAGCGAGGGGATAATTCACGGATCTTGAGCTTACTCATAAGG
>JBGVTJ010000186.1:0-7283 GCA_041862515.1 Thermodesulfobacteriota bacterium | reverse complement strand
CATGATGTGGGGCGGGCCATCAACCCCGTGACGTGCGAGCAGCAGATAGGAGGTTCGGTTGTCATGGGTCTTTCCAATGCGCTTTTTGAGGAGTTCAAGATGGAGGGTGGGCGTATTCTGAATGATACGCTGGCCGATTACAAGGTGGCAACCATGTTGGACACGCCCGAGATTGTTCCGATCATTGTGGAGTCCCCTCATAAGGAGGGTCCCTTTGGTGCCAAAGGCATCGGTGAACCGGCGGCTGCCCCTACTGCCCCTGCTATTTCGAATGCGATTTTTGACGCTGTAGGGATTCGGATTAGGGAGCTTCCTATTACTCCTGAAAAGGTACTGGCGGCCTTGAGGGAGAGAGGAGGCAGGGGCTGATGCGGCTGGTATTAAATACACCGCAGGGGTGTAGAAATGTTCCAAGGGGATCTGGTCACTATCCTCGCCATTCTCGTCCATGTGGAGAAAGGAATCCACATGAGTTGGTCCATGATCAGACATGATGATTGCCATGGTTGTTGAGTGATGCGTCCCTGGCTTATTCAGCTCTTTGGTTTCCTCATGAGTCTTCGCAGGGAAGATTGCCGTTCTCTGATGTCCGGGGTAAACGGGCATGCCGTTGTAAATCTTTTGGGTCAAATCCACTAATTTCCTTGCCATAATGTGCTCCTTCCGTCACTCCTGAATTTTTTAGAGCTAGTACATGGTGAAAAACCCACAACGTAAGGAACACTATCCTGGGATTTCAAGCTGTGGCTCCGCCATATTCTCTTCCACGCTCGGTTCTCAATAGGCCGGCGTCCACGGGGCGTCAATTTCCTTGTCGGTTAGCACATCAACAACCGCCGGTTGGTCGGCTTCAAGCGCCTCCTGCAAGGCCCCTGTGATCTCCTCTGGGCGTTCAACGCGTATTCCAACACACCCAATATCCTGTGCGATGACGAGAGTTCTGTAAATTATTGAAATAACAGCGTTATTATTTTAAGAATTTGGGTTCAAATCCCGCCGCCCGCTCCATTAAAAATTCAACATCCTAAAAGTCCCGTCTGTGAAACGTCTGCAGAATGACCGAGCTTTCGCGGATCATCCCGATATAAACCATTCCATTGCCCTTCTTGACGATTCCCTTAAGTAAGGGTTTCGCCTGACGGACCAAGCCATGCTGCTTGGTAAAGGTTTTGCCCAATTCCAGGCCTTTCACCCCCAACCGGTAGTTCCCGGCGGATTTATTCTGCTCAATGTGGAGATCGAGCCTCTCTTGGAAAACGATAACCCATTGAAAGTGTCCGAATTTTCTTGGTATCTTTTATTTAAAGATTCTGTTTGAGGCACATCGTGTCTCTGGGTTGAACGCATAGGGGGAAAGGAACTCATGTATTTTGGCGAGCTGAAAACGGTGATTTTTTTTGCTATGGCGGTTTTGATTGGAGGAGGGCTTCTCATTACCGGGGCCTCATTGATATGGAGTGAGTTATTCGCAGGCCGAAGATCTGTCAAGGCGTACACGGGTCACGATGAAAAGGGCGATCCGAGGATAAGAGCGACAACGCACCAGCACAGCGCAATAATCAGAGACGAGGTTAGGAAGGCCAAGAGGGAAATAGAGGAGAGCGTGACAAAGAGGATAATAATGACCGAGGCAGAAATGGCAAAACTCCACGCTCGAGATGCTTATTGGGATGAGGCCTGGGGAACCGCTGCTCTGCGTTGGTCGAGGGCTCTGAAGGAGTATGTCGATTTAGACGAGCAAACTCTCCCGGCGATTGCTGTTCAGAGGTTACGGGGAAACCTCGATAAATGCCAGATGATCGACGATAAGGTGAGAAAGGAAATAGGAGCCTGTCTTCCGCTGATTCCCGATGTTCTCAAATCTGAAAGGGATGTGATTGAAGAGAGGCTCAAGGAACTCGCAAAACCCGCTGAAAGAGAAGCCGCATAAATTCCTAGCCCGCTATCCACGACATGATCCAATAACAATAACAAAACGTTAGTTGGCTGCCAGGATTCGGCGGGCAGGAACAAACCATCCCGTAGGAGACTAACAACGGGAGTTCCTAGCAAGCCTTTTCAATTGTTTATTCGTTCATTAAAATGAAAGAGATGAGAAGGTTTTGAAAGCCAACATGTTTCGCCATGCGGTCCTCGATTTCAAGATGAAATCGATCATCGAGGGGCGAGCCAAGATTATCGATATCCGAAAGAAATCTTGCATTTATGTGGGTCTGCGGAAATTCAAGGATACAGTTGAGATTGTTGAAAAACCTTGAGATGTGCGATTTCTCGGCTTAAATGGCTTATAAGTATTTGATTTTACGGAAGGTGTAAATAGCCCGAATGCCACACTTGGACTTATTCGACAGTCTCGTTAGTTATCAAAAGTCTTGAAGGAAATAACAGATCTACATGTTCCGGTGTTCTTGGGCGTACTCAACAATTTGCTATATCTTGGGTTCCGAACACCCGCTAAAATTCAGCATTACTCCGAAAAAATAGTTTTTCCGTTACGAATTGTTTTAATTATATTGAGTCTCCTGGCATCCGTGTCGAACTGGAAAATCACCAGATGCGCAGGCGCTCCAGGCTCCAAGTGGGCAAAGTTCGACGGCAGGTCAAAATACCTTGCCGGATTCCTGGTGCAAGCACTAACAGCCTCCCCTATACTGCACCCGGTAAACTTCATGAAGTGGACGATATCCCAGTCCAGCAGGTGAGCCGCGCCGGCCAGATACTCAGTTCCGGCAAGGCCAAGATGACCGTCAGCAAATACTTGAACACTAATGTTCCCCCACTCATATATCCCCGGCTCCTTACCAGCCATTACCGCTACATCACTGATCAGAATGATCCTTCCAAGCCCTTTCGCCCTCTGGATCACCTTTGTGACCGACTTGGGCAGATGGAAACTGTCCGCTATTATGCTGGCCATCAGAACGTCTTCAGCCAGCTGCTCCCAGATGTAGTTTCTCAGCCTGGGTATTCTACCATGACTCCCGTTTCCCAGGTGGGTCGAAAGCGTCGCCCCAGCGTGCACTGCCTCGTGGATAATTTCAGGATCGGCCGCCGTATGGCCGATAGCGACTCTCACACCGGTTTCTGTAACCTTCCTGATAAACTCCAGGGCACCCTCCCGCTCCGGCGCCAAAGTAACCATGGAGATATGGCCATCTGCTGCTTTTTGCCACTCTTCAAACTCGGCCAAGTCTGGATTGCGCACAAATTGCAGATCATGGGCACCCCTCGGCCCATCTTCTGATGATATATAGGGCCCCTCAAGATGTATACCAACAATGGCAGCTCGCAAGTCTTCCGAGTTGCTTATCGACTCAGCAATTACGGACAAATTCTTAACGATTCTATCCTTGGGGCTGGTAATTATGGTTGGGAGGTGTTGAGTTGTGCCTGAGATCGCTAAAGCGTCAACAATTTTTCTCAGCTGGTTTTCAGAGAAATCTTCCGCACTGTAGTCGCTCCCACGAAACCCATTCACTTGGATGTCGATAAAGCCCGGTGCGATATAGGGAAGGGATCCTTGTTTCTCAATTTTTTCCACTTTGTGAATAGATGCTTCCACTATCTCAATTCGGACGCTCTCACCACTAAAAACATCGATGCCCTTCAGCTCCATTGATTCCCCCACGCCCCTATTGCTTTCTGTAAATGAATGGAATGGTCCTTTCTGCGAGAAGACAGGCCTTCATCAGGCCATCTCCCCTTTTTTCCAGGACAGGAATGTCCTTAGCTTATTCAAGCAGAAGAGCAGCATCAGTATGCCGCAGACCGGTACAGAGAGGTAAGCGTATCCAGTAGGGAAGTTCCAAGAGGTATACGAGATACGCATCCGGACCTTGAAAACAAGAAAGCCGTAGAAAATCATGGACAATGCCAAGACGAGGAACACCAGATTAATAAAGACATCTAATCTTCGCTTTGTTCCCGACCTCATTCTGGCTACGAAATAATTCATCATGAGATGTTCGTCGGTGGCATATAGAGCAGTTGCCCCGAGGAAAACGGTCCAGATAAAAGTAAGGCGGGAAAAACCGTCGATCCAAAACCAGGTGATGCCAACAATGTTACGCAGCACAATCCTGAGTATGTGGGCTGAAAAAACTGCTAAGAAAAGCGTACCGGCGCAAAATTGGATCACCCGGAGAAGCCTATTCATAATCTTGTCTACCATCCTTTCTCCCTCAAAAAACCATATTTGGAACGACCAGTACGAGCCAAGGCACATAAGTGATCAAAAGAAGAACAGCGATGAGCGTCAATGTATATGGCCATATGCATTGAACCATCCTATCGAAATCCAGCCCGGCGATTTTGGATTGTATGAATAGGATTCCTCCAATGGGAGGCGTGAGAAGGCCGATCATTAGGTTCAGAACAACGATCACACCGAAGTGGGTCGGATCAATCCCTAAATCCACGGCGACCGGCAAAAGAACTGGAAAGAAGATCAACATGACAGGTACTGCATCCAGAATGCAACCCATAAGGAGGAAAAAGATCGTAGTGAACAGCAAAAACAGCTGCTTGCTCATGTGCATTCCCTGAATGACTTTCAGCAACTGGTCTCCGAGCTGTTCCGTGGCCACGATGTACTGGTATAGCCCAACCACCGCGAAAATGATCATGATTGATGATGAAAAGACGGCAGTTTCTTTGAAAACAGGAAACAGATCCTTCAGCTTCATACTGCGGTAGATAAACAGGGAAATAAACATCACGTAGGAGATGGCCAAAGCGGCAACCTCAACGAGCGTTACCACGCCGAACACTACCCCCCCGATGACGATCAGGGGAGCGATAACGGCAAAAATGGAGTCCTTGATGAGTGAGAGAAAGCGCCACAGTCCCATCTTCATCTTTACTGTCTTATAATTCTTCTTTCGGCTCACGAAGGCAACCATGATCGCAAGAAATATCGCCATCAGAATGCCGGGGACCACGCCTCCCAGAAAAAGCTTTCCCAAGGAAAGGCCACTTATTACGCTGATGAAAATCATCGGAATGCTTGGCGGAAAGATTGGACCTATGACAGCCGAGCTGGAGTTGATCGCAGCTGCAAACTCATCGTCGTACCCTCTCTCTTTCATCAGAGGATGAAGCACGGCTGAAACCGAGCTGGCATCGGCTACTGCCGATCCGGATACTCCCGCCATGATCAGACTGACAACGATTGACACATAGGCCAACCCACCTCGAAAACGGCCGACAAAAAAGTCTGCAAAATCTGCCAGTTTCTTTGTAATCCCGGACTTGCTCATGAGTCTCCCCACGAAAATGAAGAAGGGTATGGCGACCAGAGTGGTTGAGTCAATTCCGCCTACCATCGTTTGGATCAGTATTCGCAGAGAGAAATCGCCCTTGATAAGAATGTAGATCATCCCACTGATGCCCATAGCGGTCCAGATGGTGAAGCCGAGGCTGATAAACAGAAACAACATCACAAAAAGAAGGACGACCATATTCTACAAGCTCCAATGGTTACCGTATTGCTATCAAAAAGGAAAAGACCGTAAGAAACGTCATATCGGAACACACCGATATCTCAATCGCCGAATCCTCTCAGTAATCGAGGCATGAAATCAACAAACCTTTACAAACTCGAACCGCGGGCAGCGCTTGATGGCATGCTGCACACCAACAGGCACACAGAAACACGCATCCGGTTCAAGCCGGTATTCTTCATCCCCCACTTTCGCCCGCCCTCACCCTCCATGACAAAGAACCCTTCCCAGTCATCGTGAATCCCCGGCTCAGGATAGTCGGCCGCGGTAAAGAATGATATTCCAGAACAACACCCGGCAACACAGCCATACGGGGCGTTCAATAATGGCTTGCTGACTCCCCCTTTGATTTCGATGGGCTGACACTCCGCTCTGCTCACAAAAGAGCTCAAGCGCACTTCCGCTTACATCAGATGTTTTACCTTGGGGATGTACCTGTCTATCAACTGCTTGTTGGCTTCATCACCACCAGGTAGATTACCGCTGATAAATATGGGAGGATCAACACCCATCTTAACCAGTACTTTGGTCGTCTCGATCATCAACAGGTTGATGGTAAACACATTGCAAAAGGTCGATGTCGGGCCCATCTTCCGATCAGTCCCTTCGATCTCTACGATGGCATCGCCGTAAGGCAGGTGGTTATTGAGAAAGTATTCCACCTCCTGATACAGGTTCTTTGCTGTGGGGTGCCGGGAGGGATGGTCTTTGGGCAGAACATCGGCATAGGAGCGTGAGGTTATCCCGACGGTTATCATCTGCCTTCTTTTCGCTTCTTCCACGAGATCGATGCACATGGAGTTGACACCATAGGCATTGGCTATGATGATCAGCTCTCCCGGCTTCCTACCGACCCGGTATGCATCAAGGACCTTGATCCCGTACCCCGGCGTTCTTTCCACGATCATGGACCGGGCACCGCCATGAATCAGGTTGGTACCCGGATCCAGAATTGGGTTGACTGCTGCAAAGCCACCTGCCCTCCAGAATACCTCTTCCACAGCCATGTTTGAATGTCCGCCGGGACCGACCACGTGAACCACTTCATCCTGTGCAATGACTTCGGCGACTTTTTCCGCCGCCGCTTGGATGGTATCAATTTCACCTGCGATTTTGTTCATGATGTCGAATATTGTGTCGCGATAAGAGGACAGCTCCTTGTTTTCAGCCATCAGCTTCTCCTCGGGTACTTTCAAATCATGAAAAAACTTGGAAGAGAGGCTTACCCCCCTTCCAAGTCAGTGTGGGGTTTGCCGTTAACGGGTTCAGGCTATTTCAGATTTCGGATCTTTCCCATCAGCCCGGCGGGCCATTTGGTGCCTTCCCAGTCGTCAAAGAGACCCACCACGGCGTCACGGAAGGATTGGATGTCCAACGTGGGAGGTTCGACGACCGTCATTTTCTCCCTTAGCAGCTTATAAGAATCTTCAATAACCTGCTGGGTGAGCTCGGTCTCGTAGTTCCCGGCTTCTTCGGTGGCACGATAGATCAGCTTTCGATCAGCTTCGGACAGCTTGTTCCAATGCTTCATGGACATATAGAAGGTCTCGATATCACGGACATAATCTGTTCTGATGTAGTAATCCTGCACCTCGTAGAATTTCTTGGTCGCCACCACCAGAGAGCCGTTTTCCTGGGCTTTCACCACCCCTGTTTTCAGAGCCATGTACAGCTCCGCATAAGGAATCTGTTGGGGCAGCGCGCCAAAGTGTCTCCACAGGCGCTGGGCTGTCTCGCTGGCCGCCAACCTGATCTTCAATCCTTTGAGATCCTTCACGTGCT
>JBGVTJ010000185.1:0-3805 GCA_041862515.1 Thermodesulfobacteriota bacterium | reverse complement strand
GTCAACATCACCCTGGGACTTCCCATCATCCGGGTTTCCGTTGATCATGGCACGGCATTCGGGAAAGCGGGGGAAGGGAGGGCCAACCCCCAAAGCATTATCCAGGCCATAAGAATTGCGGTGCGATTGGCTTCGGCTCCTGAGAGGTAACATGCTCGGAGTAACGGGGAGTTACTTCCATCAGGGGGCGATATCTCAATCTCTTTTCGCTGCCAGCCTTTTCCCCAACTCGTAGGCCGCGTGTATCTCCTCGGGGTGATCGAAGATCTTTCCCTTTTCATCAACCCCCCTTACCAGCAGAGTCTCTGATAAATCGACGTCCAGGGCGTCAAAGAAGTAGCGCACCGTGAGGGTCACCCCCTCGAACAGCCTCTTCCCCCGGGTAGCGCCGACCGAGATAAAGGCACCCTTTCGTCGGGATTTGCCAGGAGCGATGGGCCTTTTGAGGAGGTACCGCTTCACCCAGATGGATTGGCATCGGTCCATCAACATCTTGGTATGGGCACTGACCGTATAGAAGAAGATGGGGGAAGCCAAGATGAGAGCATCTGCCCTGACCATCTTCTCCGCCACCTCATGAAAATCGTCCTCAATCACGCATCGCCCATCTTCCTTACACCCATATATTTCCAGACAGGGCGATATGGTCTTGTCCCGCAAGAAGATCTCCTCCACCTCGACGCCGGCCTCCTCCGCTCCTTTGAGGGCCTCCTTCAGGGGGACTTCCGTATTTCCTCCCCTGCGCGGGCTACCGCAGATTCCGAGAATTTTCATAAGCCCGTCCCCTCGATGAAATTTGGGGGTTATTATAATCGGCGAGATGAGGAAAATCAACGAATTGATACCGATCCACTCGAAAAGTAAGTCAGCTTTGCTTGAAAAATGATTCGGCCACGGATTATATTTTGGGTATGGATACCCCAACCCACGCCTTAGCTGGATATATGATAGCGAAAACTGGGTTAGCCCAGGACACGGGAAAATGGGGTACGATAGCGGGGGTTTCGGCCGCAATCTTCCCCGATATGGACCTCGTGTTGCGACCCTTTCTCAGCGCGGAATTCACGCTCAAGTACCACAGACACCTGACCAACTCTGTCCTTCTGATCATCCCCCTCTCCCTGCTATTCGCGTGGTTGTTCGTCAAGATCTCAAGGGTGAGACGATTCTGGACGTTCTTTCTCATATGGACTGTGGAACTCCTTGCCCACACCTTTCTCGACCTCGCTACCTCCTACGGGACCATGATCCTCAGTCCCTTTTCCGATTATCGATTCACCCTCGACTGGCTGTTCATTATCGACCTCTTCTTGGTGTCCACTTTCCTCATTCCCCTGATCGCCCTTCACCTCTGGAAGAGAAGGAGTCTAATCCTGGCAAGGGTTTCCGTGGTTCTCGCTGTCCTCTACCTTGCCCTCTGCGCTTATAATCACTCATGGGCCCTTTCTCTGGCAAAAAGCTATGCGCGGCAAGAGGGACTGGTTGCGGAAACCGTCGCCTCGGTGCCTCAACCCTTTTCTCCCTTTCGGTGGGGGAATTATATCCTCACCGAGACCAAAATCTATCAGGGGCTCGTAAATCTCATAGGAACAGGAGAAAGATCGACCGAAGGGGAAAACGTCCTGAGCCGCTTCTTAGCGCGCTTTCAACCTATTCCCCAACTGCAATACCGGGCATGGGATAGGTTCGATGACTCTCCCTGGGTGGAGGAGGCCCTGAGGTTGGACGGGGTGAAGACATTCTATTGGTTCGCCCGCTTTCCCGTAGCCAGGGACAAGGGGAACGTGGATGGGAAACACCGGGTTGAGTTTTTCGACCTCCGTTTCGGCTCCATCGAGGGGAGGAAGCCCTTTTTATATGTCGTGGACTTCGATGGGGAGGGAAATGTTGCTTTTCAGGGGTTCCTCTGAATCAATCGACACTTTCCCCTTGGACGAATTGAGCATAGCTATGGATACATGCCGCAGTGGATCAACCCTGAACCACACCACGCTTTGGAGGTTCCCATGAGCCAACCCTTCAGGGTTGCAAGCTTCAACGTGAACGGGATCCGGGCCCGACTCCCCCTGCTCCTGAACTGGCTACAAAAAGAAGCTCCGGAGGTGGTCTGCCTCCAGGAGACCAAGGTTCAAGATAGCGAGTTTCCCCGTGAGGACCTGGAAGGGTTGGGGTTCATGTGCGCCTTTCGTGGTGAGAAGGGATCCAACGGGGTGTCAGTACTGAGCCGGGAACCAATGGAGGTTCTCGGTGTGGGGCTCGATGATGAAGGCCCGCCGGACGAGGCCAGGCTGATCCTAACGCGGGTCCTGGGAATTCCGGTTCTGGACACCTACATCCCGCAGGGGACGGCTCCCGATTCGGAGCGGTTTCAGTACAAGCTGGATTGGTTCCAGAGGCTCCGGGGGTTTCTGGAAAGCAATTTCAAGCCGGAGGAACCCCTCATCTGGGTCGGAGACTTCAACGTCGCTCCAGAGGCTCGGGACGTTTACGACCCGGAAGGTCTCCGGGGCGCTATCGGGTTTCACCCCGAGGAACGTCGGGCCCTGGAGGAGGTGCGACAGTGGGGGTTTGTGGACGTCTTTCGCCTTCACCTAGCCGAAGGAGACCATTACACCTTTTGGGACTACCGGGTGCCAAATGCCCTGGCAAGACGAATGGGCTGGCGGGTGGATCACATCTGGGCTACAGAGCCCATGGCCCGGAGGTCACAACGGGCATGGATTGACCTGGAGCCCCGAAAGTCTGAGAGGCCCTCGGATCACACCCCTATTCTGGCGGAGTTTGAGGTGGACTGAGGGGAGGAAAGATCCACATTGCCCTCCTCGCAGCCCGCAAACGCCGCCACCACCAGGCAGAACCAGCCGATGATAAGGGCCATTCCACCAACCGGTGTAATGGCACCAAACCACCGTATGCCGCCCACCGTGAGAACGTAGAGACTCCCTGAAAAAAGGAGCGTCCCGACCATGAATACCCACCCGCTTACGGTCAGCAACGTGCTCGCATGTCGGCTTGCAGGAACCAATGCCACGATGAGGAGAGCCAGTGCATGATACATCTGGTACTTCACGCCCGTTTCAAAAGTTGCCAAGAGGTCCGGTGTCAGCCGAACCTTCAGGCTGTGGGCTGCAAAAGCACCAAGGATAACCCCCAGCCCACCGAAAAGACCACCAAAAAAGAAGAAAAGTCGCCTCATCTAGACCCCCCTGATAAAAGCGGATACTTCCCGAATAAATGATCGAACCCGTAAAGGCCGCATTGCAAACCCCTAGTGTGACTTCGCGTAATGGCCCCGCAACAGATCCTCGCCCCAATCGTCCCGGAGATCTCGCCAAACCGTGTGGATGTGGTTCGCATTGTTCTGGGTGTTATCGTACTCGATGAGAAAACTCGGTCCGTGCACTCGGTAGTAATGTCCCTCACCCTGTTTCTTGGATCCTGCCCAGGCAAAATGGATGTGATTCCTCCCCTCCCTTTCGATTTGGTCCATCCGGGTATCGGCAACGTCGTTTGGCATTCGGCTCGTGTATTCGACCAACAGATCCATCAGGCGCCGCCGCTGATCTTCCGTCATCTCCGCCGCGGGTAGTCCACGTGGGTCATCGATTTTCACGCGAGGTTCCGCCGTTGTTATGATGTCCGCAGGAGCCTTGGCATCGATAAGAGCCCGGGCCTGTTTCTCTGCGTCCAGTGCCGCCAGCAGCTGGCGAGCGAGGTCCTCCTCGGCAGCGAGCACCCGCAAACCGGCCAGAGCACCCTGGGGCACTCGAGCAGGGTTGGCGCCGAAGAAGTTCGGCGTTGGAGC
>JBGVTJ010000184.1:0-3626 GCA_041862515.1 Thermodesulfobacteriota bacterium | reverse complement strand
CCGAATCGTCTCGCGGCGGTCAACCTTATAGCCGAGAGAGACCAACCTCGCCCAGGCCTTTTTGGCTGATTTGGTATCCTTGGTCCCATAGAGGTAGGTCAGATATAGACTCAGAGAGGAGGGATCTTTCGGGATCAATCTTTCGAGGATAAAGTCAGGGTCATCGGCGGCTTTTCCCCAGACTTCGTATACGAGGGTGCTCTGGTTTGGGTAGTGAGCCAGTATGTAGGAAAAGTGGGGGATGGCCCTTTCCAGTTCGCCCTGCTGTAGCAGGAGATTTCCCGCGACCCACCTTCCCCGATACGAGGTGGGGAAGACCAGGATGGCATTTTCCAGAGCGCGTTCAGAGGCATCAGCTTCTTTCATCCTCTGATAGATCCTGGCGAGATGGAGCCAGTATTCCTGCTCCAAGGGGTTTTTCTCAATAGCCTTCTGGAAATACTGGGCCGCCTCTTCCAGCTCCACTTGGAGCACGTCCCACTGATGCAGGACCCCTAATTTTTGAAAGGGGTCAGGGTTGGACGGATCGATTCTCGCTGCCTCGAGGAGGCTTTCCCTGGTATACGCTCTCTGGGAGAGGGAAATTCCCCGCCAGGTAGAGATGATGTGATAGGCTGCGAAGATTGAGGCAATAATGATGAGGAGAGCGAGGATTATTCGTTTCATGAAATCTGGTCTCTTAGGTCTGTCTGGTCTATTTGGTCTATCTGGTTTGTATGGTTAAGATGGTTTAGATCGTTAATATCGTTGATTTCGTTAGGTTTGCTGGGAATTTGGTCCCTTGGTACCAGGTCCCTTGGAATTTGGGTCTCTATTTGATGCCCTATTCGAAGCATAGGGAAGTTTTTTCTTCTTTTCTTCCTTTCCATAGTAGTAGTGGTATCGGTAGTAGTAAGACCCATAGTCGCTTCGACCGATATCGACCTGGTTTATCACGACCCCGAGAATTTTGGTGTTCACCTGAGATAGGGCGTCCTTTGCACGCTGGAGCGTCTCGCGCGGGGTCTTTCCCCCTGAGACAACCAGGAGGATTCCGTCCACAGAGGTGGAGAGGATGATCGAGTCGGCAAAGCCGAGCACCGGGGGAGAATCGAGAACGACGTGATCAAACTTCTCCCCGAGGAATTTCATGGTGGTCTTAAAAAGGCTCGAGCCCAACAGTTCTGACGGATTGGGGGGAATGGGGCCGGAGGGGATGTAATAGAGATTTGGAATGTTGGCCTTCTTGATAACCGACCGCAGGTCCGCATTGCCGGAGAGGAAGTTGGAGAGCCCTAGGCCGTTCTCCTCTCCAAAGACTGTGTGAACCCTCGGTTTTCTCATGTCCGAATCGATGATGAGCACTCGGGCGCCTGTTTGGGAGAGTGCTATGGCGGTATTGATCACGGTCGTGGTCTTTCCCTCAGCCGGGTTGGGACTGCTGACGGCGATCCTCTTCGGAGGCTTCTCGGAGAATGAAAGGAGGATGGAGGTCCGGACGTTCCGGTAGGCCTCAGAGAGCATCGATTTGGGATGACCGAAAGTGACCAGTTCGACGGGATAGGACGTCCCCTCATCCAAACGCCTTCGCCTCTCGTAGGCGATCTCCGGGATCATGCCGAAAGAGGGCAGCTGAATCAGTTGTTCCACATCCTCAGGCGTTTTGATGGTGTTATCAAGGTATTCGAAGAAAAAGGCCAGGCCAAGCCCCAGGAAGAGGCCGACTACGGCGGCCAGAAGGAGGTTGAGTCGCTTATTGGGTTTGAAGGGTTTCGTCGGTAATTCGGCCCCGTCGACTATCTGGATGTTACTGGCGGTGATGCCGGCCGATACCCCCGCCTCCTTCATCCTCTGGAGGAGGCCATTGTAGAGATCCCTATTGGTATCGGCCTCGCGCTTGAGGATGTTATACTGGATGGCCTTCTGTTTCATCTCCATGGCCTTGGCCTTCTGCCGTTGAAAGCTCTCCTGGAGAAGGGACTCCCTGCGCAGGCCCGCTTCGTAGTCGTTTTTAATCCCAGCGATGATCCTGCCCACCTCGGCGTCGAGGCGTTTCCGGATGGTCTCCATCTGATTTTTGAGGCGGACCATCTCCGGGTATTCGGGCTTGAACGTCTCCGAGCGCCTCATGTACTCGGCGTCGAGCTGAATGTAGGCCTGTTTCAGCTCCTGAATCAACGTGTTTTCCAGGATGGGAGGGAGGGAATCGTAGTTTCGAGCACTTGCCTGTTTATAGAGGGCCTCCTTAGCAATCCGATCCGATTCGGCTGTGGTCAGGGCCTCATTCAGTTCGGTGAGGCGCTGCATGGTGACATTCTCTTTCTCCTCGAGGGAGATGATGTCGTGTTTGGAGGCGAAGGCCTGCAGGCTCTCGTCAGCCCTTTCCACCTTGGCCTTGAGCACTTCCAGTTGTCCGGTCAACCAGTCCTTGGCCTCTTCTGTCGCATTAATCCGGGTCTCCAGGTTCTGCCTAACGTACTGTTTGGCCAGGGCGTTGGGCACCCGGCCAGAGAGTTCCGGAAAGTGGGAATCGAAATGGATCTTCACGAGACGGGTGTTCCTGATGGGCTCGATCTTCACCTTCTTGAGAAACCCGTTGATGAGGAGGTTCTCCTTGTCATTCTCGGACGCATCCTTATCGGAGGAGGTGAAGAGGCCGGAGAAGAAATTCATGATATTCGATTTCCATTTCTGGAAGGGGGTTTGCGGTTTGGGAAGAAACTCGGGGTGTTCGGAGAGCTTCAGGAGATCGGTGACCCGTCTTGCAAGGTTGCGGCTCTCGAGGAGTTTATACTGCGTCTGATAGTAGTCCCTGTCCATGGTATTGACGGCAAAAATCTCCTTGAAATCGACAATCTGGGGGTTCTCCTTGTTGATCTGGATGGTGGTCGTTCCCCGGTAGATAGGTCTCATGGTGAAGGTTCCCACGGCCGTCGTTACGACCACGATGAGGAAGAAGGCGATAATCGTCCACTGTCGCTTACGGATGACCTTCCAGTAGTCCCGGAGGTTGACCTCGCGCTCTTCTTGGGGAGGGGGTTGGTAATACCCTGGAGGAGGGAGCTGATAATACTCATCGATAGCAGGCTCTCTCATATCATTTCCCTTTGTGTTAGAGGGCTCCGAGGGAATACCCCATATTAAAGACCCCCGTAAGGGTTTCCTTGATCCCGACGAAAAAGGCTTTCACACCGTGCCTGGGGACGATGATGATGTCGTTCTCCTTGACGTAGGGGTCTTCCTTTTGCCCCTTCTGAATGGCATAGACATTGACAGAGAGCATCTCCCTTCCGGTGTCCTTTTCCGAGTATCGAAAGATCCTGGTCTCAGAGCCCTTGGCCTGGGGTTTTAATCCTCCCGCCAGAACGATGGCCTGGCTCAGGGTCATCCTCTTTCCCGCAAGGATGAACCCCCCTGGTCTCCATACTTCGCCGCCCACGAAGACCTTGCCCGAGACCGGGATGTTGATGACATCGCCGTGGATCATGGGCAAATTGAGGGTCAAATCGCCCTTGATCAGCAACTCCTCGAGGTTGATGACATGTGTTTTTGGTCCCTCTCCTTCGGAATCCTTTCCCCCCTCGAGGGCCTCGGGGGCTTCAGCCGCCACCGCTGGAGGCCGGATCAGAAAGAGCAGATGACCCGCA
>JBGVTJ010000183.1:0-8387 GCA_041862515.1 Thermodesulfobacteriota bacterium | reverse complement strand
ACGGTTTCTAAGGAAAAGCGGATTAAACTCGCTAAAAGAAGGCTCCGCCGGCCCAGCTCCCTCCAGAATGAACAGATTGCTCTCCGCAAGTTGCGGTTGAACCGGAGTGATGTTAATGGGTTGCAGCAATTGAGACTGGAGGAGCTCACTGACCCGAGCGATCTCGTGGCGCGGCAGAATCCCATATGAGTCAGCCAGAAACCTATGGGCAGAATAGTTACCCGGATCGGTATTGAGTGATTTCCAGCCCTCGACAAGAGCCAACTGTTCAAACCCGAGATTACTATAAATTCGCCCAAGACTAGCGCTCCGTGCTGCAAGATCCTCATCGAGCAGCATGCGCGACCGATAGATGGCCCGATTGTCGTTAAGCTCGATGGATTTCTGCAGGTCTTGCAATGCCTCCACCGGACGATTTATGGTCTGTTTTCGAATCGCATCATAGAACCAGGGGGTTGGGTCCAGTGGATCAAGCTCTTTGGAAATGGCAAATTGGTCCCTTACCAGTTTATCGCGTTTTTCCTCGAAGTAGGCTTTGCCCAAATAGCTGCGAATGAGGGCGTTATTGGGGTCAAGACTCACGGCGATCTCAATTTCACCGCGGCCAGCTTTCAGGTGACCTTCCCGGACTTTTGCCAATCCGAGACCCAGCCGCGGAAGGGGAGCCGCCTGATCCAGCTCAATCGCCTTTTCAAAGGCGTTTTTCGCATCCCGAATCTTTATCTGCGTAAGGTATGCAAATCCCAAAACAGTTTGCGTACGTTCCAGATTGGGGTTCAAGGCCACAGCTTCTTGTGCCGCTTTCAATGCTCTATCGAGATATCCTAAGGATAGCCATAGTTCGGCGAGTCGCGCCCATGCAAGGGCGTTTTCTGGATCAAGTTTCACCGCTTCTTGGAGACTCGTCAATGACCCTTTGAGGTCAAAGTAAGCCTGCTGTGCGTAAGAGAGCGCAACCCTTGCGGCGGGAGATTCGGGATCCAGCTCCGCGGCTTTTCTCGCTAAGTCAAGTGCTCTCTCCTTTTCATTCTGTGCAACAGCGATGATCGACTGAAGCGCGAAGGCATGGCTATTGCGTGGATCAAGAATCAGCGCCCTCTCGATATCGACACCCGCTTCATCAACACGTCCTACCGAAAGCAGCAATGCGGCCCGGTAGGCAAAAAAGCGCGGATCAGGGATATCTTCAGGGACCCCCTCAAGGCCAGAAAATGCCCTGGCCAGATCACCCTCCCAGTAAAACCCGATGGACTTTCGGACCATAGATTGCCAATCGGTTGGGGCTCCACCCGGAAAATCGACTGGGCGATAATCCAGAATGGGCGGATAATACAGCGCCCATTGCACGGCATCTCTCGGACGCACCACAATGTGTAACGCCGGTGCCTGTCCCGCCTGGGCTATTGCCGATTGGCCGCTTGTCAGGGTAAGACTTCCCGCCTCATTCGTTGCTGCTACTCGTCCCTCAAAGATAGAGAAGAAGGTCTGATTGCGCTCAACCTTTACGAGGAATTCCGTGCCTTCTACGATCCCGTTAACAAATGGGGTAGCCACTTTCAAGCCTCGCGGGATCCGGCTAAAAAAATGAACAGCACCTATGAGCAAGTCGAGCAAGGAAGTTCGTTCTTTCTCTAGACCAATGAAAGTGATCGTAGTTTTTTGATCAAGACGGAGGATAGATTCGTTTGCCAGGACGACGGCCGCCCGGCTTCGCTCATGCACCCGAATCATGTCGCCAGGACAGTATGTATCGTTCAGTTTAACAGTGACCCACTCCGTTTCACCTACTCTTCGAGCTTGAACGCTCCCCTGCACCGATACAACTTTGGCCACCCATTCCTCACACGTCTCTGCAAGAGTAGCGATGGGGTATAGGGAGGCTATCACGACACTTAAGCATACAATAAGGCAAAAAAAACATGAAAAGATTCGCCGCAATACCCACCTCCTTTTTTGTAGCTCATATATATTCGTGCGTGACCGGAGAATATTGTGCTACTTCTTCTCCATGTCAACCACCTCATCCCACGGTTCTCCAGGCGGATTCTGCCTATACTTCTCACACAACTTTAAATAAAAGGTCGAAGGTCCATCTTCCGTATAGGTTTTCGTGGACTTATGAAATATCTCAATCGCCTCTTCCCAGGATTGTTTCCTGTAAGCGCTGAGTGCTTCGGCGAACATCCCACAGAGGCTTCTCTGTTCTTCATTCGATTCTTCTATACGGCATATCAATTCGTGAACCACAATTGGCTTTGATTTCCCAGCCAAAAGGAATTTTCCGCACTCTCTTGTCAGGAAATCATCAAGGTCATAGAGCACCTCTTCGGACAACAATATCCGTGTCCCGAGGTATTTATTCAGCCCCTCTATCCTGGACGCCGCATTGACGATATCTCCTACAGCCCGATACTCATAATGGTCGATAGCTCCTATAGTACCGAGTGACATGTGCCCGGAATGCAAACCGATGCGCGTTGGAAGCTGCAAAGTATCTGAAGACTGCTTGAACCGATGCACTGCACTGGCAATATCCAGCGCTGCGAGGCAGGCCTGATTCCTGAGAGCGGCATCAGGATGTGGCGTCGCCCATATCGCGAGCATAGAATCTCCTTTGACGTCGGACACGATTCCACCGTGTTGCTTTACTGGTTCAAAAATAGCCTCATAGTATTGATTCATGAAGCTGCTGAGTTCCTTTGGATCCATGGTTTCCGATAACGTAGTATATTGCTCTGCATCCGTGGACAAACAGGTCCCGTAAACTATTTGGCTACTTGTTTTGATATCTCCCATACTTTTCGCTAACTGATCCACCACTTTATCGGGCAGGAAGTATCCGAACGTCTTTCTGATATTCTGACGCTCCTTATTCGTCTCGAAATACTTCCACAAGACAGCGCCAAAAAAAGCGAAAGGCCCCTGAAAAAATAGAGGGAGAACCAGCGGATACCAACTGCCTGTGGATGTAAATTGGTACTGCGTAGCAATTAGATAGAGTACACTCGTCCCTATCACGGTCCCCGCAGCAATGAATGTAGGAAATAAAAGACAAAGAATGCCCAGCACAACTCCCCAAAGAAAAATAACGGCTAGATGCGCAAGAAAACCAGGAGGCTGAACAGGCATATCCTCTAATAGGTTTGCGAAAGCGGTTGCCGCAATTTCAACACCGCTGATATCCAATCCACTCTTTTGAGAGAAAACGGTAGTGAAGCCGTCTTTCTGTTCCGGCCGCAAGCGTTCCGAAAGTCCAACAAAAACAGCTTTGCCGCTGAAATCAAGGTGCTTTCCGGCGACAGCCGACTCTTGCTGACTTTGCAGTACTTGATAATAGGGAACAGTGGTAATAGTGCCAGGAGGCCCATAAAAATTGAGATAGCGGCTATCTCCGCTTTGGTACATCCGTATGAGTGATTTGAGGATCTGCTTCTTTCTCACGTCAGCCAGCAGTGTCTTCGAATTCTGCAACTCCTCTAACATTTTCTGAGCAATCGATGGCTTCTTCTTGAAGATATCTCTCTGAACTCTGATGAGCTGTTCAACGCTTTTGGTCGTAATGATTGCATCTATGTCATGAGGCGGTTTCTCGGCTTGAGATGGATTAACCGCTTCCAACAATCGGATAAATTCACCGTACACCTCGAATGCGAAGATTTGGAACACCACGATCGGCAAAGTCGGTGCGTCTCCGGCGCCTGTCTTGAACGTCCAATACTGGCTTATCTTGACGGGTACTTTGGGTAAGGGAAACGGTGCTAAGGCAACAGCGGATCGTGCAAGGGAGGGAATGGGTGGCACCAGTCTCTCAATATTCAAATCCCCCGTACGGGACCCCCTCTCGTCACTCAAGGAGACTATCTCCTTTTTGAGGTATTCAGAGAGGACAACGTTGCGTGCATTACTGATTGCTTCAGCAAACAAATTGTCATGCTCCGTGGAACGAGCTTCATCGAAAATGATGTCAAAGGCAATAACTGCGGCTCCTTCTTTGATCAGATTTTCAGTGAGGCGGGCATGTAGGGAGCGAGGCCATTTCTCGGGCTCTGCTGGCAAGTTAAGATTGACCGCAGAGATCTTGTCCATGGTCACGATAATGACATCAGATGGAACTTCCCTTGTTCCCCTCAGCTTGAAAAGTAAATCCAAGCCGATGTTTTCCTCCAGATCAAGCCCGACAGGAACCAGGCTTACCACCAGGCCCAATATGCCTACCAATAAGCCCATGATTACTGCCTTAGATAGACGAGACATTATCCAATCATCGTCGCTAATCATTGATTAGTTTCTGCTCACGGGACACCAATATTGTATTTGGGGTCCATTAGGGAACCTTTCTGAGAAAAAAAGGAAAAAGCCCCCAAAGGAATGCAAAAATCCCCTTAGAGGCTGCGTATTGGTACCTTCTGGAAACCCTTGCTCATATCTTACTCCAGAAGGTTAGGGGTTATGTCCTTGATCGCTTGAACTTTCTCTTACTTCCCTTATTACCACAAATGAACACAAAATAAAAACATTATTTAAATGATTATTACGAATTTTATTCGCACAAATTCTTTATTTCGACTTTTCTAATATAATCAATAGGTTATATTATGGAATATTGTTACTTATTTCACAAATTTCACAATCTCTCAAAATCATAGATTTCCTTTGAATATCTCCCATTTTCTTCAATTTTTAAAAATATTTTGATGTTTCGGTGGGAGTATTGAGAACGGAAAGGAATTACGTGAGATTGATACCCGCAATCGGAATAAGAATTTCCTATGATCTGAGTGGTTTTTCCCCGAAAATCTTACCTAAGAAAGCCAGGGTTTGGATGGTTCCCATCGAGATCTGGATCAGATGGAAAACTTCTCGGTATGGATGCGGTGGGCCTTGAATCCGATCACCTTGAGGGCCTTGCAGACGGAATCCATCATGGACGGCGGGCCACAGACGAAGACGGAGGCGTCACGCCCGCATTCCGAGAGAAGCCCGTTCAGCATCGCGGCATCGAGGCGGCCGGTGGGGCCCTCGAAATCCTTCTGCCTCGTCAGGACGTGGTGTACGGAGAGGTTTGGTAACTTGGCCTCGATGGCCTCGAACTCCTCGTGGCACAAAATGTCGGCCTCGGTCCTGTTGCTCCAAACAAGGGTGACTTTTCTCCCCTCGCCTCTGTCGGCCATGTAGCGGAGCATGCTGAGCATGGGCGTCACCCCGACCCCACCGGCGACCATGACCAACTCCCCCTTTGGATCCCGGACATGGGCAGCATAGCTGAATAGCCCGTACGGTCCATCGACGAGGGCGGTGTCGCCCGGCTTAAGCTTGCCGATAGAGGCGGTGAAGTCGCCGCTGCACTTGATGGTAAAGATGAGGCTTTCCGGTCTTGTCGGTGTCGAAGAGATGGTCCATGGGTGTCGCTCCCGCGGCAAGCCCTCTGAGTGAAACGTAAGGAAGGCGAATTGCCCTGGCGCGTAGGAAAAGATTTCGCCGTGCTGGGGAGACAGCTCGACGTTATACGTATCCTTCCCTGCAGGGGTAACCTTTGTGACGCCATACATTCGCCTCTTGAGGAGCCTCGGCTTAATCACTTTCGCCCAGACGAACAGTGCCGCATAAAGGCCCAAGGCCACGCCCAGGGCGCACAGCGGCCAGCCTTCCGCGAGATCACCAGTCACGTTCAGAACGTGGAGGGTGACGAGCACCACCGCGCTGAACATGCCCACGCGGTGCAACCGGTACCAAACCTCATACCTTAGGTGTAAGAACTCCCGCCAAAGGCCGGTGCAGACCCCCGTCCAGATTCCGATAAGAAGGGCAACGCCCAAGAGCTCGGGAAAGATTTCGAATCGGAGAGAGCCGATTTCTCTGGCTTTCGGGGCGAATACAAACAAGGGGTGCAATGATGCAAACACCGCAGCAGAAACGCCCAGGAATCTGTGGGCGAAAAGGAGCCGGTGCAGGCCGAAGACCCGATCCGGAACCTTGAGCTTGGCCCCCAACAGAAACTGAAGGAAAACCAGCGTTGCAGCGAGCAGCGCAAAGATCTTGCCGGTGGTGACCAGCAGTGCCGCGGTCCGGCCGAACTCGGCAACATCCCCGGAGTGCGCTCGCAAGGCGATCAGGGAAGATCCGACCAAAAGCCCAACGCCCACAGCCACAAGAATTATTCCCACAATCAGGCGAGTTGAAGCGGAGAGAAGTGTACCCTCCAAACCCCTTCCTCGGGTCATTCGGCGCACCCCCTTCGCTCTGTGTCCGCACCATCCGGCCAGTAAATGCGCAGGATTCTATGCGCCAGGGGAAGCTTGGCCAGAAGGATGATGATGTCCGGAAGGGTGGAGTTCATAATGACGGTCTGAGCAGTTACCTGCAGTTTCCAGGTGATGATTGAGAAGTAGGCCATGCCTATTGTGCCTGTAACCACGGTAGCCCAGGCGAAGAGATAGGCCCAGGCCACGGTCATGGGATTATTGAACAAGAGCGGCACAAGAAAGGTGTTCGCCGCGGCAAAAACTGCCGGGATCCAGTTGAACATGCTGTCCTTGGGGGGATGGATGCGAAGATGCAGCAGCAGGCTGCCGAGGGACACGAAAAAATAGACCCAGATCAGCTCACGAACCTCCTTCCGGAACATACGAAGGCATCCTTTCTTCCCGTTTTTTCCCGACCGGGGATAAACCTTTCTATCTTTAAATAATCTATAAATAATCTATTTTCTTACTTTCTACCAGAAAGAAACCGACCAATGCAAGGATTTTCATGAAGGTCATTGAACTTACAAGGTTACTCTCTTTCAATACCCCATTTGGAATCAGGGCATTGCCTTCTCCGAAAAAACACATACGGGCCGGGAACCATCGCCGTGTTTTCATATAACTCCTCGCCCAATGAGACCTTATGCGTACCTTATGGGGTAAAGAAGGGGTTATGAGGGATCTGTAATTACCTGGAAATAACGACGGATACTCAAAGCGAGGGGACGGCATCCCAATATCCATTCACAATGTGGACTGCAAATGGGGCAATCCTTATAGTGCTAGGGGTCGGTTATTCAGTCTGAGAGTATTGAGAGGATTTGAAGTAGCTCTTAACGAGAAAGTAATCTGCTTTGGTGAAGCTATTTATTTGCGGTCGAAATCCCCGGTGACGGTTCACCCTACCCCAAAAAATACACCTTTTCCACTCGTAAAATACATAATTCCCCCCATTTACTTCCCTCACAAGTACGAGTAGTTTTGTTAGTTAAGTAAACCCCCCTTTACTTCCCTCTGCCATTTTACCCTCCTTTCTGGCAGAGGGATTTTTTTTGCGCCTTTATGAGCGTATTCCCCAGCCAATCTTCTTGATAAGAGATTTTTGCGCTTATGTGATAACCCCTGCGTCAGAAGAGATAGTAGCCAAAAAACCAATTTTAGAATACGAGCTTGCGATCTCTATATGCCCGCGTCGAAAAAAGTTTAGCAAATGGGTTGACTGTATATACCACAAAGCGGTATTAAAGAACCCTAATAATCATGGATAAGGAGTAATTGAACCGGAGAGAGTTCATCAAGAAATCGGCTGCGTACGCGGCTTATACAGCATTCGGTATGACCGCACCAGCCACATTTAAAGGAGTCGCCGTGGCAAGAAAACAACCCGATATGATAGTGGAAGATGATCTTTTGCAGGCATTGGAAGCATCGGATGTGGCCCGGGCCTCTGAACAGTTACGAAAAAAATTAAGCAAGGGCGAGGAAGCCTGGGAAATCCACTTGTCACTATTTCCTGTGGTGCAGCGGGTCCTGAACCCGCCGTTCATCAACCCTCACCTGCCCAAGATGTACGGCATTTACCGGGAGCTCGTGCCCTACCTGAGGAAAAATGAGATCCCGGCACTGATCCATCTTGAAGTCACCGAGTATGCCAAGAGGCCGAAGCTCAAAGAGTTGCCCAAGGCCAAGTTACTAAATTCTTCCGTTTCCTTCTCCGACGTTGAAACCGCCATCGGTGATCAGGATTGGGAGAAGACCGCGGTTTTGATGGCTACGTTCCATGCACAGGAAGGGGGAGTGGAGCTGGCGCGCCGGCTTTTACTCCTTGGCAGTGGTTATCTGGACGGTTCATTGGGCCATTCGATCTCTTGTACGACATTTATCCTGCTAGAGATGCTAGAGCGCGATGATCAAGATCCATGGCCAGGGCTGGCAACCCTGGCTGACTACTTCTGCAAGGGCCGATTCAACACTACTCCAGCTTTATGGAAGTCGAAGGCATTTCCCTCGGATGAGGCCCTCAACCATCATCTTTTGCGGGCAACGAGCGGGTCCGGCATCGTGAACTTACACCATACAATCACCCGATACGCCGTGGAGCGAGCACGCCAATTCTTCAGCAAGGAAGAATACAATCACATG
>JBGVTJ010000182.1:0-15074 GCA_041862515.1 Thermodesulfobacteriota bacterium | reverse complement strand
TTCACTATCGCATTTTAAGCGTAAGAGAGGTTAAGGAATACCTAAGGGCAAAGGGTTTACGTGTTAACAGGCTGTTGCCCAAATCC
Source organism: Thermodesulfobacteriota bacterium (assembly GCA_041862515.1). Lineage (GTDB taxonomy): Bacteria > Desulfobacterota > BSN033 > WVXP01. The sequence goes on along the minus strand of JBGVTJ010000182.1, from coordinate 14,988 downwards.
CCTTTCGCTCTCTGAAAAGAATTTTTGATCATTCTAAAGTTCGCTTCCCTGCAAACCTAAAACTCGCCCTTTGGGCTCAAACATTAGGTTTGCGGCCGTTTCGCTTCACTAAGAATAGTGAGCAAAAATTCTTTAATGTTCGCTCCAGGAGATTTGGGCAACAGCCCGTTAATTTGTAACATAACCCCAGTTGGTGAACAGCGATTTTTCGACAATTCTGAAGGTCTCTTTCACTGCAAATGAGGGCTCAGATACTACTTCCTCGTAAAAATCACCTTTTAGTATCAGACACTGAATTTACATCCGTTTCACTTCGTTAAGAATGCTTACCGATGAAATCTAAATTCGCGCTCAGAGTTTCCTTTTTCCGGTTGTTCAGTGATCTCCCTATTTTCCCCTTGACAAAGGCCCTTTTTTCCCGGATGATTTGAAGAGGATCTTCTCCACCTTCGCTATTCCCAGGCTTTCTTTCCTCGGTCTCAAGGGCTACACCAAAAAGAGGGTATTAAGAGACACTACTCGTTGAAGATCGAATGAGCAATCCCCTAATAACCATTAAACGGGATGATTCTTTCAAAACGCCGTTAAACCTTCTTAGGCAAGGGGGTGTTCAATACTTTCCCTTCCTGGAGGGAGGAAACTTGTCGGTATTCCCACAGACAGAGGCCTCATAAGAGGATAGCGAAACACGACATTACCATCATCGGTGTTATGACAATTTCAGCCACAACAAAGGGAAAAAGGATGGTTAGCTTTCGGTTGACCAGGACCACCCCTCCGCGGTCAGAAATGAGATCGAAGGGGGCTGGTTATGTTGTGTTATCCGTAGTTGAATAATGGATTAGCCTCGAAACGGGATCGAACGGTTGAATCCAATATCTTGAAAAAGCCATCGCGCAAAAGGCGACGGCTTTTGTTGTGGGAAAAGAGGAGGGCGATGGTGATCATGAAGAAATGGATTATCTTTCTATGGATTATTCTTAGTTCGGTTCCCCTTATGAATCCGGGAGCTCCATCGGCATCAGAGGGGAAGGGCAACTTGGAGGTGATGGTAAAGGGGGTGGATTTGAATCCCGCAGGGGAAAGTTCGATGGTCGTCCTCGTCGACCTGAATGATGAGACGGCCTTGCCCATCATGATCGGATTCTCCGAGGCGAGGGCCATAGGCCTGAAAATAAATGATATCAAGACAATTCGGCCAATGACCCACGACCTCATAAACAGTATTTTAGACCGCTTAAAGGCTAAATTGGTTCGGGTCGTCATCAATAAGGTAGAAGGGGATATCATCTATTCCATCCTCTATCTAAAGCTGAAAGGTTCGGAGATAGAGATCGATTCCCGACCCAGCGATGCTATCGCTCTTGCCCTTAGGGCCGGAGCTCCCATTTTCGTATCGTGGGAAGTCGTTAAGGCCGTGGGGGTCGAATTAGGTGAATCGGCTCGGGAGAACCGCTTGGTTATGAAACAGGGTCTGACCGTTCAGAAGATGACCCCTCTTTTAGCAAGATATTTCGGGTTGAAGACTCCGGAAGGGGTCTTGGTTTCCGATGTAAAGCCCAGCAGTCCAGCGGAAGGAGCGGGGCTCAAGACGGGGGACGTGATCATGGAGATCAATGGCCAGAGAATTGAAGGCCTGAGAGGATTTGAATCCATCGTCCAAGATATTGATGAGGGAGAACGGGTCAAGCTGCTTGTCCAGAGGGGGACATATTCCATCCCATTGGTCATGTATCCCTGAGGCTAATCCCCCTGTTGAGATTGGAAGGGGGCCTTGATGGGTGGAGCGATCAATGCATTGATGACTCCCTTTTGCCATTGGAAGGTCTCTGGTGGATAAGGGGATCAATAAGGGAGAGATCTTGAGTGGGCGGGGACTTACTCCCCTCCCACCTCCAGGGTCATCTCGACGAACCTTCGGGAGTTGCGTTGATGGTTAGCAAGCCACGGTCAACCCGGGAGAAACCCCCCGGCAGGGGATGATCGATAAGGGAGGAGGGAAAAGATGCGGAGGATGCTCGGTTTTTACCCTCTCATTTTCATAACCCTTTTTAGTCATTCCCTAACGTACGCCCTTCCTGCCAAGGATGTGAGGGTCGTCCTCGACAGGGAATATTTCCAGATCACCCGGGGGCTCTTGAGAAATGCCGAGAAATCCATTCAAATGATGATGTTCGAGGCGAGCTTTTATGCCAAACATCCCAAAAGCCCCAGCAATATTTTAATCGGCGAATTGATATCCGCTCGGAAAAGGGGGTTAAAGGTTGAGGTCATTTTGGAGGCCAGCGATCGAGAGGGTAGGACCACTGAAAGAAATAGGCTAACGGGTAAAATGCTATCGGAAGAAGGGGTGGAGGTTTTCTACGATCCCCTATTTGTAACCACCCATGCAAAGCTGATCATCATCGATGGAAGGATCAACCTCCTTGGAAGCACTAATTGGACTTATCATTCCTTGACCAGTAATCATGAGGTGGGGGTCTTGATCGAATCAGAAGAAGTAGCCCGCAGACTACAGTACTATTTCGATAGGGTCAAAACAAGCGGGCATAGAAATTAATGATGGAATTGGCGCCTAGATTGTTCTTCCCTTGGGTGGTCCGAAGAATGGGGATTTTTTGACCACAAAAGTTAAGGGCGTACATACTATCCAAGGAAATATTTTCGTGATCAGTACCTCCAGATACTGGGGGCGGAGAGAGGGGGGGGCGCTTCGGGGTAGCTGGAAACATTAGCATGTAATCGGGGAGCCGGTATGGGAGAGGGCGCGAACTGGGCTCGAAGAAATCACCCTGTAACGGGACTTCGAGCTCAAAAATCAGGATCATATCGAGTTAGGAGTTCAGTTTTGTGATGCCTTTTGATGTAAGCGAACATCGCCAATGATTTCTCGGAGTTCAGGGGCTAACGTCCCTCTTTACCGCCCAATGGAAGTTCCATAGTAAGGAGGTGTTGGATGAAAGAGCCCACTCGGCGACAAGCTGATTTGGTCAGTGCGAGAGAGGCAGCTAAAATTCTGGGGGTGACTGTTCAAACCATTAAGAACTATATATACAGGGGGAAAATGAGATCCTACAAGACGCCCGGGGGACATCATCGTATCCTCCGGGAGGATATCATGAATTTCGGCCCCTTGGATGATAGACCTTCAAGGGATGAGATGATGGAAAGCTATACTGAGCTTTACCACGGATATATTGATACCCTCCAGGCCCTGACTAATGCACTGGATGCAAGGGATGGGATTGTCTGTGGCCATTCAAGAAGGGTAGCCGATTATGCTTCTTCCATAGCGAGAACCCTGGGTTTTTCCCAAGAAGAAATACGGTCTATCGAATTGTCAGGCCTGTTGCACGATGTGGGCAAGATAATGATCAGTGAACATATCTTGGGTAAGCCTGGAAAGTTGACAGACCAAGAGTTCTATCAAATTCAGCAACACCCGTTGATGGGAGAACGAATTGTCGAAAAGGTCAACGTTTTGCGGGAAACGGGACGCTTTATCCGCCACCACCATGAGCGGTTTGACGGAACGGGGTATCCCGACGGATTGGCGGGGGAAGAGATTCCCCTACAGGCGAGGATCCTCTTCTTAGCCGAGGTATTCGACTGCGTTCGTTCCGACAGTTCATTCCATCAAGGGCTATCCCTCGATAGGTCCATTGATGTCATAACGCGGGAATCTGTTACCCAATTCGACCCCGAAATTGTGAGGGTATTTCTCAATAGTCTCGATACTGCTGGGGAATAGATCGAAACTCGTCCATAGCTTCATTTCCCCTTACCTTTCCTTCAAGGGACATCCTTGTGAGGAAATCCCCTTATTGCATTGAGACTCAATGGGCTTTGTGAATCCCTTTCTATCAGTCGGGAGAGAATTCCCGTAATTATTGAACTCCAACCTGAAATGGCGAAATGTCTCTTACCGTCGCCAAAAAAGTTGCCTTTTGGGCTCCCTCTGTTATGATGGAGAAGGAAGGTGCTTTGATCAGGGACGATTTGAGTATGGTCGCGATTTTACTAAAGTGAGAATGATTGGAGTTGTTAGCAATCCAAGGGCGAGAAAGAACGTCACGAATCCAAACAGGGTAGAGAGGCTGAGACAAATTCTCGGTCGAGAGGCGGTTTTTCGCACGACCCAAACCCCCGAGGAGATATCGGATGCCGCCCGCGAATTTCGCCGCGAGGAAATCGATATCCTGGTCATAGATGGAGGAGATGGTACGCTCCATCATACCCTCAGCGCCTTCATTCCAATCTATAACGGGATGGATCTTCCACCAATAGTCCTCTTACGGGGCGGAACCATGAACACCATCGCTAATTCCCTGGGGATAAAGGGCCTCTCGGAGGCGATTCTTCAGCGAATCCTCAGTGCCATCAAGGGGCGGGTTCCCTTTGAAATCGTTCGGGCGAACGTCCTTCAGGTGAATGATCGATATGGCTTCATATTCGGGCTAGGCTTCCCCGTGAACCTGCTGAAAGCGTATTATCGAGGTGAGGGAAGGGGGAAGTGGAAGAGCATAGGGGTTCTATTCAAAATCCTCTTTTCGAGCTTGAAAAAGGGTGGTGGGGATAGTAATTTTTTCCGTCCGTTTAAGGCTGACATCTGGCTTAACGGGGAAAGGCTACCCATCGGTAGATGTACGGCCATCTTGGGTTCAACGGTGAAGGAGGTTGGGCTGGGATTCAAGCCGACCCGCCGAGCCGGGGAAAGGGAGGGTTTCTTTCAAATTCTCTGTTGTGAAATGGGTCCCAAAAGGATGGGATTGACCGCGCTGAAGATACTCCTCGGCATGGAGTTGAGGGACTCGAAACTTTTCGATCGTATGGCAACCCGGTCCGTTATCACGTTGGAGAAACCCGTTGATATGCAAATGGATGGGGAGATATTTAGGGATCAAAAAGAGATCCGGCTTCACGTCGGTCCAGCCATACGGTTCATAAGGACGTTGCCCTCATCCTAAAAGGCGGTACCGTTCCCTCAATAGAGCTCAAGGTGTTTGACGGGTTCGATAGGGTTACTAGCCTTGCATGCAGCTTTGTTTATCACCGAGGTTGGACGGTTATTGATCTACAAAATCGCCGCCAGATTGCATTTAACTGGATTTCCCCCAGTATATCCAGTATATTAGTACGGGCCTTGTTTTCAACTTGACATACGGCAATGCCTTCCCTATATTCCGAACATCAAACCTCAGTTCTCATGCAAAACACCTGACGAACCTTACTTCATACTGTAACCTGCCCAACCTGATAAATTATGGCTCAGGGAAAATGGTGGTGTTGAATGCCGAGACGTGATGACATAAAGAAGGTAATGATTATCGGTTCCGGGCCCATAGTCATAGGCCAAGCCTGCGAGTTCGATTACTCCGGTACCCAGGCCTGCAAGGCCCTTCGGAAATTGGGATATGAAATTGTGCTGGTCAATTCCAACCCAGCAACAATCATGACCGATCCTGGTATGGCCGACGCTACGTATATTGAATCACTCAATTTCCAGAGCATGAAGGAGATCATCGAGAAGGAACGGCCGGATGCGATCCTGCCCAATCTTGGTGGTCAGTCCGGACTCAATCTTTCCTCAGAGCTAGCGCGCTCGGGTGTACTTGACGAATACGGCGTGACAGTTATCGGTGTTAATGTTGATGCTATCGAACGCGGCGAGGACCGGATCGCGTTCAAGGAGACTATGAACCGGCTCGGCATCGATCTTCCCAAGAGTGCACCGGCTTACAGCGTAGAGGAGGCTGAGAAGATTGCCAATGGGCTGGGCTACCCGGTGGTCATCCGCCCCGCATACTGCCTGGGAGGAACCGGAGGTGGCTTGGTTTATAACGTAGAGGAACTCCGCATCGTTGCCAGCCGTGGTATTTCCGTAAGTCTCGTTGGTCAAGTATTGGTCGAGGAATCGGTACTGGGCTGGGAAGAACTTGAGCTCGAAGTGGTGCGCGATGCGAAAAATCAGATGATTACCGTCTGTTTTATCGAGAATGTAGATGCGATGGGGGTGCACACCGGCGACTCATTCTGCACCGCGCCGATGCTCACCATTGAACCTGAGCTCCAGGAACGCCTTCAAAAATATTCGTATGATATTGTGGAAGCGATTCAGGTAATCGGTGGCACCAACATCCAATTTGCCCATGATCCCCGAACTGGCCGGGTGGTGGTGATTGAGATTAACCCCAGAACCTCACGTTCTTCGGCCCTGGCTTCAAAAGCCACGGGCTTCCCGATCGCACTTATCTCTTCAATGTTGGCGGCCGGTTTGACCCTTGATGAGATTCCCTATTGGAGGGAAGGAACACTTGAGAAATACACGCCATCGGGGGACTACGTAGTGGTCAAATTCGCCCGTTGGGCCTTCGAGAAGTTTCGGGATGCGGAGGACAAGCTTGGAACACAAATGCGTGCCGTTGGCGAAGTCATGAGTATTGGCAAGACTTACAAGGAGGCCTTCCAGAAGGCTGTCCGGTCTTTGGAGAACGGCCGCTACGGTCTTGGCTTTGCCAAGGATTTCCATAAGAAGTCCCTCGATGAGTTGATGAAGCTCTTGGCCGAGCCGTCGAGCGAGCGGCAGTTCATCATGTATGAAGCATTGCGCAAGGGCGCTACCGTGGATGAACTTTATGGGAGGACCCACATAAAGCCTTGGTTCATTGAGCAGATGAAGGAACTCGTGGAGCGAGAGGAGGAGATTCTCAAATACAAGGGCAAACCTCTACCAGAAGATCTCTTGGTGCAGGCGAAAAAGGAAGGATTTTCAGACAAGTACCTTTCGCAGACTCTCGGCATCCCCGAAGTGGAAATGAGGCACCGGCGGACCTCCCTGGGAGCGGTCCAGGGATGGGAGGCTGTACCTGTCAGTGGGGTGGAGAATGCCGCCTACTATTTCTCTACCTACAATGCCCCAGATAAAGTCGCAACCAGCAAAAAGCGGAAGATCATGGTGTTGGGCGGTGGGCCCAACCGTATCGGTCAGGGAATCGAGTTTGATTACTGTTGCGTTCATGCAGCCTTTGCGCTGCGCGACGAAGGGTTTGAGTCGATCATGGTCAATTGTAATCCCGAAACCGTCTCAACTGATTACGATACCTCAGACAAACTTTACTTTGAGCCGCTTACGGTTGAAGATGTGTTGAGCATTTATGAGAAGGAAAAGCCCGAAGGTGTAATCGTACAGTTTGGGGGCCAGACACCTCTCAATATTGCCAATGAACTGGCCGAGGCTGGTGTCAAGATTATCGGCACATCACCGGAAATGATAGATTTAGCTGAAGATCGGGATCGTTTTCGCCAGAAGATGCGCAAGCTGGGCATTCCCCAGCCCGAATCCGACATGGCCAGTACCCTTGACGAAGCACTGGGGATTGCAGAAAGGATATGCTATCCCCTGATGGTCAGGCCCTCTTATGTTCTTGGCGGGCGTGGTATGGAGGTGGTCCATGACGAGGAAATGCTCAAGCATTATGTTGTCGCAGCGGTAGGCATAACGCCCGAGCGGCCTATCCTGATAGACAAGTTTCTGGAAAATGCCATTGAATGTGAGGCAGATGCCATTGCTGACGGCACGGGTGCTTTTATTCCAGCGGTTATGGAACATATCGAGCTTGCTGGCGTCCACTCCGGAGATTCCGCTTGTGTGATACCTCCTATCAGCATTCCTGCCAAGCACATTGAGACTATTTGCGAGTATACCAGGAAAATCGCCGTGGAGCTCAAAGTAGTAGGCTTGATGAATATCCAGTATGCCATAACGGATGATATTGTTTACATCCTTGAAGCCAACCCACGTGCCTCGCGGACCGTGCCTCTCGTTTCCAAAGTCTGCAACATTTCCATGGCGCGCATTGCCACCCAGCTTATGCTTGGCAAGAAGCTTGCTGATCTCAACATCCAGCCGAAATCGATTCGCCACTTTGGCGTGAAGGAAGCCGTATTCCCATTTAACATGTTCCCGGAGGTTGATCCGCTCTTGGGGCCAGAAATGCGTTCCACAGGAGAGGTTTTGGGAATGGCCGATTCTTTTGGGCTCGCCTTTTTCAAGGTTCAAGAAGCCGCCCAACAGCAGCTTCCTCTCGAGGGGACGGTGCTCATCACCGTATCCGAACGGGAGAGACCGGCCGTTCTGGAGGTCGCAAGGCAGTTCCAGAAACTTGGTTTTCGTATCAAGGCTACCGAGGGAACCCACAGGTTTTTGGCCGAAAACGGCATCGAAAGTGAGCATATTCTCAAAATGCACGAAGGCAGGCCCAACATTGTTGATGGGATTATGAACAAGGAGATTCATCTGGTAATCAACACTCCCAGTGGCAAGTTAAGTAAATACGACGATTCTTATATCCGCAAGGCAGCTATTCAGTACAAGGTGCCTTACATCACCACGTTGGCCGCGGCCATTGCTGCCGGCAGGGGTATTGAAGCTTACCGGCGGGGACACGGTGGGGTCAGGTCATTGCAGAGGTACCATGAGGATATCGAGGAGAAGGGTTAGAATCTACTCAATAACCCGCTGCAAGGAGATGTTACATACTTCGTAGCCCATATAAAAGACGAGGTAGGAGATGAACATTGAAGAGATAAGAATGGAAGATTTACAACCGGGGAAATTCGTAGAACAAAAAATGCATGAAATCTCCACTGCTGTTGGTAGTGGTTTAGCAATGAATGCATTGTCTGGCGGCGTCGATTCTTCTACTGTTACGATGTTAGGATATAGGGCTCTGGGGGAGAGGCTGAAGACATATTTCATAGAAAATGGTTTAATGAGGCACGATGAACCGAAAAAGATTGTTTCCCTGTTTGAAGGATTGGGGATCCCTGTGGAAATGGTTGACGCACGAGAACAGTTCTTCGATGCCCTTAAGGGTCTAACAGACCCCGAGGAAAAGAGAGAAGCTATTACTCAGACATTTTACGACCTTGTTTTTGGTCAGCTCGTGAGAGAGAGTGGTGCGAAACATCTTCTTCAGGGCACAAATTATACGGATGTAGAAGAGACTGTTGCGGGAATTAAGCGACAACACAACATTCTTGAGCAGCTTGGAATCGATACAGAAGAAAGATACGGGTACACGGTCATAGAACCCTTAATACAATTGAGAAAACCAGCAATACGGGAAGTTGCAAAAGCTTTGGGACTGCCAGAAGAAATATATCGTAGACCACCTTTTCCCGGTCCCGCTCTGGCTGCCAGGATAATAGGAGAAGTCACGCCACAAAGGGTTGAGGTTGTGAGAAGAGCCACAAAAATAGTTGAAGAAGAACTATGTGACACAGGGGCATTCCAATATTTAGGGATTCTGCATGATGATAGAGTTACCGGGGTAAGAGAGGGAAAAAGAGATTACGGCTTTCAAATAGAAGTGAGGTGTTGGGATAGTAAAGATGCCATAACGGGGTCACCGACGAGGCTTCCTCATGATGTTTTAGACAAGTTAGCAGAGAGAATAACAACGGAAGTGCCGGGTGTTGTAAGTGTTACCTATAACATAACCCCCAAACCCCCTTCGACCATAGAGGCTATTTAGGGGTAGATTTTGGCAGGCTTCACTAAACGAAATGGTAAAGCAATCTTGTGGGTCTTCAAACGTCTCACCTGCCAAGGCACTCGTGGAAAGTCCAAGAGTAGAGAGCTATGGACTGGTTGAGAGTGGTGAGGGTAGGAACCCCAACTATATTACGGGGGCAGGAGGCAATTGGTGCGAAGATACAGTAAACAGCAATTCACCATGCGGGACTCCGTGCCCTTTCCGCAACCCAGCAGCTAGGCAGTGATTCCGCATGCTCGCCGTAAATCATGGGAGGAGAGAGTAGGGTTTCTTTCATGAAGGGAATCCCCCTCGGGGGCGAGTTGTCTGTTTCGAAGATTCATTGATGCGGGGATACTTTTCCTCTTAATTCGAGGTACATGCCCTTTATTCGATTATTAAGCCGATAGGCTTTTACCAATTTCATTTTCCGTTTGCCATTTTCAACAACCGTCTTTTGGGTTAAGAAGGTCTCCAACCTGTAGTTCGCGGTTAATCGCTCGATGGCTGAAAATACGTCTTCCTGGGTGGAATAATGGTTTATTTCCGAATCCATGAGAAGCTGAGAGATCGTTATGCCAACCATGCCCGCATCGAGGATCCTCAGGGCAACCCTATCCTCAGTGGCGAGTTTATCGAAAACGTTCCTCGTATAGTTGAATGCGGGCAATTCTTCGTAATCATATGCAAAATTATCGGATGAGAGGGCAATTCCATTGGAGCAATATTTTAGCCCATGGGATTCCACCGCATCCAAGAAGGACATATTCGAATTTTTCTTCCTTCCCCTTTTCATTTCACCTATATTATAGCAGATTCTATGGGAGCCTCAAGTAGGACTGCTCACATTTTGAGAAATATCGCTTCCACATTCCGCTGGGCTGAACCCTTCGGTCTTCCTCAGAGTTGGAAACCCTCGACAGTGCTTCCTCTTCGGGGGATGTTTCAGTTGCTGAGTGAAGTGCACGGGAAGACAAGGGAGTTATCCAGAAACGTAACACTCTTTATCCTTTCTGGAGGTTTCTGTCTTCCATAGGGAGTATTTCTGTAACCTATTGATTTTATAATAAATTATAGTAAATTATATTATCAAGAAACACCGCCCCTCTTGGATTGACTTGATGGGGAAAGGATGATATGGAGTCTTCGGATATGTCAAAGGGATCGTTGGTAGGGGGAGCCGGACTTTCCCTTGGGGGTCGGAAAAATCCATTATGGAACTCTCGGACCGATCCCCCTTTTCACCGTCGACCTGAAGGCTCGATGTCACCCAGGTTCGCCTGAAGGAGGTGGTCCTTCCGAGGTTAACCGGGGGCGTTTCGAAGAGGGGGGTTTTCTCCTTAGAGGTTTTTCTCGACATGGATTTCGTTGGCAAGGCTGTACTCTTGTATACCGGATGGCATCGATATTGGAGACGAGGACCGAAGTACTCTCACCCGTATCTTAAAAAATGCGGCAGAGTTTCTATGCCAGAGAAAGCCGGGGCTAGTCGGCATGGACGCCCTGAATGTGGATAATGGAATAGATCGCGGAAGGTCCGCTGACACCTTTCTGTTCTAGGAAGATGTTTTCATGGTTGAAGGCCTGATCGGACTCGGTCGAGTTCTGGAAAGGGATTCACTTTTTTGCCATTCCGATGAAGGTCAGCGGGGCGGCATCTTTTCCGGTAACGGGCCTGTGCATCAATGGAGTGATTCCGAGCCATGAGGCCAAAGGGGGTATAGAGGATGAAAAAAGAGGGGATCATCTACATCGGTTTCATTTTGGGGGCAGTACTTATCGCCCTTGTCGTTTACCTAGGGGCCCTCAGGGGTGAGTTGGGGCTCTATGAGGTTGTCCTCTCCGTAGTAGCCCTACTACTGGTAGCCTTTTCCTATTATGTCTATATGCGACTTCCCCGGTTCCGAGAGCTGGAGAGAAGATTTCAAGCCCTTGCCGCGGAAAACCGCAAATTGAGGGAGAATAATAGCGTCCTTAAGGAACAGGTGGAGCTCTTTAAATCCGTCGAGAAATAGGCCTTGTGAATATGTCAGGCTATTCAGTGAAATAACCAAGTATGGGGGAAATGGTGAGCGCATTGCTTTGGTGGGCCGGCCATTGTTTGGTCGCCTTCCTATCGATTGTTTCCATTTTCATCGGGTTGAGGGTAATATCCATCACAGCCCGGGATCCCGTCAATTTCATCTTATCCCTTACCCTCTTGATAGTTGGGGTGCTGCTCCTCATTCATTTTGTGGGGAGCATGGGAAAGAGAATAAGACAGAGAAGGCATAGCGAGTAAGAGAGGGAGCATCTCATCGGGATCTCATCGAATTTTGCGAAAAGAGGAGAGGGAAATGGATCCCAAAAGGATCGAGGAAGAGTTTAGAAAGCGGCTGGAAATTGCAAAGAGGAATGCTGAAAAGGAGGCCTTGGAGTTTATCCTCAAGAAACTAGAGGGTATAGACAAAATTCGGGATTTCCAATCCCTTCTCCTCCGTTGCAGCGAAATCAGGAGGATCGTAACCACTCGTTTGGGACAAATCGACGTAGAGATCAGGGCATTGAGTTGATGGGTCGAATCATGGGATATTGAGCGGTTGTGCCGGGAAGGACACCGGTATTGACGACTGAAAGATCATCGAAGAAGAGATATGCAACAGATTTAAGAATCCTCTATGGGCAGGTTCGGGCTGAGTATTATCGGTCGAGGGGGCCCGGTGGCCAAAGGAAGAATAAAAAGGAGACCGCTGTAAGATTGAAACACCTACCATCTGGGATAACTGTGACGGCCTCTGAATCCCGTTATCAAGCCGTAAATAAGAGAAGGGCCTTTCAGCGGCTCCAAGAAAAGCTTGAACAGCTCAATAAACCCGTGAGAATGAGACTCCCTACGGTGGTTTCCTTCGAAGAGAAGGAGAGCCGAAGGGAGGGAAAGAGGAGATTGTCCCAGAAGAAGAGGTGGAGGAGGGCGATAGGTGAGGAAGATCTGGAGTGAGATTCACCCGCGGGATAGATGCATTGAGAGGGAATACCATCGATGCAAAGGAGGATTGGGGGCATGATCATGAAGAAGGCCATTATTCCCCTTGTATTAACCCTACTCCTCTCTCCCTTTGGTCATGGACAAACGCTGATATATAGCTGGCGAGATAGCGCAGGCAAGGTTCATATCGTCGATGAGCCCAACAAGGTACCTGTCCAATATAGGGACGATATGAAAATTTATCGGCTCTCACCAAGAAGGGGAGCGGAGAAGCCTCGGTCTAAGGCCTCCTCGAAGCCCGTTACTAAGGTGAAAGAAGTGGAGGAGGAGCCCCTGAAGGGGGAGTTGGGCAAAAAGGAGACGGAGGAGGTTGGGAGCACGATATCTGAGCTGAGGGATAGGGTGGAGGCATTAAGGCAAGAGAGGGAAGCGAAGAGGATCAGGATGATCCGGAAAAGGGGAAGGGGGAAGTCGGTGGGTCCAGAGAGGGGGGAGATCGAAAAAATCGACCAGGAAATCGAGATACTTACCAATCAACTGGAGAAAGGAATGGAGTCTTTGAGATCATTAGAGGAGGAGAAATCCCTTAAGCGAGGCGAATGATGTAGATATGGGAGGGTGGGGCGAAAATAATTTGACTTTTTGGGAAAAGTGGGGAAAAAATTAAGCATGCTTTAGTTTGGCCAGACATTGCGTTGGGAGTTGAATATGGAGGAAGATAGGGATAAGGGAAAGAGGGTGAATGCCCTGGTTGTTGATGAAGACGAGGAGATTCGTGGAACCTTGATGGAGAGGCTTCAGGAAGCCGGATATTTTACCGACGTGGCGCCAAATGGAAAGGACGCAATAGACAAAGTTAAGGAGTTCTTCTATAACATCGCCGTGGTTGAGGTGGAACTCCCCGATATGACGGGTTTGGACTTCCTAAAGGTGATTAAGAACATCCATCCCGATACCTCGGTGATCTTTATCACGGGTAAACCATCCCTGGAAAATTCAGTGAATGCCCTCAATGCCGGGGCCAATGCTTATATGATGAAGCCCCTCAAAATGGAAGAGTTTATGCAGCACATCAACGATGCATTGGATCGACAGAGGGCCATAATCGAGACCAGGGAGCTCTTATTCGCCGAGAGGAAGAAGAGGGAATTTTATCAATATCTCTCGATCATTGATGGCCTTACGGATTTATATAATCACCGTCACTTCCATGAACTGCTCACCCAAGAGGTGGCGCGATCCGTCCGTTATGAACACCCCCTCAGCCTGCTCATGATCGATATCGACGACTTCAAACGGTTCAATGATTCCTACGGCCATCTGGCAGGGGATAAGGTTCTTCAGGATATCGCGAGGCTTTTTAAGGAGAATTGTAGAAGGGTGGACTATATTTGTCGATATGGTGGGGAGGAGTTCGCCATCATCACTCCCGAGACGAGCGGGAAGAATGCAATTTATGTGGCAAGGCGTTTGGTGAATAAGGTGAGGGAGATGAAGATTCCGATTTATGGGAGTGCCGTCGAAGGGAATTTGACGATCAGCATGGGCCTAGCCGGTTATCCTGCCGATGCCAAAACCAAAAACGACTTGATCATCAAGGCGGATAAATACCTTCTCGAAGCCAAAAAATCGGGAAAGGATTGTTTCTTTCCCCCCTCCCCCTAAAAATCATTGCCCCCCTGGGGCTAAGGACATCGTCTTATTGCGGTGCCTCCTCGCAAACCCCTCTTTTGGTTCGTATTACAAGAAAAGACGGAGAAAACCGGGTGCAATAGAATAACTCTTTCTCCTGCCTTCGGGGGCTCTCGCGTAGGGAGGGAAAAGGGGGAAACTCATTTTCCGAAAAAAGGAGGGATGCCGTGAGAACTTCCCCTTTTGTCTTCGCTTTGGCAACCATGATTTGTTGGGGTATTGCTCCCTTTTTCGGTAAAGCCGCCATGCTTCGGGTCGATCCTTGGGTGGGGCTAGCGATGAGGAGCTTCATGATCAGTCTCATCATGTTAGTGTGGGTTATCGTGACCGGGCATATCCACCAGCTATTCCAAATCGAATTTTCAACCTGGAGCCTTATCTGTGCGGAGGGGGTTCTGGCTTCTCTCTTAGGCCATCTCGCCTATTTCTACGCCATTAAATACGGAATGATTTCCCGAGTTATCCCCATCACGTCGGCGTTTCCATTGATTGCCCTCCTGGGTGGCCTGTTCTTGTTTTCGGAAAGGATAAGCTGGGATAGACTGGTCGGTACGGTCATGATAATAGTAGGGATCATCATTATTCGGAGGTAATCCCGATTCATTTGGTGTTTCAATACATTGTGAGGTGACCTTTCGGGATTGACACGTGGGGAATACGTACCCCTTCGAGCTCACCCTCATCCGGCAGGTTGGCTCACGGATAATGGAGTCTCCGAGAAGCTCATAGAACTGTAGCGACTTTTATGTTGTGGAAACGGAAAGATTCCGATAATATCTTTACTGTTAAGAAACG
>JBGVTJ010000181.1:0-20341 GCA_041862515.1 Thermodesulfobacteriota bacterium | reverse complement strand
TCGACCATTTTTACTATGACAGGAAAGGCCTGCTCGAAGGGGCCATGGGCGACTTCTTGGAGCGAATGGCTCAACCGTAGAGGAGGCGTTCAATGGCCCAGCCTATGCTGTATCTCCTTTTGCGGCGGAGGTATTTTCTCAGATACGTCCTCACAAAGGCTAACCTCTCTCTATCTCCCTTCAGGTAAGACTTGAGGAATCGGAGCCGGTCAGTCCGGGTAATCCAGAGGCCTTTGGGAAGCCATTTCTCCACTGATCGGTCCAAGCGCAAGAGATTGGCAAACCATTTGCTGGATTTGAGGGGATAGATGATCTTGGAACGGTCGAAATCGATGATGTAAAGGGATTTCACCCCTTCCTCTCCCATTTCCACGATGAGATTCTTGAGGTGGAGATCGAAATGGTAGATTCCAACCTCGTGCACTTTCCTCACCAGCCTGCCCGCTTGGTAGATGAGCTTCCGTTTTTCGCTCAGCTGCTTTTGATTCCTCGATTCCCCCCATCGAGTGAAATATTGAATGAGATCAACGGAATTGGGAATCTCCTTGGAAACCAGATCCCCTTTATAGAAGGGCCAGAGGAGCCGAGTCTTTATCGCCGCGAGGACCTCCATTGTCGGCAATCCGGCTTTCTTAGCCATTTCGGTAATGATGAGCTCGCGAAATGGGCGAGCCCCCGCAAGGAAAAGGTCCCTCGTCAATGCCCGAAAGATCCCTCCGTGTTCATAATGGCGGATTACCATCCTTTCGGAGCCCTTTCCTTGCAACGGGAGGGAAACGAGAAGACCTCTTCCATGCATGAATTGAGCCTTATTCCCTTGCTGGAGGATAAGGGTCCCCGGGTTATGGATCCCCCTGTCCATCAGCCGATCTTTATAGAGGTCCCTGATGATCAACTCCGCCCTCTCCCTTTTGATTAGGGAGAAACCCTGAGGTAGGGTAGAGGTTGAATCCATTGGGGACCAATGCTTATGTTCTTTCAATGATTCCCCCCCAAACTGATAAGACGGTAATGAATCAGCCTTTTCTTGTCAAGAAAGGTTTTGAGATCGCTGAAAAAATGGAAGAAGGAGCTCTGGGCGGGAATTTACCCCGTAGTTGAATGAAAATGAAGATTGATTTCTCAAAGGCCCTTGCATATCTCAGAAAGTTTGCCTATTGCTGATGTCAACATTTTCGCAGCAACGGGGTTAAGATTTTTTCGTTAGCCATTCTTAGTGGAGCGAAACGGCCGCATATTCGATGCCTGTGCCTGAAAAGGTAGTTTTGAAGCTGCAGTGAGGCGAATTCTCAAATGGTCGAAGAAATATCTTGAGCAGCGAGGGGCGACTTTTTCTGAGGTCCCGTTTTCGCGAGAGGGTTAGGGGTTATTCCCTTGACAAGAAGGCGTATTATAAGGCATCCTAATAGGTCAGAGGATATATGTTATGGGTGTAAATTCGGTTGCTATCCACCCGAAAAAACACGATAACACAAGGAAAATACAGGATTATGAATCCATTATTGGTTTGGAGGTTCATGCTCAGCTGTTAACTCGGTCGAAGATTTTCTGCGGTTGTTCAGCGGTCTTTGGAGGCGAGCCCAATACGCATACCTGCCCTGTTTGCACGGGACAACCCGGTTCCCTTCCGGTACTCAATGTGAAGGCGGTAGAATTTGCCATTAAGATGGCCCTGGCATGCCATTGCGCAATCCCCCCCTTCAGCCTCTTTGCCCGGAAGAACTATTTCTATCCAGACCTTCCCAAAGGCTACCAGATCTCCCAATACGAATACCCCTTGGCCAAGGAGGGGTACATGGATATTACCGCCAACGGTCAGGTGAAGCGGATTGGGATCATCCGGATCCATATGGAAGAGGACGCGGGCAAGTTAGTCCACGAGGGAGCCTTCGAATCCTCGGCCTCGAGCCTGGTGGATTTCAATCGGACGGGAGTCCCCTTGATTGAGATCGTGAGCGGGCCAGATATCCGAAGCCCTCAGGAGGCTAGCCTGTACTTGAGGAGCCTGAGGGATATCCTCCGTTACCTTGAGATCTGTGACGGCGATATGGAGAAGGGGTCGTTCCGGTGTGATGCCAACGTATCGGTTCGTCCCCAAGGCGAAAGAGATTTTGGCACCAGAACTGAGCTGAAGAACATGAACTCCTTCCGCCATGTGGAGAAGGCATTGGAATATGAGATCAAGAGGCAGATCGCGCTGCTGGAGGCGGGGGAGGGGGTCGTCCAGGAAAGCAGGCTATGGGATGAAGAACAGGAGAGGACGCTCCCCATGAGGGGGAAAGAGGAGGCCCATGATTATCGTTATTTCCCCGATCCCGATCTCGTCCCGTTGGAAGTTTCCGAGGCCTGGATAGAGGATATTCGAGGGACCCTTCCTGAGTTGCCCGCGGAGAAGAAGGAACGGTTCGTCAGACAGTACGGGATTCCGGATTACGATGCTGACATATTGACGGCCTCTCGATCCCTGGCCAATTACTATGAGGAGTGCGTAAAGCTCTGTGGGGAGGCCAAAATGGTGAGCAATTGGATCATGGGGGATCTGCTGAGGGAACTGAAAAAGGACGACCGGGAGATCGAGGAATGTCCCGTTCCCCCAACACATCTGGCCTCCATGTTGAAGATGATCAAGGATGGGGTTATCAGCGGGAAGATCGCCAAGACGGTCTTCGAGGAGATGTACCGGAGTGGGGATGACCCCGAGAAAATCGTCCATGAGAAAGGGCTGATTCAGCTTACCGATGTGAACGAGATTCAACGGATCATCCGAGGAGTTTTGGAAGAGAACCCGAAATTGGTGGAGAATTATCAAAAGGGCAAGGAGCAGATCTTCGGCTTCTTCGTGGGACAGGTGATGAGGGCGACCAAGGGAAAGGCAAATCCGAAACTGGTGAATGAGCTTCTGAGGAAAAGCCTATCGAAGGAGTAATGGCATTTTTGTTTCCAGGATTTTCCCATGAAATACGAGACGGTCACATGGAGAAGTGGCAGGGTCATAATGCTTGACCAGCGGAAGCTCCCAACAGAAGAAGTATATGTTGAGTGCAACAGGCCAGAGGAAGTGGCTGAGGCCATCAGAAATATGACCATCCGGGGGGCGCCGGCCATCGGTGTAGCCGCAGCCATGGGAATTGCCTTGGGGGTGATGAGGCTGCGGGTCAAAAACCCCCACCAATTCAAGGAAGAATTCGAAAGGATCTGCGGTATGATGATGGAAACGCGTCCGACCGCAGCCAACCTCTCTTGGGCCGTCCAAAGGATGAAAGGGGTTGTAGGGAGGCACGAGGGAGGAGGATTGGATGACTTGAAGCGTTCTCTGAAATCGGAGGCCATGGCGATAAGGGAAGCGGATATCGAGGTCAATCGCCGAATGGGTGACAATGGGAAGCGATACATCCGAAACGGAAGCGCTATTTTGACCCATTGTAATGCCGGAGCCTTGGCTACGGCTGGTTATGGGACCGCCTTGGGGGTTATAAGGGCCGCCCATGAGGAGGGAAAGGATCTGGAGGTATTTGTCTGCGAAACCCGACCTCAACTTCAGGGGGCCAGGTTGACGGCGTGGGAACTGGGTAAAGAGGGGATTCCCGTAACCCTTATAACCGATGGTATGTCGGGGTACCTGATGAGCAAGGGGATGATCCATCTGGTGATTGTGGGAGCGGACCGCATATCCGCCAACGGCGACGTGGCCAATAAAATAGGAACCTATTCTATTGCCCTCCTAGCCAAGGCCCACGGAATTCCCTTCTATGTGGCCGCACCCCTTTCCACATTTGACCTCTCCCTCGACAGAGGCGATGAGATTCCCATTGAGCAGCGCGACAGTAGGGAGGTAACCCATCCCTTCGACAGGCAGATTGCGCCGGAGGGGGTGAGGGTATTGAATCCCGCCTTCGATGTGACGCCCCACGAATATGTTACGGCTATCATAACGGAACGGGGAATTGCAGAACAGCCCTTCGCGACCAGCCTGAAGAAACTATTTTCCTGATTCGGGGGCCACCTTGGAAAGAATCATTACCTTGACAACCGACTTCGGCACGGAGGATGGTTATGTCGGGGCGATGAAAGGGGTGATATTGGGGATCAATCCCCGATGTACCTTAGTGGATATTACCCATGAAATCCCGCCCCAAGGAGTGTTTGAAGGGGCTTTCGTTTTGGGCAATACCTATCGCTCTTTCCCGGTGGGAGCTATTCATCTGGGCGTCGTTGACCCCGGGGTGGGAGCTCAGAGAGAGGCCCTCCTGGTGGAGACCGAGGGATACTATTTCGTCGGCCCAGATAACGGCCTATTCACCTGGATCTACCGTGAGGAAGAGGTTAAGCAGGTCGTGGGTATCCGCAGATGCGATTTTTTCCGGAAACCCACCAGCCAAACCTTTCATGGTCGGGATATCTTCGCACCCACCGCTGCCTACCTTTCGCTGGGGCGAAAGCCCGAGGAATTCGGGGTGAGACTAGATCGGTGGTCTGAGATAGATATTCCGGAGCCGAGGATTACGGATAAAGGGTTAATGGGCGAGGTAATCCACATCGATCGGTTCGGTAACTTGATTACCAATCTACCCCGTCACCTTCTCGAACCCTTGGCTGACCAAGGGCCCCTTCAAATCCACATCATGGGCAGACGAATATCGGGCCTCAAGACTGCCTATGCCGAGGCGAAAAAGGGAGAGTTGATGGCCATCTTCGATAGCTTCGACCTGTTGGAAATTTCCCTCATGGGGGATAGTGCCAGAGAGGCCTTGAAGGCAGCCAAGGGAGAAAGGGTCAAGCTTTTTTCACCTTGAGGGACTGCTTAAGAAGAGGAAGGTAACCAAATGCCTCAGAAGATCATCGGATTGGATATCGGAAGTCATTCCATTAAGGCCGTCCAGCTTCGGAGGACTTTCCGAGGGTTCGAACTCATCGGTTTCCAGGAGAAGGAGATTCCGCGGGGAGGGGAGATAGCTCCATCAGATGCGGTTGTTCAAGCCCTCGCCGAGCTTTTCGCAAAGGGGCGTATCGGAGGGGATACCGTGATAACCTCCATTCCCGGTCATCAAGTATCTGCCCGCATGATCAAGCTCCCCTTCGCCGATCGGAAGAAGATGGACAAGGTAATTCCCTTCGAGGTAGAGGGACATACTCCCTTTAACATCGAGGAGATGGTCGTATCATACCATATCGTCAAGGTCGAAGAAGGAGGGGCTCAAGTCCTCGCCCTTCTCGTTAAGAGGGACGTACTGAGAGATCACCTTAAAACCCTTGAGCAGGCAAAGATTTCACCGAAGATCGTGGATCTGGATGTCCTTTCCCTGTATAGTATCTCCAGCCTCATCCTCCAAGACATAGGGGATCCTTTTTCCCTCGCGGATATAGGGGCCTCAAAGACTTCAATATGTATTGTTGACGGTGGCCATTTATCCATGATTAGGAGCCTTCCCATTGGGGGGGAGGCAATCACCGGGGCTATACAGAAGGAGTTTGATCTTTCCTATGAGGAGGCGGAGCAAGGAAAAACCAGCCATGGGATCCTGCTGGAGACCAAGGGGAAGTCCGAAGAGGAGATACGGTTTTCGAAATGTATCGAATCAGCCGTATCCCCCCTGGTCAGGGAGATGAAGCAGACGTTTCATTCCTACGAGGCAGACCACCATCAGAAGGTCCGTCGTATTTATCTTTGCGGGGGAACCAGCGCTTTAGGGAACTTGGTACCATACCTTTCGCGTGAACTGGAAATTGAGGCTAGCCCATTGAATATCTTGGAGGCTCCCTTCAACAAATTGACCATGAAGGGTGTCCCAACTGGCCTCATTCCACATGGGTTGGGTTTGGGTCTGAGGGGCGTGGGAAATGAGAGCTTTTCCCAGGTAAATTTCCGAAGGGACGAGTTTGCATTTCAAAGTGAGGTCAAGGAGATCAAGGGGAAATTCCTCTATGCCGGAATATGGATGCTGGCCCTCCTTTTGTTGGTCTCTTTCGATTTCTACTTCAAACTCAACGCGAAACAGAAGCATTACGAGGATTTGAATGGCGAGATTAGGAGGGTTTTCACCAGTTCTCTTCCCGAGATCAAGAATATCGTGAACGAAGTCCAACAGATGAGGGCCAAGATTGAGGAGCTCAAAAGAGATCCCCTTCTCTCTTCGGAGGCGGGGATGGAGGGGATGTCCGTACTGGAGCTTATGCGGGAGATTACCCTTCGAATTCCAGAGGATGTACGGGTGGATATCAAGGACCTGGCCATCAATGAGGGTAGAGTCGCAATAACGGGGGAGACAGATTCCTTTGAATCCGTTGACAAGATCAAGGCGGGGCTTCAAAAATTCACGGGGTTCAAACGGGTTGCCCTTACCCAAGCCAAGATCGGGGTAAAAGGGGATAAGGTAGAATTCAAATTCTCAATCTCCATGGGGGAGGGGAAGTCGAGATGAAGCTTGCCTTCAGGGAGAAAGTAATCCTGGGTGTAGGGGCCCTCCTGGGAGGGATGCTTCTCGCCTACAGCCTCGTCATACGTCCGTATATGGAGAAGATGAGGGTATTGGATAGGAGGATTGCCCAAAAGACCGCTGAACTGCAGGAGATTTCTGTCCTAGGCCAAGAATATCTCGAGATAAAGAGGAGAATGGAGGAACTGAAGGAAAGAGGAGGGGAGAGTGGAAAGAGCTTTCCCCTCTTTTCCCATTTGGAGAGTTTGGCTGCCAAAACCCGTATCAGGGGCAACATCGCCTCTATGAAACCCCAAAGCACCCCCATCGGTGAACATTACAAGGAGTCCTCGGTGGCGGTAAAGCTGGAGAGCATCACCACCAAGCAGCTCGTGGCTTATCTGGTTCTTATTGAAAATAGCAACGCTTTTCTCCGAATTAAGAGGCTCCATTTGCAAAAGAGGCATGATAACCCACAATACCTGGATGCGACTTTTCTCGTATCGACCTACGAGACCTCGAAGGGAGAGTAGCATTCCAGGGGGCCGATGAATATGATGATTTCAAATAAAGCCTTGGAAATTCGCTCTTTTATCGTCATGGATGTCATGGAGAGAGCTCTGGAATTGGAACAGCAGGGCAACCATGTGATCCACCTGGAGATAGGGGAACCCGATTTCGATACCCCACAGTGCATTAAGGAAGCCTGTGTTAAGGCCCTCTACGATGGGGAAACCCATTATACCCACAGCTTGGGTTTACTCGAGTTGAGGGAGGCCATTTCCGCGGATTATGAAAAAACGTACGGTGTTCCAGTTACACCAGACCGGATTCTCATCGCATCGGGAACCTCCACGGCAATGCTCTTGCTTTTCTCCGCACTGTTAGAAGAAGGAAATGAGCTCATATTGCCCAATCCCTATTACCCCTGTTATCCCAACATCATCAAGTATATCGGTGGGGTGCCCGTTTTCGTGGATGTGTTGGAAGAGGAAGGATTTCAGTACATTCCCGAAATGATCTCTCCCAAGATTGGTCCGAGGACTAAAGGCATCCTCATCAATTCCCCCTCCAACCCAACGGGAAATATACTCTCCGGCGAGCGGATGGACGAGATAGCGCGATTCTCCCCCACAATCATTTCCGATGAAATATACCATGGGTTGGTCTACGAGGGGGAAGCCCATTCCATCCTCGAATATACGGAGAACGCCTTTGTCATCAACGGATTTTCGAAATTGTACGCCATGACGGGCTGGAGGTTAGGCTATGTCATCGCGCCAAAGGAATGTATTCGCCCCATGCAGAGGATTCAGCAGAACCTGTTCATCTCGCCCAATTCCTTCGTTCAATTAGCGGCCATCACAGCCCTCCGAGAGGCCGAGGGCGACGTCGGGCAAATGCGAGAGACCTATGATCAGCGGAGAAAGTTCATGATCAGGCGACTGAGGGAGTTAGGGTTCGGTATCATGGTAGAACCCACCGGTGCCTTCTATATCCTGGCTAACGCAAAACGATTTTCCGGGGATTCCTATCATCTCGCCTTCGATATCCTTGAGAAGGCCAAGGTAGGGGTAGCACCTGGGATCGATTTCGGCACAAACGCCGAGGGATTTCTCCGTTTCTCCTATGCCCGTTCCATGGAAAATATCGTAGAGGGGATGGATCGTTTGGAGGCCTATCTTAAGGGGAGGGGAAAGTGAGGTTGAAGCGATATCAGAGTTCCTCAATGTATCCTTCAACTTCTCCTTGCGGATTGAATATGCCCCATCGCTTCGAGGATGGGGGTTTCTACCCGTTTCAAACCTCCCATCCGGGCGATATCCGGCCATCTCCGATATTCCTCATCGTGGGATTCATGGTGTTTGATCCAATGCCGAATCAATCCCGTAATCTTTCCCCTTATTCCCGTATCCCTATCTCATTTTCCCGTGGGTGAAATCCCTCCCTGGGATCGGATTCTCTTTACCATAAGATGAGCCCAGCGGAGGGGTTCAGGGAGCCTGAACCCCCTGCACGTTTTCAAAACCAGTTCCATACTGGTTTCTAGGTCGATGCGATGGCCTGGAGAGACGAAGACCGGTTTAACCCCTTTTCTCGTCCGGATTACGGCACCAATGATTTTACCCCCTAACGTTAAAGGGGTAGTACTTCCCGGTTGAGACCCCACATCCCCAAAATCCCCCACCAATTTCTCCTTAGCACACCCGATCGAAGGCAAATCCAGGAGCAAGCCCATATGGGAAGCCAATCCGAAGGATCGGGGATGAGCTATTCCTTGCCCGTCGTAGAGGACCACGTCGGGAAGGCGCTGGAGTCTCTGGAAAACTTCGATTAACAAAGGGGCTTCCCGAAAGCTGAGCAACCCCGGGATATAGGGAAAGGGGACCCTTCCCTTGACAGAGGCCCCATCCAAGAGATCGAGGCGAGGGTAACTGAGTACAACCATGGCGGCGATTCCCTCTTCGCCTCTCTTCGAATAGGCGACATCGGCCCCAGCGATGGAGCTGACTTTCCGGGGGGAGTTGGTCAGGGAAATGTTGGACCTCAATCTCTCCTGGATGTGGATGGCTTCCCGGTAGCTGACATCCCAAGGATGAAGCGATCGAACAATCATAAGCTCTTCGAAATAGGGGGGATAAATCCCTCGGGGCCGCTGGCCCCTGGGCCTATTCGATTTGTTGGATCTCCCTCTTTCTTACCATCAGGATGAAGGGGCTTTTATTGGGTTTTCCATCGAGGTCAAAGGAAGTTAATCCTGATATACCATCGAATCCCATCACCCCCATGAGGCCATCTCTCATTTGGCGATGGGAGTAAATCTCCTGATCCGTCAGTATCTGAACGCAGAGGTCAACAGCATCAAAAGCTTGGGCCTCCAGGGTAGTGGAGTCTAAATCAAAGGTATCCCTAAATTTCTGGGAAAACTGCTTTATACGGGGATTGGGACTATCCTTGAAGAAACCATCAACGAATACGGATCCATCAACGTATTTCCCTCCCCCGGAGATCAATTCCGGCGAATTCCAGGCACTGGTTCCAAGGAGCGTTACCCCGATTACATTATAATAGGCCAATTGGGGGGCAATGAGCCCGACGCGGTCGAAATAGTCCGGTATAAAGAGACCATCGAATTCAATGATGGGCTCAAAATCCCTTTTCTGCTCCGTCTGGATTTCTCCCTCTCGAAGTCCCACCAATCGTTTGATTTCTCCCCCGAAATCCATCTGTTCATTATCATAGGATTGAACTCCCATAATCTCGCCCCCCTTCCGCAATACCTCATCGATGAAGAGGTGGGTCAGTTTAATTCCATAGAGGTCCCGCGGGTATAGGATGGCGAACCTGCTCAGCCCAAGCTCACCAATGGCATAGGAGGTGAGGGCCTTTATCTGCTGGGAATTGGTGAGGCAATTCTGGAAGACAAAGTCGCCGATTTCGGCTACGTCCTCCCTTTGGGTGAGGGTAATGATGGGTACTTCCAATTCCTGGGCCCTTTTGGCAGCCGCCTCGGAGGTGACGCTTAAGAGCGGGCCGATGATGGCAATAACCCTTTCCCCATCGACCAATTCTTCTACCGCGTTTTCTGCCTCGCGCGGGCTGGATTTAGAGTCTTTGATCACCAGTTTAATAGGCATTCCTTCGTAGTTCGGTTCGAAGGCGTGGATGGCAAGCTCCATCCCGTGGAGGGATCGAATTCCATACACGCGATTTTCGCCGCTCAAGGGGAGAATGGCACCAATAACATTCCTTTCGGGTACCAGCGTCTCTTTCATGCTGTCGAAGAAGGCCTCAACTTGGGGGTAATAGGGTTGGTCCTTAAAATCCTCCATGATCCGGTAGAGTAACTTCTTGCTCCGTACCACATCTCCTTGTTCGAAATAGATCTGAGCTATCCTGAAGGTGGCATAGCCCGCAGTGGGGGTGCCCTCATACATGAATTGCACCTCTTGGAGCTGGGTGGGGGAGAGACGATGATCGAGGATTTCCTTGATCTCTTGCCAGATTTCCCCTTTTTGTGCCTCCTCTTCGGCGTCCTCCATGGCCTTGGTATACCATCTCAAGGCTTCGAAATAGTCCTCCATCCCAGAGTAATTCTCAGCCATGATGGAGTGAATCGTCGATTTCCTCAAAGGCGATAAGGAGAGGGGAAGGACTTCCCTGAGGAGCCTGAGGGAGTCTTCATGTCGCCCTGTCTTGGCATAGCAGATGCCGAGCTTGAACTTCGCTTCATTGGCCAATGGGCTGCTTGGATATTGCTCGATGAGATCTCGAAACTTGAGGCCCGCATTGGCAAAGTCCTCCTGGGAAAAGAAGAGCTCTCCCGTATTGAAGAGGAAGGCATCTGGAGGTTCCTCTTTCGGTTTTTCCCCTTCCACGGGCGTCGGTAGTTTCTCCGAAATGGGGGGTTTTGGAGGTATTTTCGCCTTGGGAGCGCAGGAAAGGGCGATAAAGGGAATGAGGAAGATAAGGAGGCCTCTACTCACCCACATAATGGACGCTCGGTAAGTTCCGAAACTGTTCGTTGACGTCAAGTCCATAGCCCACAACGAAGAGATCCTCGATATCGAAGCCCACGTAGTCCGCATGGAATTCCACTTGCCGGCGGGATTTCTTATCCAATAGGCAACAACTCCTGAGAGATCGAGGGTTTCTCGACCGGAGCTCATCCGCCAAAAACTTCAATGTCCTGCCGCTATCAATGATATCCTCGACGATGATTACATCCTTGCCCTCGATGGGGATGGATCTCTGGTGGGTGACCCGAATCTGGCCCGATGAAACCGTTTCAGAGCCATAGCTTGCCAACCCGACGAAGTCAACCTGGACGGGTAAATCGATGTGGCGCATAAGGTCGGATAGAAAGACAAAGGCCCCCTTGAGGATGCAGATAAAGAGGATCTCCTTCCCTCGATAATCCCGGGAGATCTGTTCGGCTAGCTCTTTAACCCTCCGGCGGATTTTATACTGGCCCAAAAGGGGCCTGAGCTCGTATTTTTCCATTTCAGAAATACCCGACATTCCTTTGAGGACGGCCCTCCATCGTTCCTCTTGGTGGCTTGTGCCTCCCATTAGAGGGCATGTTGCAGAACGATGATCTCCATCTCCTTCGGGAGATCGCCTTTATGGAGGGATATCTCGCTGGAGTTCATCACGTTAACCTTGGCTTTTCCCTCGGTAAATTCCTCAACGGGGGTGATGGGAAACTCGCATTTCCCCGTTTTGAAGTGCATTGGTATGATGATCGAGGGATTAAGCTGACGAGCGACTTCGGATGCCACCTTCGAGTCTATGGTATAAAACCCCCCGACAGGAATTATCAGGAGATCAACGGCTCCGATGGTTTCCACCTCATTCTGGCTCAGGGCGTGTCCGAGATCACCGAGATGGCAGATGGTTATCCCATCCACGGTGAAGCTGAAGACGATATTTCCCCCCCTCTCCTTCCCAGAGGAGGAGTCGTGAAAGGTGGGAATACCATTGAACTCGATGCCGTGAACGGATCGCTTCCCGGGGGTTCGTACGACCTCGGGGTTGCCCGGCAACTCCCCTGAACTATTGTGATCATCATGATCGTGGCTTACTACGACCACATCGGCTTCATCGGGAATCTTTCCATAGCTCATGGCACCAAAGGCACCCGGTTTATATGGATCGGTGATGATCCTCGTTCCCTGGTCGGACGTGATGAGAAATGCTGCATGGCCATAGTATTTTACCTTCATGGCGTCCTCCCTTTTTCGGTAAACTCTCCACCCCCCCTGGACGATTACATAAACCTGCTTGAAGTATAGCCAGCGGTTTGCAAAAGTCAAGGGGAGGAGAAACCGGAAAAGACCGGGGTCGTCTACTACGATGGGTGGGGGGATCGAATCTTCTTCATCACATGTTTCATCAACCCACCGTCATTGAGGAGCTCAATCATGAACTCGGGCATGGGATTGGCCTGAAACTCCATTCCAGTTGTAAGATTTTGGATCTTCCCTGTGGTCATATCGACCTGGATTCGATCCCCTTCCCCGATCCCATCCGCAGCTTCACTGGATTCCAGAATCGCCAGCCCCATGTTGAAGGCATTCCGGTAAAAAATTCGCGCGAAGCTTTTGGCCACAACGCACGATATGCCCGCTGCCTTTATGGCAATGGGGGCGTGTTCCCGAGAGGAACCACACCCGAAGTTCGTATCGGCCACAATGATATCACCTCTTTTAATCTTCTTGACGAACTGAGGATCTTGGTCTTCCATACAGTGTTTGGCCAATTCCTTCGGATCTGAGACATTCAGGTAACGAGCGGGAATGATGACATCGGTATTGATGTTAGGGCCAAACTTCCACGCCTTCCCCACAAATTTCATCATCGTCCTCCCTGGAAAACCCTCCACTTCATCATCTATTTCCCCTCCTCCCCTTCCACTTCTCAATGCCATTCCGACCGTTCAGGGATAAGGGAGAGGCAAAGTGATTAGTCCAACTCTTCGGGGCTGCAAATCCTTCCCCGTACGGCGGATGCTGCCGCGACTGCAGGATTGGAGAGGTAGATCTCGCTCTCGGGATGGCCCATCCTCCCAATAAAATTTCGGTTGGTGGTAGCGATGGCCCGCTCCCCTTTGGCCAGCACTCCCATGTGTCCTCCCAGACACGGGCCACAGGTTGGTGGGCCAATGACGGCGTTGGCTTCGAGGAAGATTTGGAAAAGCCCTTCCTTCATCGCCTCCGTATAAATGGAAGGGGTGGCCGGGATGATGATGAGCCTCACCCAAGGGGCCGCTTTACGTCCCTTTAAGACCCGGGCGGCCTCCACCAGATCCTCGAACCTCCCATTCGTGCAGGAGCCTATCACGGCCTGGTCGATGTGAACCTCCCCGATTTCGCTTATCCCCTTGGTGTTTCCTGGATCCGGTGGAAACGCAACTTGGGGTTCGATAGTGGAGACGTCGTACTCCCTCACTTCGGCATAGTGCGCTTCGGGGTCGCTTCCGAAGAATCGATACGGTCTTCTGGCCCGTCCATCCACGTATTGACGCGTGATCTCATCTGGAGCAATGATTCCATTCTTACCGCCGGCTTCAACGGCCATATTGGCCATGGTGAGCCGTCCCGACATGGGCAGTTGCTCGATGGTTTCGCCGCAGAATTCCATGGCTTTGTAGAGGGCCCCATCCACACCGATATCCCCGATGGTATAGAGGATGAGATCCTTTCCCCCTACCCAAGTCCTCATTTTCCCGTAATAGATGAACTTCATGGTCTCGGGAACCTTAAACCAGAGTTCTCCCGTGATCATTGCTGCAGCGAGGTCCGTGCTTCCTACCCCTGTAGCGAAGCTTCCCAACCCCCCATAGGTACAGGTGTGGCTATCCGCGCCGATAACCAGATCCCCCGGAAGGACGATCCCCTTTTCCGGCAGGAGAGCATGTTCAATCCCCACCTCCCCCAGTTCATAGTAGTGGGTGATCTCTTGTGCACGGGCGAATTCCCGAAGGATCTTGCACTGTTCTGCGGAGGGGATATCCTTATTGGGCGTGAAGTGGTCGGGGATAAGGACAACGCGGTCCCGGTCGAAGACCCTCTTTGCTCCCGCCTTCTTGAACTCTTCGATGGCGATGGGAGCTGTAACGTCGTTTCCCAGTGCGATATCGACCTGAGCGTTGATTAACTGTCCTGGACGTACTTCCGTTAACCCGCAGTGGTCTGCTAAGATCTTCTCGGTAATCGTCATGGCCATGGGGTATTCTCCTTCCCTGCACTGCTCCGAACCGCATTTTAGAGGGTATGAACGTATTGCGCAACGAGATCCCCAATCTCCGACGTGCTGTAGCCCATCTTTCCGGCATCGAGGCTTTTTAGGTTTTTGGCCAACACTTGGATGATTGCCCTTTCAATCAGATTGGCCCCTTCGTTTTCGCCGAGAAAATCCAGCATCATTTGGCAAGCCATGATGGCGGCAAGGGGATTGATTACTCCCTTTCCGGCATACTTTGGCGCTGAGCCGCCCACGGGCTCAAACATGGAGGTTCCCTGCGGGTTGATATTTCCCCCAGCAGCAATGCCCAGTCCACCTTGAATCATGGCCCCCAGGTCCGTGATGATATCCCCGAACAGGTTGTCGGTTACGATTACGTCAAACCATTCGGGATTCTTTACCATCCACATACAGACGGCATCCACATGGGCATAGTCCAGCGTGATATCGGAATATTCGCGTGCTACCTCATGAAAGACCCTCTCCCACAGGTCGAAGGCGTAGGTGAGGACATTGGTCTTGCCGCAAAGGGTGACTTTTTTCGCTCTATTTCGCTTCCTACAGTATTCCATGGCGTACCGGATACACCGTTCCACCCCACTGCGTGTATTGATGGACTCCTGAATTGCTACCTCATCGGTGGTTCCCTTCTTGAAAAATCCCCCAGTACCGCAATAAAGCCCCTCGGTATTCTCCCTGACCACCACGAAGTCGATGTCATTGGGCCCCTTGTGCTTAAGGGGGGTATCCACCCCTGGGTAAAGCTTGACGGGCCTCAGGTTGATATACTGATCGAGGGTAAACCGCAAGTTCAGCAGGATTCCTTTCTCCAATATTCCCGGTTTCACGTCCGGGTGGCCGATTGCCCCCAGGTAGATGGCATCCATGTGGCGAAATTCCTCAATGGCCGATGGGGGCAGGACTTCTCCGGTCTTCAGGTAATGTTCGCCGCCGTAATCGTGGTGGGAGAGGCGATAGTTGAACCCCACTTTCTCAGCGGTCGCCTCAAGGACCTTGAGACCCTCGGCGACCACCTCGGGCCCGGTACCATCGCCGGGAATGACGGCGATATCGTAAACTTTGGCCACCTTCATATCCCTCCGTGGATATTTCTTGCTAAAATAGGGCTGATTCTGTCCGGGCTTGGCCGGAAAATTGAGACTACAACTTTTTCGTAACGGCCTCCTTTTTGCCCTGGATACTCAGCTGTTTGTCCCTTCGATCGTCTATCTTAATAGAGGTGAGCACCCTTTGGGCACCGCGCTCGAAGGGAAGTTGGTGCATCTTTTCAGCTACCTCGAGGAGGTCCCTTACCTCTCCCTCAACATTGGTTCCCATCGATGTCAACTCATAGGGAAGGCCCTTTCCCTTCACGATGGCGACACATTCGGCCACATAGTGGCTTATGCTGGGATTGTCCGTCCCCACGGGGACAACGCTAATCTCCATGACGGCCATCTCGATACCTCCTGGTGGTATTTTATGCGAGGAGGAAAATGTATCACTGAGCATGGTAGATGTCAATCCTTTTAGGCTCTGGTGTGTCCTCGTTTTTGGGAACTCAGTTATCCCTGAGTGTAATCCACCGGAGAAGTGGGCTACCGATACCGGGTGAGCACGAGGGAGAAGCCCCCTCCAGGGTTATCCCTCAACCTTCTCCCTTTCAGCCTTGACCTGCTGAGGGAGTAACAGGTCCCGAAGCGTGAAAGTCGCGAATCTCTCGTTTTGGGCTTCGTGGATCGGTTTCGGACATCTACCGGGTTTGAGGTGCTATTGCCTGATGCTGATCAATGCGTATATTCCGGCCAATCCGAAGAGGGCATGGGCAGCAAAGGCTGAAAGTTGAGCGGGAAACAGGCCTGAGTGACCGAGGGAGAGGCTGAGATTGAGGGTGATCCAATAGAGGAACCCGATGACGATGCTCATGGCAATGGACAGCGCCACTCCCCCGCTGCGGGGCGTTTTTATGGAGAAGGGGATTCCGATCAAGACCATGATCACGCAGGCGAAAGGGTAGGACAATTTTGCATAGAGGTCAACGATATATCTGGTAGCGTCATATCCACCCATCTTAATCTTCCGAATATAACGCCGAAGGTCGTAGTAACCCATCTCCTCGGTATCTCTTTTCTCTTCCTTGAAGACATCGGGCGTTTCGGGAATAGGGATTACCGTCTCCTCAAATCTGGTGGTTTGGATGGTTTCCCTTTCAGGAAAATCCCTGATGGTTACATCATAGAAGTGCCAAGCATCGCCTCTCCAGAGGGCCCTTTTGGCATCAATTCTCCGTTTGAGCTTGAAATTATCATCGAACTCAAACAGCGTGATTCCCTGGAGGGTATCGTTTTCGGGATTGAAGACCTGGAAATTGTAAATGGTATTCCGGCTTCGATACCATACCTTATAGTCTCGAATGAAGGTCTTCCGTGTTTTCTTGCGGATTTCCGTCAAAAGGATGTTATCCGCTTGACGCTTCGAAAAAGGGACGATGAGCTCGTTTCCGATGAAGCAGAGACCGCTTGCCAAAATACCCAAAATAAGCAAAGGGAAGGCGATACGATAAAGGCTTATTCCGTTGGCCTCCATGGCCGTGATCTCGTTATTCCTGGAGAGGATCCCCAGGCTAAGAAGGGTTGCCATCAGGAGGCCGAGGGGGAG
The DNA here is from genome assembly GCA_041862515.1 of Thermodesulfobacteriota bacterium. Classification (GTDB taxonomy): domain Bacteria; phylum Desulfobacterota; class BSN033; order WVXP01. The sequence continues at coordinate 3,524 of JBGVTJ010000181.1, read as the reverse complement.
GATTTGCAATCCAGTGCCCGGAACTTGATACAGGTAATAAAGGAAGACGAGAGTTGGGGGAGCCTTGTGTTCGAGGAAGGTGTCCATGCGAGAGAAAAAATCGACGACGAAGTAGGTGAGAATGAAGGCACTCATGCTGAGAAGCAATATTTTGAGGAATTCCGAGCAGATATATCTCTGAAGGATTTTCATTTTGAGAGCTCTCTGAAGCTGCCGAGGCTTAAGGCAAGCGATTAATTTAGCATTGTAAAAAGGCCCGTCCTTCTTTGTCAAGGAAATATCCTTTCAGGAGGAAGGGATCATTGCTCGGTAAGGTGAAGAGGGAAGGGCGGGTGTCGATAGGGGGGTTGACAAAGAATTTGGGTTAGTTTAAAATTTGATGTAACGCGGGGTGGAGCAGTCTGGTAGCTCGTCGGGCTCATAACCCGGAGGTCGGTGGTTCAAATCCACCCCCCGCAACCAAATGATTTCAAGGGGTTACGCGATCCGCGTGATCCCTTTTTTCTTTGTTGTATCAATAGAGTGTCGATACCATTTGTTCCCTTATGAGATTTTAGTTGACTTTTGCATCTGGCTTGTTACAATGCGGGGGAATTCGGATCTCAGTATGAGGATTGGGGATATAAGGAAATCCAGTTAGAAACAAAATCTTCCTCATCACTACATTTGTCATTATAACAAGGAGCCGGATCAAACTCTTTTCTCCAGTCACCAGGGTAAGAGAAATAGTAGACTGGGGGAATAAAGGACATCCTGATGTAGTGTAGTCGAAGGCTTAATAGTACGTGCGGATCCCAGTGTTCATATAAGCTTGCATGGGTTTCGGATGTCCTTTCAATTTAGAGTCATTGGACAAATTCGATACTGGCTCCATTTTCTCGCAAGGAGAACTCCCATGATGAAAAACATGAAATTGTATCTATATCTCTTCGCCATTTTTCTGCTCTGTGCCCAGGGAACCGCCCTTGGTGAAACTATGTACGTGACCGACCGCCTCCAACTATCCCTTCGCAAGACCCCGGACACAGGGCCACCTTACGTGGCACTTCTTCCGTCGGACACGAAAGTTGAAGTCCTCGAAACGGAGGGTAATTGGGCGCACGTGAACCTTGAGGACGGCAGAACGGGATGGGTTATCAAAAGCTATCTCGTGAAAGATGTGCCCAAATCCCTTATCATTGAGCAATTGAAGGGACAACTTGAGGAGAGTAAAACTATCCCGGAAAGGCTTCGGAAGGAGAACGAGTCCCTGAAGAAGGAAGTAGATACCCTGAGGAACCAAACCATTCAACACCAGACTCGACTTGAGATGATAACCAAGGAGAACACCCTGAAAAGGCTCAAGGAAATCTATGTTGCTGGCATTGTGGCTCTTGTTGCTGGGCTCATCGTGGGATATCTCTTGAGAAGTCTGGTTAAAAGGCCTAAAAGAATCGGGTACTAGCCTCCTCCCATCTACGGGAATCCGTCCTAGATTTCCCTGCTCCCGATAGGTTCGCGTGGCGGTGTTTCTTTTGGCAAACAAAACGGGGGAACAATCTCCTTTCACTGCAATATTACTTCTCCACAACCTCAGCCTCCACAGTCATTTCCTTTCCTTCGCGCAGTAAGGTTATGGAGACCCTGTCACCGGGGTTTAATGACTTGAGGATGTCGGATAGGGCCTTCAAGTTATGGACCGCATCGGAACCTATCCCGACAATCACATCTCCTTCCTTGAGCCCGGCCGACTCTGCCGGCGAACCCGGCACAACGCCCGAAAGCCGGTATCCATCTCCGCTGAAGGTAAAGTCAGGAATCGTGCCGAGGCTAACTTTCTGCGCTCTCCTCGGGGTTATCTCGACGATTTTACCAGGCCTTACTGTCGTCGTCATGGGCTCTTCACGACCAGCAAGGTATTCAACGACCTCCTTAGCCACGGATGCCACTTCCAAAAGCCCCTCAGGGTCTATCTTATCCACGGTGTCGGTGGGACGGTGGTAGTCTCCGTGAGGTCCGGAAAAAAGCTGCACTGCTGGAACTCCCGCCTCATGAAAGCTTTTCTGGTCGCTCGAATCGAGTTCTTGGGTTACAGCCTCGACATCGACTCCGGTAACGAAGCCTGCTCCTCTCAAGATATGTATCCACTCCCTGGCTGAACTGGCTCCCAATACCAACAGTTTCTTTTTCCCCAGCCGTCCTACCGTGTCCATATTGACCATCCCGACGCACAGGTCCGAAGGATACCGTTTTTGATTTGCCACATAATATTTCGACCCCTTTCTTCCGGTTTCCTCTCCGGTGAAAGCCACAAATACCACACTGCGGTCGGGGTTCAGGCTTTTGCCATACACACGTGCAAGCTCTATGAGTACTGCCACACCGCTCGCATTATCATCAGCACCGTGATGGATTTTTCCCCTATGGTCTCCCCTCACATCCGGCCAGCCCAGCCCTAAATGGTCGTAATGGGCTCCTACTACCACGCTCTGCGCTTCAAGCTCAGCCCTTTTCCCAGGGATGACCCCTACCACATTTCTCATGATCACTTTGCGCTCAGGGTCGCGACCCCAACCTTTCCACGTCTGGAAATAGGTCCCTTCCACATCCCCGGCCGGCTCGAGGCCAGCCTCTCGAAATTTCCTCGCGATAAATTCCGCGGCCTCGTCAAGCCCCTCCGTGCCGAACCCCCTTCCCTCGAGCTCGTCGCTTGAGAGAAAGCGTATTGTATCCATCATGCGCTCTTGGGAAAAAACCGGTGGAAGGATTGCCAGAGGCTCCCTGGGTGCGAGTTTTCCCATCTCGATCTTCGGAATCGTGCCGTCCTTCATGGGAACAAAAACCGTCATGGGGGAATCAAGCACCGGCCATCGTCCTTTGGTTACATTGGCAGGTTCCTCTCCTTCGAACCCAAGGTAGCTGTACTTGTGGTAATGGGGAAGCTTTCGTCCGAGACCGGGGAGGGCTTCTGGCAGGTCAGACGCAATCCATGTCAGGGATAAGTCCTCATTTTCCGGGTGCCTTGCGGTAAGCACCACCGAGTGATTTTCCCGCTGGATTTCTGAGCGACCGATCCGTACGCCTCTTCCGTTGATGGTCACATCATGTCCGGATAGTGCGGAGGCTATCTCTCTCTGGAAGAGATTCTCCCACCCCAAAATGGCAACTGCACGGTCTGGAGGGAGCCTCTCGACCTCCGTATCGAGCTTTACCTCCACCTCATCGGGTCCGGACTGCCTCAGAGATTCGGAAAGCTCCCGGTAGCCCTGAAGGAGGCTTTCGGTGGCAGCGGCTGGCAGAACGATCAACATTTTCTTTGCCCCGAAGGCCCCCGTCAGAGCCGGGGGAATCTCGTCCCGGTCGAGCCTGCGGAAAAGGTCAAACTCGGGGTCTACATCCAGCCTCAAAGGCCTGGCAGGCACACGAACTTCCAGTTCAAGGCGCTTTTTCCTCGTAATAACCACAGTCTGGTAGGCCCGTTCTCGGCCTTCCATAGTCACTGCAACCGGAATTCGTAAAAGATACGCAGCCCCGGGCTGTACCTG
>JBGVTJ010000180.1:0-40623 GCA_041862515.1 Thermodesulfobacteriota bacterium | reverse complement strand
TTCCCGGGTCCGCTCACCAACTCCCCCAAAGACCGAAAACCCCCCGTGTTCGGTGGCGATATTTCGGATCAACTCCATGATGAGAACGGTCTTCCCGACACCAGCACCCCCGAAAAGACCCACCTTCCCCCCCTTTGCGTATGGTTCGAGGAGGTCGATGACCTTGAGGCCGGTCTCGAAAACCGTGGATGCGGGAACCTGTTCCTCAAAAGATGGTGGTGGTCGATGGATAGGATAGCGCTTTTTCTCGTTGACCGGCCCCAACTCATCGATGGGTTCACCAAGGAGGTTGAAGAGGCGCCCCAAGGTCTCGCGACCTACCGGCATGCTGATGGGACCCTCGGTGTCAACCGCATCCATCCCCCTCACCAACCCATCGGTGGAGGAGGTGGCAACACAACGGAGCACATTCTCCCCCAAGTATTGGGCCACTTCGACGACAAGGTTGATGTCGCCCTCCTTAATCCGGATGGCGTTATAGATGGGGGGGAGTTCCTCCGTAAAGAACTCCACATCGACGACGGGGCCGATTACCCTTAAGACTTTTCCAACTCTCAACTTAACTTCCTCCTCACGCGTAAGGTTAACGCCCGCTTTCCCTGGCATATTGTAATGCCTCAGAGGCTGTGGTAACCTCAATAATTTCCTTGGTGATGGATGCCTGTCTGACCTTATTGTACGAGAGGGTGAGGGTCCTGATCATTTCCTCGGCGTTGTCAGTGGCATTCTTCATGGAAACCATCCGGGATCCCTGCTCACTGGCGGATGACTCCACCAACCCCTTATATACCTGAGCCTCGATATACCTGGGCAAGAGTTCGTTCATGATCTCCTCAGGGGAGGGTTCGAAGATGGGCTCCGCAGCCCCTTGTTGGGATTCTGCGGTTGGGCTTTCGATGGGGAGCAGTCTCATCTGAGTGGGAACGGTATTCATGGCAGATCTAAATTGGGTGTAGAAGAGGTAAACCTCATCGTAAAGGGCCCTTTCAAAGCCCTGAACGAAGCTATTGCTGATCTCCTTCACCTCCTGAGGGGAGATGTCCCGCGAGACCTGGGGAAGGTAATACTCGATGGAATAGCGCCTTCTGCTGAAGAAATCGTATCCCTTCTTACCGATTAAGAAGAGCTTTATCTCCTTGCCCGAGTTCTCCTCGATGAACCGGTTGGCATAGTGAATGATGTTGGCGTTGAACGCCCCGCACAGGCCCTTGTCCGAAGTGATGAGAACAACGGCAATCCGAAGGGGCTCCCTTTTCGTGAGAAGGGGGTGTTCAATCTGAGGAAGGGAGGGGGCCATGGATTGCATCAGTTCCTGGATCTTTTCCGCATAGGGCCTCGCCGAGCGAAGCCTCTCCTCGGCTCTCTTTAAACGGGATACCGCGACCATTTGCATCGCCCGGGTGATCTGCTGGATGCTAATGACGGTGCGGATTCTCCGGCGTATCTCCCTCATCCCCACCATGGTGGGCTCCCTACACCAAAAAGTTCTTCTTGAATTCCTCTGCGGCTTGGTCCAGGACCTTTTCCAGCTCCTCGGTCAATTCCTTCTTCTCGCGAATACCCCGATGGACTTGGGGATACTTCTCCCTCATGAACCCATAGAAGCCGGACTCGAACTCCTTGACTTGATGGATTGGCAGGTCATCGAGATAGCCCTTCTCCCCGACGTAGATAATCATGATCTGATTCTCTACGGGCATCGGCTCATACTGGGGCTGTTTGAGGATCTCCACCAGCCGCTCTCCCCGGGTGAGCTGTGCCTGGGTGGCCTTATCGAGCTCCGATCCGAATTTGGCGAAGGCCACCAGCTCTCGATACTGGGCGAGCTCCAACCGCAGCATGCCGGCCACCTTTTTCATGGCCCTAATCTGGGCATTGCCGCCGACGCGGGAAACCGAAAGGCCCACGTGGACTGCAGGCCTCACCCCCGAGTAGAAGAGGTCGCTCTCCAGATAAATCTGTCCGTCCGTGATGGAGATGACGTTGGTGGGGATGTATGCGGAGTAATCGCCCGCCTGGGTCTCCACGATGGGGATGGCCGTGAGGGATCCCCCGCCTTGCTCATCGCTGAGCTTTGCAGCCCTTTCGAGCAATCGGGAGTGCAGGTTGAAAATATCCCCCGGAAAGGCTTCCCTTCCCGGCGGGCGCCGCAGCAGGAGCGAGACCTGACGGTATGCCACCGCGTGCTTCCAGAGATCGTCGTATATGACGAGGGCGTGACGGCCGGAGTCGCGGAGCTCCTCTCCGATTGCACACCCCGCATACGGTGCAACATACTGCATGGGGGCCGGGTCACTGGCCGTTGCGTCTACCACCGTGGTGTACTCCATGGCTCCGTATTTCTCGAGGGTGTCGACCACGGCGGCGACGGTTGATTGCTTTTGACCGATGGCGACATAGATGCAGAATACGTCGGTATCCCGCTGGTTGAGGATCGTATCGACGACGATGGCGGTCTTCCCCGTCTGCCGGTCCCCGATGATGAGCTCCCTTTGACCCCTGCCAATGGGAATCATGGAGTCGATGCATTTGAGGCCGGTCTGCAGAGGCTCCTTAACCGGTTGCCTCTGGATGACGTTGGGTGCCCTCCCCTCGATGAGCCGATATTTCTCCACGGAGATGGGGCCCTTCCCGTCGACGGGCTGACCAACGGCGTTAACGACCCTTCCGATGAGAGGATCTCCCACGGGTACCGAGAGGACCTTGCCCGTTCGCTTGACGGCGTCGCCCTGCTCGATTTCAGCGAAGTCCCCCAGGATCATGGCTCCGATGTTATCCTCCTACAGATTGAGGGCCATGCCGAAGATGTTGTGGGGAAATTCCAGCATCTCCGCCGACATGCAATTGGGAAGTCCCTTGATTCGGGCGATCCCATCCCCCGCCTCGATGACTTCGCCTACCTCCTCCATGTCCACGGTGATCTGATACGTCTCGATTTGCTTCTTCAGTATGGATGAGATTTCCTCCGGTTCGATCTTAATTTCCACCGTTTTCCCCCTGGATTAAGTAATCTTAACCATGGCCCGACGCATCTGCTCCAGCTGGTGGCGCACGCTGCCATCGATGATCTTATTCTCCACTCGGACGATTGCCCCCCCCAATATGGACGGGTCAACTCGCGCTTTGAGAAAGACCTGTTTTTTGGTCCCCTTGGTCAGCGCTCGGCGTAACTTCTCCGCCATCTTTTCCGAGAGGGGAATAGAGGTGATTACCTCGGCCGTCACCTTCTCCCGGGCCGCGGCGACTAGTGCGAAAAATTCCTCGATGATGGGCAGGAGTTTCCTCTGCCTTCCCTGGTCGATCACCAAATTGAGGTGATTCAGGGTAACGGACGATACCCCCTTTCCGAAAATCTCCATCACGGCCTTCTTCTTTCCGTCCCGGGCTATGCGCAGGCTGCTCAGAAATTCCCTCAGCTCGGAGTTTTTCTGGAGGGTCTCCTTCAGCCGGTACAGCTCATCTTCGACGACTTCGATGAGGTCTTCCGATTTTGCGACGTGAAAGAGGGCGGCGGCATAACCCTTCACAACTGAATCAGCTCTCATACTTCTCACCCACCTTGGAAATATACTCGTTTAAGAGCTGCTCATGGTCCTTCTTGTCGAGGGCCCTTTCGATGACCTTCGAGGCAACCATAATGGTATGGTCTGCGATCCTCTCCTTCAGTTCCATGAGGGCCTTCTCCTTCTGAAATTCGATCTCCTCCTGAGCCCTCTTCACAATCTGATTGGATTCCTCGTGGGCCTTCTGGATGACCTCCTTCTTGATATTCTCCCCCATCATTTTGCCCTCGGCGAGGATCTTCTGTGCCTCTTCCCTTGCTTCGGCTAGCTGTTTCTTATAGTCGTCCAAGAGGGTTTCGGCTGTTTCCCGGGTCTTCTGTGCCTCTTCCAGGGAATCGCGGATGGAGTCCTCCCGTTTCTTCAGGGCCTTAATAATCGGTTTATAGGCAACCTTCGAGAGGAGGACGAGGAGAATAATGAAGGAGATGGCGGTCCATATCATGAGGCCCGGTTCGGCTTGAAACATGGGTAACCTCCCTTAAGGCTGATTTGAATCCCTTGCGATGTCAGATTTTTGCCTATTTGAAAATGAGCAGGAAGCCAATGACGAGGGCATAGAGGGCCAAGGCTTCGATGAAGGCGATACCGATGATCATGGTCGTCCTGAGGAGTCCCGAAGCCTCGGGTTGCCGTGCCATTCCCTCCACCGTTTTCCCGACCATAAATCCCATGCCGATGCCAGTTCCAAGAGCCGCCAATCCAATGCTCAATCCTCCACCTAAATACGCCAGGGCTGCTGCTTCCATTCAACCATTCCTCCTTTTGTGAAGTTAATGGGCTTCTTGCACCGCTTCCGCGATGTACATTGCCGTCAAGATCGAGAAGATATAGGCCTGAATAAAGCCGACGAAAATCTCGAAGGCGCTCATAATCACAACACCCAAGAGGGGGACAAAGGCGCTGACCCAACTCTTGAACATGATAATCATGAAGAGAAAGACCAGGATTACCCCATGGCCGGCCGTCATGTTGGCGAAGAGGCGGACGGCCAGTGAAAAGGGCTTCGCAAATTGGCTAATGATCTCAATGGGAACCATGATGGGGATGATGAAAATCGGAATGCCCTTGGGTACGAACTTCTTCAAATACCCGAGCAGGCCATGTTTGGCAACCCCTGCCCCTTGAGTACAGAGGAAGACGATTACAGCCAACGTGGCCGTCACGTTGATATTGGATGTGGCCGTAAAAGCCCCTGGAATCAAGCCCAGGAGATTACAGAAGAGGATGAAGAAGAAAAGGGTTGCGATGAAGGGGAACCATACCAACCCTTCTTCTCCGATGGTTTGGAGGATGAGATTGGTGCGAAGAAAGTCAATCATGGCCTCTGCCAGGTTTTGGAGACCTGATGGAACGAGCTTCGCCCTTCTTCCCCCCACAATGAAAAAGAGAAATGTCAGAACGCAGGCAACCCACATCATGACGACTGCCTTGGTGATGGAGAGGTCCAAGCCCAGAATGTGGATCTCCACTAAGGGGTGAAGTTCGAAGTGGTGCAACAGGTCCATTGAGTCACCATCCTTCTCATCGTGCCCGAATCCCCGGGAGATTCGATTTATCGGGAAAACGGGCTTTTCGGTAATAGATCCTCATCTCCCAGAAGATAAGGACCGTGAAACAGAGGGTAAAGGCCACGAGCGCCGATGGTAACTGGACTATTTCAACTCGAGCCAAAAAATAAAAGGCCAGGAAGAGCAAAATGAGCCGTACAAAGAAAGTCCCCAAGACGAAGGCGATAGAGCTAATCTTGGATGACCTGATGGCTATTGATGAAACAGCCACCGAGGCGCAAAAATTAGCGAGGGCAAGCAGAACCCCGATTACTGCTCCGAGGATCCACGGGATCATCTCCTCTTTTCCTTATCGCCATCCTCCATTGCTATGAACCGATAGAGATTTCGAAAACCTGCCGCTGCTCCGAAGATGAATCCGACGATGAGGATCCACGGCTGGGTGCCCAACCATTTATCAGCCCAATAACCCATCAGGGTTCCAATGAGGACTGCTGCGGCCATTTCAATCCCAAGGCTTCCATAAAGCCTTAAGTCACCGAATAGCCGTTCCTTTTCTTTCTTGGATAGAGGCATTAAACTTGTGAATTGGTTAACATACCGGGAGGGGCTTTGTCAAGGGGTTACACGTCTGGTGTACCAGCATTCGAATCGAGGCATTTCGTTGTTGGTCGATTTCATCCACGGCGCTCCCCTTGGCTTCCTCGATGGCTATTGCAGCCCGTGTTTCCGCCCTCTTTATCATCTTTCGTGCCTTATCCTCGGCCTTCTTGATCTCCTGGATGAGTTTCAGCGCTGCCATTCCCCTTTCCTTCAGCTCAGTACCTCTTCCGTCACCTCAGTGTCCTCTTTAGCCTCCTTTTCCTTAATGGGGGTCACCTTTTTCGGGACTGCCTCGGCTCCTTTTTCCATCTTGCAGGTTCCATCGAAAAGCCCGCCTTCTTGGATTACCAAGGTTGGCGTAGTGATATTTCCGTAGAGCTTTCCTGTGGCATGGATCTCGATTTTACCAGTGGCGGAGACGTTTCCACTCACCTTCCCATCGATGAGGAGGCTGCTGACGCTGATCTCCGCATTGACGGTCGCCGTCTCACCGATGATGAGGACACCCCCGGAGAAAATTTCCCCATCGAACTTACCGTCAAGCCTTGCCATTCCCTCGAAGCCCATCTTCCCCTCAAATGAGGTATTCTGGCCCAGAATGGCCTCCACATCGCCCGATTTGATATCACCCTTTAACTTCATGCAAAACCTCCTTTCCCCGATTTCCACCCTCATCTTCTACTCATACGATGGGTTTTTAATCGGCAGTAAATCTTTCCCCCCGTAAAGATCATTTTCGCGCGGTTCGCTTCCCAACCTGCCAGATGCTCGGTTGAAAGCCTTCCTCCCCAATCACGGCATCTGTTACTTCAGGCCAAAAATAAACCATATTTGAGGGGAAATTACAATAATGAACGCGCTGCTGCTTCCTGAGTTTCTGGGGGAGTCCGTTCTCCCTGAGCGCAATGTGCCGCAGCAGTGGGGTACCCACCGGGGAAGAGCGAAAGGAAATTCGGCCAACAGACCACGAAGGACTGAAGCGAAGGGACAACAGAGTCGCTACCGAAATATCAAATCTTTAATAAATTAATGAGCTGTAAAACGTTTCCCAGAAAGGTGAGAAAACTTCGGTGAACGTATTCCATGCCTCTTGAAGGGATATTCCCCCTCAATTGGAGGGATTTCCCCGAAGAACAAGATTTCGATTCAGGAGGTCATGGGGTGATTCTCCTCTTGGGACAAGGGGGCGGTTGCCAGAGGCAGATCATCGAACTATGTGATCATTGGCTGGTCTATCACGTTTCTATGGGGGGTGGCCCATGATTATCTCAACTATTCGTTCCAGGTCTTCCTCGGAATAGAACTCGATCTCGATTTTCCCCTTCCTTCCCCTTTTGGGTATCCGAACTTTAGTGCCCAGAAATTTTCTCAACGTCTCCTCTAAAAACCCCAGGTTGAGTTCCTCCTCGCGAGGGGGCTTCACATCCACATCCCTTTTCGACCTTTGGACATTGAGCCTTTTTACCAGTCTCTCGGTCTCCCGCACCGAAAGGCTCCCTTTAATAACTTTGGCGCAAGCCATCTTCTGCTCTGCCGGGTTGTCCAATCCGAGTAAGGTTCTTGCGTGCCCACTGGAAATGGATTCATCCGCGAGGTAAGCCTTAATCTCTTGAGGCAACTTGAGGAGCCTTACGGCATTGGCCACTGTTGCCCTGTCCTTACCAATCCTCTTGGCCAGCTCTTCCTGGGTGTAGTGGAATTCTTCCATCAACCTCTTGTAGGCCTCCGCTTCCTCCAAGGGGTTGAGGTCTTCCCTCTGAAGGTTTTCGATCAAAGCCAACTCCATTGCCTCGGCGGTGGTGACATCTCTCACGATGACGGGAACTTCCTTTATCCCTGCCCTTTGAGCTGCCCGCCACCTCCTTTCCCCAACGATGAGCTCGTAACCTTTATCCCTCTTCCTGACGATTAAGGGTTCAATTATTCCCTTCTCCTTAATGGAGTTGGCTAATTCGGTCAACCTCCCGTCATCGAATCCCTTTCTGGGTTGATATCTACTGGGGATGATCTCTTCAATTCCACAGGAGAAGAAATTCTTCCTGTCCTCCTTTTCGATATCGGGGATTAAGGCCCCCAAGCCTTTTCCCAAAGCTGGCCGTTTAGCCATCATAGACCTTTCCGTTGAATAAAATCTCCTTGGCGAGATTTAAATAGCTTTCAGCACCCTTCGAATTGATATCATAGAGGAGAATCGGTTTCCCATGGGAGGGGGCTTCGCTCAGTTTCACATTTCTCGGGATGATGGTCTTGAATACCTTATCCTTGAAGTGGCTTCGGACCTCCTCAGCCACTTGGTGGGAGAGGTTATTCCGAACATCGAACATCGTCAATAAAATCCCCTCAATCTCCAGCTCAGGGTTTAGGTAACGCTTTATTAGACGAATCGTTTTGAGAAGCTGGGATAAGCCTTCCATGGCATAGTATTCACATTGGAGAGGTATAATTACTGAGTTAGAGGCAGTGAGGGAATTGATGGTCAAAAGACCGAGGGAAGGGGGGCAATCGATGAAGATATAGTCATACACCTCCTTCACGGCCTGGAGGACCGTATCCAGCTTTCTCTCCCTGGCAAGTTCATTGATCAACTCAACCTCAGCGCCGATGAGGTCCGAGTTTGAGGTAGCGATCTCCAGATAGGGTATTTCCGTCTCCCTGATAATCTCATCCAAGCCGTAACCTCGGATGAGAATGTGGTAGATATTCTCCTTCATCTCGTCCTTATGATATCCAACCCCGCTGGTGGAATTGGCTTGGGGATCGATATCGACCAAGAGCGTCCTTTTCTCTGCAGCGGCGATAGATGCCGATAGGTTCACTGCCGTGGTCGTTTTACCTACACCACCCTTCTGGTTGGCGATGCATATAACCCTTGTCATCTCTTAATTGTTTACCCGCTTTTCCAGCGTATACCAAGATTAGTCCGTAAATTTCATCATAACTGTTCTAAATTATTCGGAGTTTTAATTTTGTGACTTAGCTGAAATATAGCATAAAGTGGGTACTTTTAAAAGAAAAAAAATGCCGAATGAACTCATCACGGTGTGGACCGGAAGCCCTTTCTCAGGGCTTCATCGGCCGGGACTCCTTTCGGGCGAAGAAAAGAAGCGTTCGTCTGGCATCGATGAAGGGGAGGGTGAATGAAATTACCCTTTGAAGCTTCATATTCAATCGCGCTATGCTATTATCCTCTACCGCCTCTCTCGCCCCCATCTTTCCTTTCATGGCGATAATGACACCCGCATCTTTGATGAAGGGGCGACCTAGTCGAAGGAGGGTTTCCAGGTTACCAAAGGCCCTCGATAGTGCATAATCGAAGGATTTGTTGAATTTATCTGCAACCCTTGGATCTGGGAGGTGAGCGTGAACAGTATCTACACCTTCCAGGCTCAACTCCCGAATGAGGTGTCTCTGAAACGCGAGTTTTTTCTCAGACGAATCGATGGAGGTTACCTTCAAGCTTGGATCAGAGATTTTGAGGACAATACAGGGAAAGCCAGCTCCGGAACCTATATCCAGGAGGGAAGATCCTTGGGAGAGGTATGGAGAGACGGCCAGGGAATCAAGAAAGTGTTTGACGACGATTTCAAAGTGACTCCTGACGGAGGTGAGGTTCATCTTTCGATTCCACTTCATCAATTCCTCCAGGAAGAATTCAAGGGCATTTACTTTCTCCTCGGACAGGTCCACTCCCAGTTCCCCAGCTCCCCTGCATAGAACATCATCGAGGTCTTGCATCATACCTCGCCTCCAGAAAAGATCCCTTTAGGTGTATACCACAAAAGGAAAAGCGAGTCCACGTAATGGCGCTCCATTGGATCCAAGGATACCGTCCGCGGTGGTAACGGTAAATTTGGGTACGGGTACCCCGCTTCTCCAGCACATTACGCTCATACACAACGGGATTCTCTAGAAACTCGGGAAGCTTCAGTTGTCATGGGGTTGACTTTGTGTCTTCCTTTATATAGTAAAATAAGCGGAGTCTTTAATCTCATCTCGAGAGGTGTTATATGCTTGCTTCGAAAAGGATCGTAGGCACCGTCGTTATACTGTCCTTACTCCTCGGGGGCTGCCTGTGGAAGAAGAGGGGACGGGAAGAAAAGCAGCCCGCCGCAGCCGCCCTCTATGAGAAGGGATTGGCATTATACAAAAAGAGAATTTATGATAGGGCGCTGGAGGTCTTCAATGACTTGAAGGGGAGCTTTCCCGGCGAGGACCCCTATTATACCTGGGCAGAATTGAAGATTGCTGATTGCTATTTCTTTAAGAAGGAATATACGGAGGCCATTGGCCATTACGAGGAATTTAAGAAGTTTCACCCCTTCCATGGAGAGATTCCATATGTTGTCTTCCAGATCGGGTTATCCTATTTCAAACAGATGAAATCCCTCGATCGGGATCAAGGGGTCACCAGAAAGGCATTGTCAAATTTCGAATTCCTTATAGCCAATTATCCTCCTTCTGTTTTAACCGAGAAGGCACGGGAAAAGGTGAAGATATGTAAAGAGAGACTGGCTGGGAAGGAATTATACGTAGCTAGATTTTATTATAAGAAGAAGAAGTATCAAGGGGCCAAGGCGAGGTTCGAGGCCGTGCTGAAGCTTTATCCGGAAGTGGATGCGCTCGACGAGGCCCTTTTTTATCTGGGAAAATCTCATCTGAGACTAGGGGAGATTGATTTGGCGAGGAAGGTTTTCACTGACTTGGTAGGAAATTATCCCGATAGCACGTTTTCGGATGAGGCTAAGGAGGAGTTGATGGAACTCCCAGAGGAGGAATTTACCCCACCGGGAGCTGAATCAGCCAAGTGACCGGGGAGAGAGTTGCCTCGTCTCCTCGTTTTGATGCTGCTAATGTGATCCCTTGACGATCTGACCATCATTCTGATATTGTCGGCTTTACCATGGGTTTTTCGGGTACTTTTGTAATCTTATATGTCTTCTGGATAGTCCTCTCAGGGCGTTTTGACTATTTTCACCTGTCCTTGGGAATTATTGCCTGTGCAATAGTGGCCCATGCTTCCCATGATCTGCTTTTTACGGGCAAAAAGACCCAAAAGGTGCATACACAAATCATCCGGTTTGTTCAATACCTGCCATGGCATATCTACCAGATCCTTGTAGCCGGTATCTATGTGACCTATTTGGCACTTCACCCAAGGATGTCAATGCTTATAGACCCCCATATCATGAGATTCAAAACAAAACTGAAGAAGGATCTTTCACTGATGACTTTTGGCAACTCAATCACCCTGACTCCTGGTACCATCACGGTACTTATTAAAGAGGGGAACTTTTACGTGCATGCAATAGATAAGAAGACCGGCGAGGATCTTTTGACCGGTGAGATGGAGGATAAGGTGGCCCACGTATTCATGGAAGATCATCGGGAGGGTTAGCGTGGAAGGGTTCTTTCTCATAAGCAGCCTGATACTGGGCGTTTTCGTTTTGCTCTCCCTTTATAGGGTGGTATGGGGGCCAGGTATCTTCAACAGGTTAATCGGCGCCAGTGTCATTGGTACCAAAACCCTGATTATTTTAGCCTTCATAGGCGTTATTTACAGAAGAATCGAGATGTTTGTCGATATCTCCTTGGTGTATGCCTTGCTCAATTTTATTGTCACCCTTGCTGCGGCAAAATACTTTCAAAGAAAGGGGGTTCTCTAGTGTACATCTTATCAGTACTCTTTATCTTAGCCGGAACCTTCTTCTTTTTTTCGGGGACCATCGGGCTTCTGCGTTTCCCTGATTTTTATACGAGAATGCATGCCACTGGAAAATGTGATACCCTCGGGGCGCTTTTCTCCCTTACGGGTATAGCCCTTTACACCGGATTTTCATTGACCAGCATGAAGATTCTCTTAATTGCCGGTCTCGTCTTCTTCACCAGTCCCACAGCCACCCATGCGCTGTTGAGAGGGGCATTTGATTCTCAGGTTAAGCCGTGGACCAAGGATGGAAAATCTGTGGTAGATGTCCAGGTGAGGAGGAAATAGCGTGATCTGGCAACTTGACCTGATACTCCTTGTGTTCGTGGTCATCTGTGCTCTAGCTTCTATCACGGTAAAGGATCTCTTAAGCTCGGCCATCATCTTTGGTGTGTACAGTTTCTTGATGTGCCTGCTCTGGGCAGAGATGGGATCAGTGGATGTCGCCTTTACCGAGGCATCGGTAGGGGCTGGAGTTAGCACCGTTTTCTTCATTGCAGCGGTATTGCACACTACGAGGAGGACAAAGGATTGAAGCTTTTGGCACTCCTTGCAGTGTGTGCGACCGGAGTGCTCCTCATTTATGGCACGGTCGATATGCCTGATTGGGGTGATCCCCATGCTCCCGCCAGCATTCACGTCTCACCCAGGTATATTGAAAAGGCCATGGAAGAAACAGCGGTGCCCAATATGGTCACTTCAGTTCTTGCCGACTATAGGGGCTACGATACCTTGGGAGAGACTGCGGTAATTTTCACCGCAGCAATGGCATGCATCCTACTCATAAGAAGGCGACGAAAGTGATATCGCACCTTGAAGATGTGATCGTACAGACCGTTGGCAGGATTCTTATACCATTTATCCAGGTCTACGGCCTCTATGTGATTACCCATGGACACCATAGCCCGGGAGGTGGTTTCCAAGGAGGGGTAATCTTGGGCGCTAGCTTCATCCTCTTATGCGTGGCCTATGATATAAACGAGGCAAAGAGGCGGATGACCGAGAAGGTGGATACCGTGTTCTGTAGCTTGGGTCTGATCATATATTCGGGAATCGGAGTAATATGCCTGGTATTGGGTGGAAGTTACCTCAATTACAGCAAGCTGTACCGTATTCTGCCGGTAAATCCCATAGATGCTCGCTCAATGGGTATATTGGGCATAGAGATCGGCGTGGGGATTACGGTAATGGCGGTCATGATTTCCATATTCCTTGATCTCGCCTCAAGAGGCGAGCACGAGGAGGGCTTGGAATAAGGTGGAATTCATTCTGACCAAATACCACTACTGGATTTACATCGTACTTATGATGATAGGTTTCTATGCCATGATAGGCAAGAGAAACCTTGTGAAGAAGATTGTCGGGATGAACATCTTTCAAACCGCCATAATACTCTACTTCATCTCCACCGGGGCCAAGCGAGGGGCAACCATACCGATTGTGGAGCATGGACAGGGAGGGGCAATGCACGCCATCCATGCAGTCCACTACGTGAATCCATTGCCCCACGTACTCATGCTCACTGCCATAGTGGTTATGGTAAGCACCTTTGGAGTAGCCTTGGCCCTCATAATAATGCTCTATAGGAGATATAAAACCTTGGAAGAGGATGAAATTCTAGAGCTTCGCAAGTGACAACTTCACCATTCCCCATCCTGATCATAGTCGTTCCCTTGATATCCGCCTTTTTGGTTCCTGTTATTGGGTGGTGGAGAAAGGGCCTCTGCTATCCTCTGGTTATCGGGGCACTCTCTCTCTCCGTGTTTTCATCCATTTTCATTTTACGAATGGTTATGGGGCAGGGGACCATTCACTATTATCTGGGAAATTGGGCCCCACCGTGGGGCATTGAATATGTCATAGACCACCTCAATGCCTTCGTAGCCATTATCGTATCGGTCATCAGCCTTATCATAGCTATAGGATCAAAGAGAAACGTTGAACAGGAATTGCCTGAGAAGATTGTCTACTTCTATTGCCTTTTTCTCCTGCACGTGACGGGCCTTTTAGGAATAGTGGTCACCGGTGATATGTTCAATCTCTATGTATTTTTGGAGATTGCATCTCTAGCCGGCTATGCCCTTATCGCTATAGGAGAAGATGGGGCACCCTTCGCCAGTTTTAACTATATGATCTATGGGACCATCGGCGCCTGCTTCTATTTACTGAGCGTAGGATACCTCTACGTCGTTACTGGTTCGCTTAATATGGGGGACCTATCCCAGATATTACCCGATCTCTATCATTCAAAGGTAGTATTGATGGCCTTTGCCTTCTTTATCGTGGGGGTGGGCTTAAAGATGGCGCTTTTCCCCCTGCATGTATGGCTCCCAGATGCCTATACCTATGCCCCTTCAGCGGTAACCGCTCTAGTTGCTCCCCTGATGACCAAAGTAGGGGCATACGTAATGATAAGGATTGTCTTTACGGTATTTAAGCCTTATTTCTCCCTGGAATTAATTCCGGCAACCGCCATTCTTAGCTGGGTGGCTATCGTAGCCATTCTTTTCGGCTGTATACTGGCACTGGGCCAAACCGATCTCAAGAGGATGCTAGCCTATGTTCTCATTGCCGAGGTAGGTTACATCACATTGGGTGTGGGGCTGGCTAACAGGGCTGGTCTTACAGGAGCCATCCTTCATATCCTCAATGACGCCTTGATGATGGCAGGCCTCTTTCTGGTGGTAGGAGCAATAGTGTATAAGGGAGGGCTTCGGAATATCCATCAATTGAGATGGCTTCACAGGAAAATGCCCATTACCATGGCTGCCTTTACGGTAACCGCCCTTTCCGTCATAGGAATACCGCCCACCTGTGGATTCTTCAGCAAATGGTACCTCGTGCTAGGGGCAATCAATGCTAACCGGTGGCTTTTTGCAGCCATTCTGCTGATAAGTAGCCTGCTCAACGCCATACTTTTCTTCAGGGTCATAGAGAATGTATACTTTGAGCCCGCTCGGTATGCCCATAACGGAGGGATCCATGAGGAAACTTCTCGAGATGAGGCCCCTCTCAGCATGCTTATTCCCATACTCGTGGTGGCCGCAGGGATACTGTCACTGGGGATCTTGAGTGGCGAGATTGTTTCTAACATCATTCGGTTCGCTGTTCCAGGAGACCTTTAAGAGATTGGGGATTGATGCGTGGAAGTAGTGCCCTCCATACGGCCACTCCTAGCTATTGCGGTTTCCGCCCTTGCGGCTTTTCTCATTCTGCTCACCGGGGAAAGGCGGAGAAACATGAGAGAGCTATGGACCATCCTGGCTTCCCTGACCAAATTCTCCATCGTCGCCTCCATGATCCCCACCTTATTAGCGGGAAAGGTCATTGAATGTACCATTATCAGTCTCTCGCCTGGAATTGCGTTGCAATTCAGGGTAGACGCCTTTGGTATCTTCTTTGCGACCCTGGCATCTGTGCTGTGGATTGCAACCTCCATCTACTCCATAGGTTATATGAGGGGCCTCAAAGCCCACGCCCAGACCAGATATTTCTTCTGTTTCGCCTTTGCCCTCAATGGGGCCCTGGGTGTTGCCTTTGCCGGGAACTTACTCACCCTGTTCATCTTCTACGAGATATTGACGATTGCCACCTTCCCCCTTGTAGCCCATAAGGAGACGCCAGAGGCCATAAGGGGGGGAAGGAAATATTTGGCCTACCTCCTAACCGGTGCTGCCCTCGTGTTTTTCTCTATGGGACTCACCTATCACCTGACGGGGACTCTCGATTTCGTGGGTGGGGGCTTTCTCCGAGGACACGGTTCAAACAGTATCCTCCGCCTCCTCTTTGCTACCTTTATCCTCGGTTTTGGGACTAAGGCAGCACTTATGCCCATCCACGAATGGCTTCCTACCGCCATGGTCGCACCCACCCCAGTCAGTGCCCTACTCCACGCGGTGGCTGTGGTTAAGGCAGGAGTATTCTGTGTGTTGCGGGTTGTCCTCTACGTATTCGGGCCACAACTACTCTCCGACCTTAACCTTTGGCTCATACTGGCCTATTTTGCAGCTTTCACCGTAATCGTGTCGGGCATGCTCGCCCTCGCCCAGGATAACCTGAAGAGACGGTTGGCCTTCTCTACCATAAATAACCTGGCAATTATCATCATGGGGGCAGCCTTGCTCTCTCCAAGCGCCATAACTGGCGGGATATTCCATATCGCCGGCCATGGCTTTATGAAGATTACCCTCTTTTTCGTTGCCGGGGCCATATCCGTGAAGACCCACAAGGAAAATGTGAGCGAGTTAGACGGCATAGGAAGAATGATGCCTCTAACCATGGGATCATTCGCCATAGGGGCGATGGGCATTGCCGGAACCCCCCCATTGGTGGGATTCATCAGTAAATGGTATCTCTGTCTCGGTTCCCTTGAGGCCAAAGAGATCGTGTTTCTGTTTGTGTTGCTCACTAGTGCCCTGTTGGACATAGCGTACTTCTTTCCTATCATATACAGGTCCTTCTTCAATAGACCTAAGGAGCAAGGAAATTCAGGCTTTAATGAGGCGTCGATGCTCATGGTAATTCCTTTGACCGTATGTGCGATCATATCGATAATACTGGGGATTGCCCCTGATGCCTTTTTCCATTTCTTCCAGGTAGCTACCCTTGCGGCGAAAAGCATTTTGGGGATTGGCTAAGATGGTGAGGTATCTTAAGAGGCTATTTGTGATACTGGTTATTGTCTTTATCCCTGCGGGGTTCTTTACCGAACACGAACATGCCGTCTACTTGTGGCATAGAATTCCATCAGTGGATGCAATTTTTGGAGTTCTCGGGGCTCTTTTGCTGTTGGTGGCAACCAAGATAGTGAGTTCTTTCGCCTCTCGCAGGGAAGATTTCTATGATTAAGCCCGTACCTCCTGCCTTTATATTCATCCTGGGGGCAATGCTCATCCCCCTTCTGAGGTTGAGGGGAAACCTGAAGCAACCCTACCTTATTCTGGTTTCCGTAACGGCTTTTATCGACCTGTTGTATTTGGAACCAGGCACCAGTTGGGTGTATCGCTTCCTGGGATATGATCTGGTCTTTGCTCAGGTAGATAGGCTGAGCTTGGCAATTGGATATATTTTCGTCATCATAGGATTTTTGGCCATACTCTACTCCCTGCATGTAAAGGAAGACGGTCAGCATGTAGCTGCCTTCCTCTATGTGGGAGGTTCCTTGGGGGTGGTGTTTGCTGGGGATTACTTCAGCCTGTTTGCCTTTTGGGAAATCATGGCCGTCACCTCGGTATTTCTCATATGGTATCGGCGGGAAAAAGAATCTTTGGATGCCGGGTTCAGATATGTTTTTATGCACATATTTGGTGGGTGTTCCCTGTTAACTGGCATTATCATCCATATCGTTTCCCAGGGATTCACCGCGGTGGGTCCCTTGGAGAGTGATTTGGGCTCTCTTTTTATACTCATCGGGTTCGGGTTAAATGCCGCCTTCATTCCCCTTCACACCTGGTTACCAGACTCCTACCCCCAGGGGACCGTCACGGGAAGCGTATTTCTCTCAGTTTATACGACCAAGACAGGAGTTTATGTACTGGCCAGATGTTTTTCGGGCGCTGATGTCGTGGCCTATATGGGTGGAATTATGGCGGTTTACGGTGTTCTATACGCGCTGCTCCAAAATGATACCAGGAAACTCCTTTCCTATCACATCATAAGCCAGGTGGGATACATGGTGGCAGGGATAGGAGTGGGAACTGCTCTAGGGGTAAATGGCGGAATAGCCCATCTCGTAAACAATATCCTGTACAAGTCGCTCTTATTCATGTGTATGGGTTCGGTAATCTATATGACCGGAAAGAGGAAGCTCACTGAACTGGGAGGGTTAGCTAAGCTGATGCCTGTCACCTGTATCGCCTGCATTATAGCCTCCCTTTCTATATCCGGAGGACCGGGATTCAATGGATTTGTGAGTAAAGGGATGGTCATTTCCTCTGCGGCGGGGGTAGGTAAGCCCATCTTGGAACTCATGTTGATCCTGGCTTCCGTGGGAACATTTCTCTCCTTTACGAAGCTCTGCTACTTTACCTTCTTTGTGCACAATGAAGGGATAAGGGCCAAAGAAGCACCCTTTAACATGCAGCTGGCAATGATTTTAACCGCCTTTCTGTGTGTTTTCATCGGAGTGTATCCCAGGGTACTGTTCTCCGTGCTACCCTACCACAGGGTTTACTATCATCCCTATACCCCATCCCACGTGGTGGGGGTCCTCCAGCTTTTCCTCCTGGCTGGTTGGGTATTTATGGCGGCCAAAGCTGCCTTTTCACCTCACGCGGGAATAGTTCTCGATTTTGACTATTTCTATCGCATGACATGCCGGGGTATTGTGTGGTTGTGCATGGTACCGTTGAATGGCTTCCGGGTAAAGGCACAGGCCTTTCTCTCCAGAGAGGTAACCTCCATTGCCAGTTTGAGCAGAAATCCCATTTCAATACCCGCAATAACCAAACAGTACGTTCACCTGATGACTGCCCAGATCCTCAAATACAATGCCGAAATCTCCCAAAACAGAAAGAGGGAACTTGAGCACATCCGATCGAGGCTTCGCGAGATAAAGGGAATGGCTTACAATGAAAACACCTATCGAGGACCTATGGGTTTGGGAATCCTGTTGGCCTTGATCTTCTTATTTTTCTATGGCTTGATTTATTTTCTGGCATCCTAAGGGGATTTCACTGTCGCTTCGCTTCAATGCTTCCGAAATGACCCTTCTCCAACACATTGGGCTCGGGACAAGGTTTTCTCCTGAAACTCGATAAACCCAATAAACCAGATAAACCAGACAAACCAAACGAACCAGATAAACCAGACAAACCGAAGAGATTGAGTAGACTCAAAGAAATCACGAGGCTTCGAATGGGAGCACATTGACAAATATAAGTAATTTCAATAAAATTTATAATTTGTTAGAATTAAGGTGACCTCTATCTCTCACTAATTGCAGGCAGCGATGTTCGATAATCTGTCGGAGAAGTTACAAGGGGTTTTTAAGAGGCTTAAGGGCCACGGCAAGCTGAATGAAGGAGATATCAAGGCGGCCCTGAGGGAGGTGAGGCTCGCCCTATTGGAGGGCGATGTTCATTTCAAGGTGGTCAAGGAGTTCATCGACTCCATCTATTCACGGGCCATCGGTCATGAGGTCATGGCGAGTTTAACTCCTGCCCAGCAGGTGATCAAGATCGTTCACCAGGAGCTGGCATCCTTGATGGGGGATGGGGAGCCAAAAATCCATCTATCGGGGCAGTCCCCCATCTCCGTTATGCTGGTTGGTCTTCATGGCTGCGGAAAGACGACGACAGCCGCCAAGTTGGCTGTATACTTCAAGGAGAAAAACCGATTTCCCTACCTGGTGCCAGCCGACGTTTATAGGCCAGCAGCTATTGAGCAGCTTCAGCTTTTGGCGAAGGAATCGGGGATAGAGTTTTATGAATCCAATCCAGAGGAAAGCCCTCTGGAGATCTGCCAACGGGCGAGGCAGAAGGCTATGGCAGCGGGTTATGACCTCATGTTTGTCGATACCGCCGGTCGACTTCATATCGACGAACCGTTGATGGAAGAGCTTCGGGAGATAAAGGGTCAATTGTCCCCCAAGGAGATCCTATTGGTGGCCGACGCCATGACGGGTCAAGATGCGGTCAATATCGCCAAGGCCTTTAGCGATGCCCTGGACATTGACGGGGTTGTCCTCACCAAAATGGAGGGTGATGCAAGGGGAGGTGCTGCCCTCTCCATCAAGGGAGTGACGGGGAAACCCATAAAATTCATCGGCACCGGGGAAAAACTGGACGCATTAGAGGTGTTTCACCCCGACCGTATGGCCTCTCGAATCCTGGGAATGGGGGATGTCCTTTCGTTGATCGAAAAAGCTCAGGCCTCCTTCAATGAGCAGAAGGCCGAGGAATTGGAAAGAAAGCTGAGAAAAGAGGCCTTTACCCTGGAGGATTTCCGGGACCAAATTCGGCGGATCAAGAAGATGGGATCCATTGAGAGCATCCTGAATATGATTCCCGGGATTGGGGGGATGAAAGGCCTGGAGGGAATTCAACTTCAGGAGCGAGAACTGGTGAAGATCGAGGCCATTATCAATTCCATGACTCACAAAGAGCGAAGGAATCATGGCATCCTCAACGGAAGCAGGCGATTAAGGATAGCTAAGGGAAGTGGAACAACGGTTCAAGACGTTAACAGACTTCTCAAACAATACACGCACATACTCCAGGTGATGAAGAGGTTGAGAAGAGGAGGAACGAAAGAGCTTTATAAGATGTTGCGGATTTAACTTACCGTGGAAAACCAGGGGAGGTGATGCAAAAGATGGGTATCGTCATGAGGCTGGCTCGCTTTGGTAGCAAGAAAAATCCATTTTATCGAATTGTCGTCGCGGATTCTCGTTTCCCGAGAGATGGTCGGTTTATCGAGAAGATCGGAACGTATGATCCCAATAAGGATCCTGCTGAAGTCCATATCATGGAAGACCGGGCGATGGAGTGGTATAAGAAGGGTGCCCAGCCCAGCAAGACGGTCAGAAACCTGTTAAGGCAATCTGGGGTCTTAAAAGAACTGGCGTAGGGAGGTGGAAGTTTCGTGGCTCTCCGATGGCTACCGCTGCGAACTCAATCCAATTCAAGGGGGAGGGGTGGAATGAAAGAGTTAATCGAATACATCGCCAAAGCTCTCGTGGACAACCCAGATCAAGTGAAGGTGTCGGAAGTTGAAGGGGAGAGGACCTCGGTCATCGAGTTGACCGTAGCCAAAGAGGATTTGGGCAAGGTGATCGGTAAGCAGGGCAGGACGGCTCGGGCTATAAGGACGATCCTGAGTGCCGCATCGACGAAGATAAAAAGACATTCCGTTTTGGAGATCATCGAGTAAATCCCAATGAAAGGCGAGTACATCATCATCGGGAGGGTTTCGGGACTCCATGGAATAAAGGGTAAACTCAGAATCCACTATTACAACGAGACGCGGTCTGATTTCTTGTCATACCGGAAGGTCTATTTGGAAGACAGGGATGGCCAAGTGCAGCCCTATGAGATTCAAGAGCCGAAAATTCACAAGAAATTCATCTCTGCCCGATTGAAGGGGTGTGAGGGAACTGCCGATGTGAAGAAACTGATCGGCGCATCGGTTTTGGTAAAGAGGAAAACCCTTCCTCCCCCGGGAGAAGGTGAATATTATTGGTATGAAATCATCGGAATGGATGTTGTTACCGATGAGGGCAGATCGCTGGGCAGGGTGGAAACAATACTACCCACGAAAAGCAACGATGTTTATCTCGTTCAGGGGAGTGGGAGGGAATGGCTGATTCCGGCCACTGAAGAGGTAATCGTACGGGTAGACAGGGAAAAGGGGCAAATGGTGATCCACCCCATAGAGGGACTGTTGGAAGAATGATCCGCTTCGATATTCTCACTCTCTTCCCGGAAATGTTCCAATCTCCCCTCGCATCAAGCGTATTTAAGAAGGCTATTGATAGGGGGGTTATCAGGGTCAGTGTCTTTAATATTCGCGATTTCACCAGGGACAGACATCGCGTTGTCGACGACTCTCCCTATGGGGGGGGAAGTGGCATGGTTATGAAAGCCGGACCCATCGTGGAGGGCATTGAGCATCTCAAATCCACCAATGGTTCACCGAGGGTAATCTTGATGACTCCACAGGGGATGCCCTTCGATCACAACCAGGCGAAGAGGCTCAGTCAATACGACCATCTCCTTTTCGTCTGTGGACGGTACGAGGGGGTAGATGAGCGGGTGAGGGAGTACGTCGATGACGAGATCTCCATCGGGGATTATATTCTGATGGGGGGGGAGTTGGCCGTTATGGTCGTTATTGATGCCGTTTCCCGTTTCGTGCCGGGAGTGTTGGGCTCGGGGGTATCCGTCTTGGAGGAATCCTTTGCCAATTCTCTGCTGGAATATCCCCAATACACGCGGCCTCGAGTTTTTCGAGGAAAGAGGGTTCCTGAAGTGTTGATATCGGGAAATCATCAGCAGATTACTCATTGGAGAAGGAAGGAGGCATTGAAGAGGACTTTGATGCGGCGCGCCGATCTTCTGGAAAAGGTGGACCTCTCGGAAGGGGACCTCGTCCTCTTGGAGGAGATAAAGAGGGGGGAGAGGAAGATAAAGGATAATTGAGGAGCCCGAAGAAATTATTAACAACGGCAATATATACATTGGCCTAGTCCATTACCCTGTTTATGATAGGAAGGGAAATATCGTCGCCACTGCTGTAACCACGGTGGATATCCACGATATCGCCAGGTCCGCGAAAACCTTTGACGTGAAAGGCTTCTATGTCATTACCCCTCTGGAATCCCAGGGCCAGCTAGTTCGAAGGCTTCTTCGGCACTGGGTTGAGGGGAGGGGGGCTACGTATAATCCTACCAGACAGGCTGCGCTCTCTTTGGTGAAGGTGGAGGAATCGACGGAGGGGGTCGTTGGGGACATATCCCGGCATTGGAACTCAGGGGTGCGGGTCGTTGCCACCGGGGCTCGGTCGCACCGGGGAAATATCGGCTACCATCAGCTTAGGGAGATGTTGTTGGAAGCCTCGCAGCCATTTCTGTTATTATTTGGTACCGGTTGGGGCTTGACGGAAGAGGTCATTCGAGATGCCGACTATATCTTGGCCCCCATTGAGGGTTCTCATTACAACCACCTCTCCGTCCGCTCCGCTGCGGCTATTATCCTAGATCGACTTCTGGGTAGCGGATAGGGCAGATAGAAGGAGGAGAAGATGGATTTCATGGAAACGATTGAGAAGGAACAGATGAGGATGGATCTGCCCGATTTCACCGTCGGGGATACGGTAAAGGTACATTTCAAGATCGTGGAGGGGGAAAAGGAGCGGATACAGGTCTTCGAGGGCCTGGTCATCAGGAAGAGAAAGGGAGGTGTTGGAGCAACTTTCACCGTGAGAAAGGTCTCCTATGGAATCGGCGTGGAGAGGATCTTTCCCCATCATTCCCCGAGGATCGAAAAGATAGAGATCGTAAACCGCGGAAGGGTTCGAAGGGCAAGACTTTACTATTTGAGACAGTTGAAGGGGAAAGCAGCCCGCATAAAGACGAAGAAGCAAACTCCATGATGGGATCACTCTATGGTCGCCAGGCGATGTGAGCAACTCACCTTTGGGCACCTTCCCCACCAGGCCATGGACTTCTTCGAAGGTCAATGCTACAGGGCCGGCTACAGAAATATCGCCGGAATTGATGAGGCTGGCAGGGGACCCTTGGCCGGGCCCGTTGTCGCGGCAGCCGTGATTTTCTCGAGGGGATGGATTGATGAGAAAATCACCGACTCCAAGAAGTTGTCCCCCAAAATGAGGGAGGAGCTATACGCTAAAGTTCTCTCTGCTTCCCGTTCCGTGGGCATCGGGGTGGTGGATCAGGGTGAAATTGACCGGACAAATATCCTTCAGGCAACCTTGAAGGCCATGGAAATGGCCGTAGGAAGGTTGTCTCTCCCTCCCGATTATCTCCTCGTGGATGGCATACATGGTCCTTCCATCCACATCCCCCAGCGTCTCATCAGGCGGGGAGATGCCATTAGCATTTCCATCGCAGCCGCATCCATCGTTGCCAAAGTGACACGAGACCGGATGATGATAGAATACCATGAGAGATACCCTCAATACAATTTCGCCAAACATAAGGGCTACGGAACGCGGGAGCATTTGGAGGCGATCAGAAGATTTGGATACTGTGAACTTCACCGGATGACCTTCAAGGGTGTTAAAGGGCCAATGGGACCGACTTGAGGCGGGAGATCTGCAAGATGGAAGGGGGCAGGAGGGAAGTTGGTAAGCGAGGAGAAGATGCAGCGGCTCAACATCTCGAGAAGAGGGGATATAAGATCCTGGAGCGCAATTTCACCTGCCCGTTGGGCGAGATGGATATTATTGCCCTTGATAGAAAGACCCTCTGTTTCATCGAGGTGAAGACACTATCAGGCAAGACCTATGGTCCCCCTGAAATCGCGGTGAATGTCTACAAGCAGCGTAAGCTATCACAGGTTGCGCTGGCATACCTCAACCAGAAACATCTCCATGATATTGAGGCCCGCTTCGACGTCATCGGCGTCACCCTTTCCCCGGGGGGTGAAAGGATCAACCTGATTAAGGATGCCTTCGAATTGAGGTATCCGGGACTCTATTAATCGAGAATTTCCCTCCCCTCAGTTCCCCGTCCCATCGCAAGAACTGAAAAACATCTGCTACCCGTCATGGCGTTTCCACTTCTCTGTTTGAGTGTTTGTGAGATCGGATCGTAGGTATAGTCAGTATAAGGCCAAGTCTTTTCGGTGGGAAGTTATGAGGCCGTTAATGGAACCCGCAGGGTGATTGGGAGACCAATCTTATCGGGATGGTGACGATTTCTTTTGTATTGGGTGGTTGGGCGTTACTTAAAGTTCCCTTTCGTCTCTTAACTTCAACTTGGGAATCCACACTCCAAAAGAAAAACGGCAAGCTGATTGAACCCCGGAAAAATCCAAATGGTAGTGCTTTATCCTGCCGGACCTCGAAAATGACTTGCCCTTGATGGAGTAGTTCACCTTTATTGGACACTCATCGGTCTTAAGGAAAGCCTTGAAAACCTTACGAACATTCCCAGGCGCCCGGGATGACTCGATCATCACGCCATCATCGCCTAGATTGCCCATTGTCCCGAAAAAGGTATTCTTGCCGATCTCAAATGAAACTGGGGTTTCGACCTTGATCCTCTCAGAATCCCTTCTTTCTTCTTCCAATACCAACCCCTTGCGATCGGAATGGATTATGCGTGCGCGTCAACTCTTCATTTGTCCTCAAACCTTGATGCGAGGCTTGGCCCACTTTGTGAGCCTATATTAGCAGGATAGGACAGTGTTTACAAGAAAAAACCAGGATGGGGATTTTTATCGACTTTTCCCAATCTTTCCCTTTACATAGCAAAATGTGCGATTGTACGATTCTTCCACACCTACTGGCGATCCATCTCACACTGAGTCAATGAACCTTAGTTTTCTCTGCCTATCGGATTGAGCGGATATTTCTCTGCATAAACGATGGTTAGGGTTACTTGAACAGCGACGGGTTTCAACGGCTTCCCCTAACCACCAGGCAGGATGGATCGATCTCTCTGCCTGCTAAAAACGTCTCGACGTTTTCCACTGCCATCATCAGCCCCATAATGGTTGCCTCGGGAGTCATCCCCGAATTGTGGGGGGTCAATACCACATTCGGCAGGGTCGTCAGCGGATCCCCAGGAGGAAGGGGCTCTTGGTCATAGACGTCCAGAGCAGCTCCGGCAATCTTTTTTGACCGCAGAGCCTCCTCGAGTGCACCGGGCTCAACCAGGCGCGCTCGGGCGGTATTCACAAAAAAGACATTCGGCTTCATCAAATCAAAATCCTTTTTTTTCAAAAACCCTCTGGTCTCATCGTTCAACCTGAGATGAAGGCTCACAACGTCGGCGCTTTTTAACAAAGCCTCTTTGGAGAGGAACCGCACGTTGCTTTCCTCTGCTCTTTCTGGAGATGGATGATGCGTCCATGCGATCACATCCATACCCAACCCCCTGGCCATCCGCGCGACATGCCTTCCGATCACTCCCAGACCGAACAGGCCCAAAACCTTACCGCTGAGCTGAACCATCTCTACCCTGGGCCAGTTCCCTGACCGGACTTCCCGATCCAGACGGGGAAGCTGGCGGGCCAAAGCGAGGAGAATAGCGATGGTATGCTCGGCTACAGACAGGGCATTGGCTCCCGGTGTATTGGCGACGGTGATGCTGAGTTCCCGTGCTGATGCGAGATCCACATTATCCGTTCCCGTCCCCCAGATGGATATCAACCTCAAATGTGGGCAGGAAGCGAGAACCTGTTGGGTAAAATGACTGTAAGCCCGGATATTAATGACCGCCTTGCATGCTTTGATCCTTTCTATGAGTTCTTCCTGTGTCTCAGCCTTGTGGGAATAGATTTGAACTTTTCCAATGGTGCGCAATTTCTCCTCTGCTTTCGTCCCCGAGATGGCCGTGGGGAAATCATCCGGAATAACAATGTCATGCGTCATATCGGTTCCCCTATTTTCGCCTTCACATGTACCCTGAAAATTCCTTTCTGACTACTGCTTGATAGACCATGTTCACGAGGGTGTATATGTCGAATACGGGCAGCCCGGTTTCTTGCTGAATGGCAGCTCCATAGGGCGTCATGTTCGTGCACTCCAATACGATGGCGCCTACCTCCGGGTGGTCTGATATCATTCTTCTTGCAACGCTGACCAGTTCTTCTCTTGATTTCTCCACATCGAGTTCCATCTCATCATCGAGAATCACCCGCGAGAATTCCTCTTCCCCTTCCGTACCCAGGATAACGTGGGGCACCTTGTCGGCACGTACGGACGAGAGGTGCCTTTGGGTTAGAGACGTGGCGTGAATGGTTATTATTCCAACCTTTTGAGATGGTTTCAGCATGGCATATACCAACGGGACTTGCATCAGACTGGAGGTAAAGACCGGGACGTTCACCGCTGCGGCCATCTCCTGGTGAAAGATCGCGAGAAACCCGCAGTTTGTCGTGATGGCTCTCACGCCTTCTTTTTCCAGTTCCTGTGCTCCTTTGACGAAAGACGGCAATAAGCCCCTGTCTCCTTTTCTCACGACGGCGTCTGGTGTGGCATTTTTGACGACTTTGTAGAGGACGGGAAAGTCCCAGGTCGTTGCATTGCCCACATCACCCGGTATCCTTGGAAATCTCGATTCCAACATCAGAATTCCTATAGAATGTCCGAATATATTCTTACCTCCCACCACTTTCGTCATTTGTGGCCTCCTTTCTCTCCAAAGTGACCCATGATTGAAAGAGAAAAAGCATAATGAGAATGGACCGATCCGATGAAGTTGGCCGATAGCTTGCTGGAGAATAGTAAGGGAAATAAGACGATTGGTTTGGGCAGCATTCAATCCCTGAAGGCGGTCAGCGACTCTTTTATCGTTCTTCCCTCTTTGAAACGCCCAAGGGCCAATGGATCGATGTTGATTGTCTCTGCCCTCCCATTCAAGATGAGTTCAGCCATGACCATGCCCACAGCCGGCCCATGTTGAAAGCCATGACCACTGAATCCATTGGCCAAGAACAATCCTTCCACTTCCGGAACCTTACCTAAGATGGCATGGTTGTCAGGTGATATCTCGTAAAGCCCCGCCCATCCCCTCGCGATATTCGTCTCTTCAAAAACAGGGGCACGGTGGATGGCCTTTTCCGCCGTCTCAACCATTGAATCAAAATCCGTGGACAAGTTGAAACTGGATTCTTCGTCTTGGGACCCGGAAAACAGAACTGCCTCTCCCTCCCTCCGAAAATAGAAGTTTTGCTTCTGGTCAATGGTGAGGGGAACGGAGGGCGGAATCAAGTGAAAGGCATCCGTTACGAAGAGTTGACGGCGGATGGGTTTCACCGGGATTTCTATCCCCGCCATTCTCCCGACATTGGCCGCATAGGGGCCCGCGGCATTGACGACGATGGGCGTCTCCACCCTTCCCACTTTCGTGGTGACCGAGACGATGCGATCTCTTTCCACCTCAATGGACGTAACCTCTGTATTCTCAAGAATTTCGACGCCATGACGTCTGGCCCCTCTGGCGATGCCCTCGGTTACTTCGTAGGGCCCCGCATACCCGTCCATGTCACAGAACGCTCCTCCAAAAACATCCTCGGTATTCAGAAAGGGCCACCCGTTCTTGACTTCCTCACGGGTAAGGACCTGAGAGGGGACCCCGAAACGGTTTTGAAATTCCACATTTTCTTTGAAGAGCTCGAGTTCTTCCTGGCTCGTCGCCAAAAAGAGATATCCAATTTGATGAAACTCGGGATCGACACCAAATTCATCCTTAAAGTTCTGGTATATTTCAAAAGCCTCCAGGGAAAAGTGCATGTTGACTTCAGTGGTCCACTGTCTTCGGATTCCCCCTGCACAGAGTCCGGTAGAGCCCTCGCCGATCCGATCTTTTTCGAGGAGAACGACATTTTTTGCCCCCATCTTTCCCAGATAGTAGGCAATGCTGACTCCTATAATCCCACCACCGATGATCACGATATCAGCCGTCTTTTTCATTTTTCCCGTCTTTTCCAAATGTTAACCTCAGTTCGCTTTATCCTTTGTGCATCGGTAAAGGTTGGAAGAAATCCACCTGTGGCCGACTTTCAATGGCTTGCAAACAATCCGATAGGTTTATGCATTTACTCGGGTATAAGAGAATCTTTGATGATGTCCCGAATATTTTCTTCAAAATCCTCCTTGGGCCCCTGTTTCTTAATTTTACCCATTTCCAAAAGATACATGTAGTCAGAAACCTCGACGGCCTTGGTAATGTTTTGATCAACGAGAAAGATTGTCACTCCCTGTTCTCTAACCCGCTCCAAAAAGGCGTAAATCTCCGAGACCAGCATAGGAGCCAGGCCAGCAGAGGGCTCATCCACCAAGAGAAGTTCGGGGGTTGTCATAACTTCCTTTCCGATGGCGAGCATCTGTAATTCTCCGCCGCTCAGGAAAGTGGCTTTCTCACCTCTCTTTGCCCCGAGAACCGGGAAAAAATCGTAGATTTCTCCTAACCTTTGCTTGAGCAATGTGCGCTGCCTTTTGAAAGTCCAGGCCCCCAACATTAAGTTTTCCTCAACGGTTAGTCGAGGGAAAGTATTTATGTCTTGTGGTACATAGCATATCCCCAACTGCTTTAACTTAAAGGGAGAGAGAGTCTGGATTTCCTGCCCGTTAAAGACCATCTTTCCTTGGCTGGGATGGAGAAATCCGAAAATGGTTTTCAGCAAGGTCGATTTTCCGGCTCCATTCGGGCCGATAATTCCGGTTATCGCGTCCTCTTGTATCTCAAGAGAAACGTCGTTTACGATATCGATCCCCTTCACATAGCCAGAGGTTACTCCTTGAACGGACAATTTGGAAGCCATATCTAACCCCCAAGATAAGAATCAATTACCCTGGGATCATTAGCAACCTCCCTCATAGTTCCCTCAGAGATGACTCCTCCTCCATGAAGAACCGATATTCGGCTGCATAAACGGCGAATGGTAGTAAGTTCATGAGACACAATCAGAAACGTTACGCCTTCTTCTCGATTCATTTTTTGGATGGTGTTTATTATGACATCCTTGATGGCAGGGTGAACTCCGGCAAAGGGCTCATCGAGCAAATAGAGTTTAAGCGGCTGTCTCATAAAACCTCGGACAATCTGGAGTAACATGGTTTGCCCCCCAGAGAGATTCCTGGTAGGTTCATTGCTCAATTTACCCAACAGACAAAAATCGAGAAGTTCTTGAGCCCGATGACGAGCTTCCCGCCTGCTCGTGCCCTGAGTAAACGCCGGAATGAGCATGTTTTCAAGAACGCTCATGTCCGCAAACACACGGGCCACCTGGAAGGTGCGCATGATACCCTCATGGGTGATATTATCCGGTGATAATCGGTCAATCCGTCTGCCAGAGAAATAGACCCCCCCGCTGGTCGGCCTATAAACACCGGTAATCAAGTTTACCACGGTTGTCTTTCCGGATCCATTCGGTCCAATAAGACCTCGAATCTCCCCTTTCTCAAGGCTTAATGAGAGATTATCCACGGCTCTCAGCTTCCCGAAATCCTTCGTCAGGTTCTCGGTACGCAGAAGCTCATTATTCTCTTTTTCCATTAGTTCACTCCTTCCCGTGCCTGCTTTCTTCTTGAGATCCACTGAGTGAACTGCCTTATCGTTCCCATGGCCCCTTCATTATACAGTCGTGCAATCGCGATGACTGCCAAGGCGAAGACGACCATACGGATCTCGCCGAATTCCCGGAATGTTTCGGTGAGCAATTCTATAAGTATCGCCCCAATTAGCGGCCCTGCGATACTGCGGATACCTCCAATGACTACCATGATAACGATAAAGGCCATCTCGTTGAAATCAATCATTACGGGGGTGAGGAGTCCGTTGTAATGACCGTAGAATGCCCCTGCGATGCCAGCAATACCACTTGACAACATGAATGCAAGTATCTTCCAGCGCGTTGTATTTATTCCCATTACCCGTGCAACCATCTCGTCGTTACGAATTGCCCTCAGGTAATAGCCCATTTTTGAACGTATGATGAACATGATCATGAGAACAGTCACCGCAGCCAAGCCCAGGAAGAGGTAGTAGTAAGCGACCCCCTGTCCTTTTCCCACAAAGAGCTTAGGAACGGCTAGCCCCAAATCGCCTCGTGTTATTTCGTATGTCATGGAAATAGTAATGCGTACTGATTCCGCAAACGCCCAGGTGGCAATAGCCAGATATATTGCGCGCATTCTCAGACACAACATACCTAAGATGAAACCCATGAGCGCGCTGCTCAACGGTGCAGCCAGAATACCCAACCAGATTGGGAGTCCGAAATTGGTTACCAAGAGAGCTGAGGTATAGCCTCCGATAGCTGCAAAGGCATGGTGAGCCAATGAGAACTGTCCCGTATAGCCCGCGAGCAAATTCCAACTGGAGGCAAGAATTACGTAGTAGAAAGCAACGGTAAAAACCTGCAGATAGTATTGACCTGTGGAAAAAGGTAAAAGGGCAACTAGTAATAATAATGCAGCTATTGAGAGGGAATACCATTTAAACCCGGTGATCTTTGTATAACTGATCTCTTTCATGAAAACCACGCTTTGTTTAGCAATCACGACCCCTTGCTATCGGGCCTTGGAACAGAACAGAGATTCCATACCCTCTTTAGGGCTAGGCCACTCGCTCCCTCTCCTCGAACAAACCCGTTGGCCTTATAGCGAGGATTGCCAAGAGGAAGAGAAAACCATAAACATCCCTGAACGAGGGGTTGAGGAAGACGGCGCCAAGGCTTTCGATCAACCCAAGGAGAAGGCCAGCACAGAGCACCCCGGGGATGGAACCCAGCCCACCGATTACGATAATTTCAAACCCCTTCATCGTCGCGATACTACCACACCGAGGATGTAAATAGAACTCAGGGGCTAAGAGCGCGCCAGCAGCAGCGGCTAAAGCCACTCCAATTCCAAAGGCGATTTGGTCGAGCCTGAAAACATCGATGCCCGCTGTTTGGATACCCATCCGGTTCTGGGCTGCTCCTTGAAAGGCTCTACCCCACCACGTCTTCTTCAAGAAGAGGTAGAAGAGGGACAGGAGAACGATCGTGCCGATGAAAGCCACGAACCTGGTTCCACTGACGGGCAACGTGATAATCCGGGTGCCATGATAGTAACCCGGCGGGGAGTAAATGAAAGGACCTGCTCCTATGACGGCCACATTGGTGAAGAGTACGCCCAGAGAAATGGTGACGATCGTTGCATACTCCGTTCTCCTTTCCACGGAGCCTTGAAACATCGGTTTGATCAACAACCCTTGAACCACCATTCCAAGGAGAAATACCCCAACCATGGAAAGGAGAACACCCAGATACCAATCCTCAACCCCGAGCAAATGGGTAATGATGATATATTGCAAGTAGCCCCCTATCATGTAGAACTCGCCCATGGACCAGTTGATTATCCTCATGATGCCGTAGATGAACGTGATACCCATGGCCATCAGAGAGTAGATCAAGCCGATGACTACCCCCGATATGATGTATTGTGAGAGAAGTGTCGAGTCGATTGTGACCACCCCATTTCAAGAAAGAGATTTCGAATTATATCATCTGAAGATCAAAGAACGAGGGGAATGGAATGGCCTTTATCATGCCTTCCCATCCCCCTCATTCAATCATCTCCCCTTCTTTAGGACGTTGGGTGCCCGTCCTCACAGTTCCTTAAGGCTAAGGAGAAGCAATCTCCCCGGTTTTCATGATCGGAGGCCAGAGAATTGTGGACTCCTCAATAGGTTGGTTGGCCTTGGTATACTGAACGATCTGCAAAGGGGATGTGTGGTTATGCCATCTGGCACCTGCTGAACGCTCAAAGTCAACAACATCACCCTTTGCCCAAAACACATAGACCCAGTCTTCCAAGGATTTGGTCAGATCCTTGGGAGTATCGGACTGAGCCAAATTGATCGCCTGGGCCAGTAATACGATTTGTCCGAAACCGTTGTAAGCCATGTAGGTCGGTATCTCGCCGTATTCTTTCTCAAACCTTGGCTTTAGCCATTCGCCGAGACGCGATAAGCCCATCTTGGGATGGTAGTAATTGATAAACATCATGTATTCACCCATTTTCCCCAGGTTTTTCCAGAATTCGGGTCTTGCCGGCCAGTCATGTGCACCCATCATTGGAACCTGTGGGAAGAGCCCGATATCGTAGGCCTGTTTCGTAATACGATAGGTCGGGTCGCCAACACCGATGTTCAACAGGATATCCGGTTTCCATGCCTTCAGCTTTAAGAGCTGGGGAGTCAAGTCAGCTACCTTTCTGTCAAAAACCATACCGTTTATCTCGACATCTTTTAAGCCTCGTTCTTCCTTTATTTGTTTGGTCGCCTCATAGAGTCCAACTCCGTAGTCCGTGTTTTCAGCCAATATCGCTATCCGTTTCCATCGCTGACTCGTGATAAAATCCGTCCACGTAGATGCCCTGTCGTAGTCAATGACGTGGGTCTTAAACGTGGTTACCTGGTGCTTCTTGGTAATTATTGAAGCAGAAGCTCCCGTCGAAAAGGTTGGGATTCCATATTCCGCTCCTACATCAACGAGAGCAGTGCAGACGGAACTGTGATACTGTCCCATCACTGCTACAACTTTGTCTTTTGTTGCCAACTTTCTGAAGGCGGCAACACCTTTTTCCGGTGTTCCCGAATCATCCTCTATTACCAATTCGATTGGCCTGCCCCCGAGCACGCCCCCCATCTCCTCATTGACATACTTGGCTCCGAACTTTGCCCCTCTAGTTATCAGTTGTCCCGCTGCAGGATCACCCGGCGGTGAAAGAGGACTTATAACCCCTATCTTCACTGGTTGTTTGGCAGCTGCTTGGCTTGTTAACGGATTATGCGCCCACACCAAAAGGAATACCGCGATCAGCAAAATTACGAGAGAACCCATTTTCGATTTCATGATAAATCCCCCCTTCTCAATATAATTTTTCCCACTTCCTTACCCTTCCATTTTCCTTGCCTTCCCCCTCCCATCACCCCCTTTCGATCTATCCAGCACATGTGTTGAAGGTACCAAAGAAGCTTCAGCCCATATGTGCCAAAAGGATAGCAAATTCACCTAAAATGATCTCATCCTTCCCTCAAATATTCTTCTATGTCTTCCTTACTCATATCTCCCAGTCCCAACTTTTCCAACGTCATTCCTTCTTCCCGATAATCAGTCTGATTCAGAACTGATGCCAGGTGTATTATGGCATCAACGGTAGGAGTTGGCACATTGAAACGCTTACCAATGGATGATATTAAGACAAGTCCATATGGGACGTCTTCGGTTATGAACCTGCTCGTCATCTCGGATGGTGCAATTGTCCCCCTATAAATCAAATTACTGGTGACAATCTCGTTGAGATCTCCCGTTTCTTCCCTGTAGCGCCCTTTGTAATACTCCTCAAAAAGTTGCTCTATGGTGGGTAGGTTAATGCCTAACGATTTCCCAACTTTAAGCTTTTCTTGATCCACGCTCTTTACCACGTTGGTAATTGATTTGGTATGTCCTTCCCAATAGAACTTGAAGTCTATATTCGATTCAACCCTTCCCGCGTTTAATACCATAGGACCGGTATGAAGCTGGTGATTGAAATTACTCAAAGTGGTTGCGAGGGCATTCTTTTCCGGTTTATATCCCTTGTACATTGTCTTCAGAGAATCAACTACCTCCCCCACATTTTTCGCAGGCATCGTTGATACCTGCATTTCATGCTTAACCCCTGCTACATCTATCTGGGCCGGACCAATGAGTTTGCAAAGGTACAAAAGGCAAGCCATCCCAGCAAGGGTGACTTTCTTCTCCATGCCCTTCTCTTTCAATCGATTGTACCATCTCATTGTCGCACCATTGTCCGGACTAAACAGGATTATCTGGCCTTCCTCTACGTATGGTAAACATTCATTCACCATATGATCTTGTGCAAATGCCGGAACGGGTATTATGATAACATCCGCTCCCTTGACCACTTCTTCCATATTTGTTGAAACAGCACGTATTTTAACAAAGCCACATCTATCGCCGAACGCCTCTATCCCTCCCTTCGTCTGAATGGGTTCGAGATTACGCTTGAACTGTGGTGCTTCATAAAGTCTCACCTCAAATCCGTCCATGACCAAGTGTGCACAAAAAGCGTGCCCTCCATTTCCAGCTCCTAAGACCGCTACTTTCCTTATCATCTTTCCTACCTCCGCTCTCAAGAATACTTAATCAACGAGGTTTACAGGCTTTTTGAGCCGTCCCTTTATACTACTTTCTTATGGCCATGTCAATTGATTTGTGGAAATGATCTTCAGGACATGGGGCAGAGCCTGCTACGCGGGGTGGCAGTATGAGAAGGTGGTCCTAAAAAATATTGACAGAAAGATTGAAGTTAGTTATGAACCGTACATAGCCCCCGACCTCGACTAGCGATCCAATTTGAAAAGGGACTGTCTCCAGGACAGCCGGGGGCAAGGATCAATTGCAAGCTTATATTTCTCAATACCAAACGAGTTTTTATGGACCCATGAGTTCGAGGAGTTTCTGATGAATCACCAGACGCTGTTACTTAGGAGGGATGATATTCAACAATGTTTGGACATGCCCACCTGCTTGAAGATAGTGGAACAGGTCTTCAAGGCCCACGGGGAAGATACCGTGGTGATGCCTCCCAAACTGGGCCTCAATCTGGAAGGCGCTGATGGTTGGGTAAATGCCATGCCGGCCTACCTGTCCCCTTATGATGCAGCTGGCTTAAAGTGGGTTGGAGGCTGGAGTAAGAACATTGAAAAAGGGTTGCCGTATATTATGGGGACGATCCTCCTGATTGAACCCCAAACTGGCCTCCTTCTTTCCGTTATGGAGGGGGGATTTATCACGAATCTTCGCACTGGAGCAGCCACAGGTGTTGCAGCCAAATATCTAGCGAAAAAGGGTTCGAGGATTGTTGGCATCATCGGAGCCGGGGCACAGGCAAGGATGCAGCTGCGCGCGGTATCTAACGTATTTTCCTTGGAGGAAGTGCGGGTGGCAGATATTGTGCCCCAGGCATTAACACGATTTGCTCAGGAAATGGAAAAAGAGCTTGGAGTTTCTATCGAGAAAGCAACAAATAATGAAGAGGCCGTTGAAGGGGCCGACATAATCGTCACAGCTACAACGAGCCATCAAATTCTCGTCAGACAGGCATGGGTCTCCAGAGGTACATTCGTCGCTTCTATTGGTTCATACCCCGAACTCGACCCTCGGTTGATTCTCAATTCAGAAAAGGTGGTTGTAGATAGCTGGGCACAAAACAAACACAGAGGTGAACTATCTCGTTTGGTACGGGAGGGTCTGATCAGTGAAGAGAATATACACGGAGAGATAGGGGAGATTGTTGCTGGAAAGATACCCGGCCGAGAGAAGGAAGAAGAAATTATCGTGACATGCCTCATCGGTTTAGGGAGTCACGACATTGGGTGCGCGCATTTTGTATATAATGAAGCCAAAAAAAGGGGGTTGGGCACTATGTTTACCTTTCAACAATCGAGGTAATTGGCGCGAGAAAATCCCTGCACTTTGAGGTTTTTACTGTATGGAAAATTGATACTTCTCCACAAGGCCACGTTCTTTTACTATCCCCAAACCACGCTTTAGTGCTTCGCCCTCCATATTTCGGAGAGGTCTTCGCAGATCACCGGAAGGAAGTCCCAGGGCTTTTGCAAGGGATTTGACCGGCACCGGATTGACCATGGAATAGTGAAAGTCTAGGAGAGGTAATATTTTCAGATAGGTTTCCCGGCAATTGTTCGCATCTTCAAAAGATTTCCAAGGCTTCGAGATAGTAGCCATTTCTTGTGGCGCAAGGTTTCCAGTCATATTGGCTGTTCCCTGCCCACCAAGAGACATAACGGGCATAACCAGCCCCAAATGAGGGGAGTCGCAGCACATCAGGGAAATATCCTTTTTGGCGGCGGCGATTTGAGCGATCTGCCCCGGTCTGTTCGTCGCCTCCTTGTCTATGACAATATTGGGATGTTCAGCCAGTCTGATGATGACTTCCGCGGGCAGATCGGTCCCGACCCGAGCAGGATTATTATAAATTCCAATGGGAATTTCACTGGCGTCCGCTAGTTGGAGAAAGTATTGAACGGCGTCTTGCACCGGAGGACAAATATAGGATGGCACAGTCACAATAGCCCCGTCAGCACCTTCTTTTGCGGCATAAGATACCATGTTCATCGTTTCCTGGGATGTATTACCCGTACAGCCATAGAAAAGGAGCATATCGCCGTTCTTAAATTTCACAGTTTTTGAAATGATTTTTCGCCTTTCCTCCTTGGAAAGCATAGAAACCTCACCTGTTGATCCCATAATCAACAAGGCGCTCGTTCCATTTGTTGCTTGGAAATCAATCAAAGTTCGAAATCCCTCGAAATCAACAGTCCCATCACGATTACATGGTGTGATCAACGCAACGAATGAGCCCTCAATTTTTGGTTTTTCCATTTCCATTATTCTCCATCATTGGCGGTCTGTCTGCATTGTTGGCCATACCGCCATTGAGGACTTGGCGTACTGGAAACGTCTCTTTGGCTTCAAGCCAAGTGTTTTCGCAGGGTTGTGTTCTTGCCCTAATCGATTCGCCGAATGAGCTCATCCACGGGTTTTCGGGGCGTCTGGAGGGGCTCTGTCCCCGGTTTTCCAAGGCAAACGAGGGCACAGACCGTCCGATCCTCGGGCACGTTGAGCAAACCCTTGACCGCCTTCTGGTCGAGGAGGGTGTACCACAGTCCGGCCAACCCCAAGCTATGGGTCATCAAGAGCATATTCTGAATGGCAGCAGCACAGGCATACTTGTATCCGTCTCTGCCGTCGACAGAGAACTGGTCCACCTCGGTCTTGGCCGGATCACCCACCACGGCTACG
This sequence comes from Thermodesulfobacteriota bacterium, assembly GCA_041862515.1. Taxonomy (GTDB): domain Bacteria; phylum Desulfobacterota; class BSN033; order WVXP01. The sequence continues at coordinate 4,235 of JBGVTJ010000180.1, read as the reverse complement.
ATCATCGGGGCCTCGAGCAGGAAATCTATCTCGTACTTCCCAAGCCATCGCCATCCCGACTTTTGGAAGGCCTCTTCCTTGCTCTTGAGGCAGGCGGCGTGGAGTTGGCCCTTCGTCTCCTGGTCGGTCAAAATCACGAATTCCCAGGGTTGATTGTTGGCAGGGGAAGGAGCCCAGGTACCGGCCTCAATGATCTTCTGGAGATCTTCTTCCTTGACCGGCTGGGGGGAGAATTTCCGACAGCTTCTCCGATTCCGAATGGCATCCCAAAGTTCCATTGTGCCTCCTTTCCACGGTCTCGTTCTCATTTACCATCCTTTTCCTTGGTGAGTCGTATGAACTCATGTCAAGAAGGATATTCGAGATCTCTGAAAAAATCGCTCTTCGCTGCTCAAAATATTTTTGCGACCATTCTAAAGTTCGCTCCACCACTTGTTAGAATATGCAGGGCCCTAACCGCATGACTGCAGCACCGCAGCACTCTATAATCTTCCAGCATATGGGAAACTGTCTCGTACTCCTCTTACGTTGTCAAGAGGAATAATGCATATTGTGTTAGCCTAGCTCGCGACTTCTATTTGAACGAGACAATTGTTACAGGCAAAGGCGCCGCTCGGGGACATTTCATCCCTGGTGAGGACATTGGCGCAGCCTCCTCGGTCCAGTCCTTGGGGGTCCGGGCAAAACCAAGCGCCCGCGTCTAGGCTAGCTACTCCGGGCATGATGCGGTCTGTAATTTTTGCAACCGTGAGGAGCTGGCCTCGATCATTGAAGACTCTGACTTTATCTCCATTTGTGATGCCCCGGGGTTGGGCGTCACCTGGGTTGAGCCAGATCGTGTCGTCGGCCAACGACTTTAGGCGAGGGATGTTATCGAAAAGGGAATTGACCCTTGCTTTTGAATGTGGGCTCACGAGCTGGATGGGGTATTTTCCTACAAGGGGATCATTCGGGCCCTCCCAGGGTTCAATATACTTGGGGATGGCTGGAATCAAGGGGTTATTCATCTCGGCCAGCTTCTGGCTGAAAATCTCTATCTTACCCGAAGGGGTCGGGAAGGGGTGGTGGTCGGGGTCCTCAATTTGCTGCCGAAAGGCGACCCAAGGGTGGTCGAGCTTTATCTCGTGGAAGCCTTTGCCCTTGAAGGCCTCGTATTCCCGGAGGTCAGGTGTTGCCTCTGCGAATTCCTTGAGCCATTCCTCGTCGGACTTATCATTGTAATTGGGTATGCCAAGGCGTGAGGCCAGTTCAGTAAAGATGGCCAAATCGGACCGGGTGTCAGGTAAGGGCTCCATGACCTTGTCCATGTGGATGAAGTAAGGTCCGCCGGTCCAGGGTTGTCCTATGTCGTGGGTCTCAAAGAAATGGGTAACAGGGAGAATGATGTCGGCATGCCGGGCCGTGGGTGTGAGAAAGAGCTCGTGGGCCACGATGAACTCCGGCGTCTTCAGGGCCTCCACCCCTTTATTGGTGTTCAAAAACTGGTTCAAAAGGTTGGAGCCCACGATGTAGAGCAGCTTGACATCACTGGGGTAGCCGCCGGTTTTTCCCCGGATCAGGGCGTCGTAAACTTCGCTCACATGAACAGTAGGATTGGGGTTCTCTGGTATCGGAAAAGATTTCTGGAGAAAACCCAACGGCATGCGACCTGTCCCCCCGGCAACATGGCCGCCTTTTATCCCAATATTGCCGGTCATTGCGGCCAGAGTGATGGCCGCTCTGTGGTATTGCTCTCCGAAAGCGGTTCGTCCGGGGGCCCAGCTCGCCCAGAGGGCTGCCGGCTTGAAGGTGGCGTAGTCCCGGGCTAGCTGCCTGGTGGCATCGGCAGGTACCCCAGTTATACCCTCAGCCCAACCGGGTGTCTTGGGTAGACCATCCTCCTTGCCCGTCACGTAATCCTTAAATTTCTCAAAGCCCACCGTATAAGTCTTGAGGAACTGATGGTCGCAAAGGTCCTCGGCGATCATCACGTAAGCCATGGCAATAAGCAGCGCGGTGTCCGTTCCCGGCCTGATTGCGACCCATTGTTCTGCCAGGGTCTTCGCCGAAGGGCTGCGCCGGGGATCGACACAGATGATCTTCGTCCCAGCTTTCTTGGCTAATGTCAGGTAGGAAACGGTGTCAGGGCCGAACCGGGTAACCGTGGGGTTCCAACCCCACATGATGACCAGTCGGGAATGGAGCAGGTTGTCGCGGCTGTTTCCGGTAAAGGTCGTTCCAAAAGTCGCCAGCGAAGCGAAGTGGGCAGCTTCCAAGGAGGTGTTTCCCCAGTAGGTGGTACATCCTCCGAACAGTGCGAAGAAACGTCGGGGAGCGTTGAGCGTTCCGTGCAGAGGACTCAAGGAGCCATAGTGGTTCATCAGGAAAATGGCATGGGCCCCATATTGTTCCTTCACTCTCCTTAGTTCCCGGGAAACGATCTCCAGGGAATCTTCCCAGGGGATGGGCTCGAACCTCCCGCTGCCTCGATCCCCGACCCTTTTTAGAGGCCGGGTGAGCCGGTCGGTGGCGTATACGACCTCCTTCTGAGAAAGCCCCCGGGGACAGGCCTTCAAGCCCGGGCCGGGTCGGTTATCCGTGCCGATTCGGTTTATCGTTCCTTCGGAAACGTAAACCCTTAACAGACAGCGGCCACCACAGTCGTAAGAGCAACAGGTGGTCACCACCCGCTCTTGAGAGTCTGAATCCGACTTTGGAGTCATAGGCTTTTTTATCTCTTGAAGATCTCGTCTTGCATACTGAGAGTATAGAGAATGATGTTGTCGTCTTTCAAGAAATAAGAGAGGGGCGAGATATCACTTATTGGTGTAATCTCTCACGATAGCAATCTATGTGTATGATGCACAGATAATCTCTCCCAGGGGATCAGATGATAACACGAAAACCCAAGAAGCCTAAGAGCGGTTTAAGAAGGATTTGACGCTAATTACCGTTGTGCTATATTTCGCCCCGTTGCAACTCCATCATGTATGCGCTAAGCTCAAACAATCTAGGAGGGAACACGAGGAAGAACTAAGAGAAATCCCAATCCTCAAAATATAAGATCCTCTCACTCATCTTTTAGCCCTTTCCTTATTCAACGTCAATGGTCAGTTCCTTCCGTCGGTTCCAATTCCGACCATAGTCACGTTCGTATGCAATCCCCCAAGTTACCGGAAAGCACTTTCTTCCCTTCCATTCCTGCAGTTTCGCGACTTTTTAGACGGGGTTTTTCTAACCTATTGATTGTAATGGAGATTATATTTCTCATAAGCGAACACCGTTGCCCCTTCGGTTGCTCGTGGTCTGTTGCCCTAATTCCCTTTCGCTCACTGAAAAAAATTGTGGACCATTCTACAGTTCGCTTCACTGCAAATCCAAAACTCGCCTTTTAGGCTCAGACATTGGATTTGCGGCCGTTTCGCTTCACTAAGAATGGTTAGCCAAAATTCTTTAACGTTCGCTCCAGAGAACCAGGGCAACGGCCTGTTTCGACGTGATCCTTCTCAAGTAAATTTCGCTCATGGAGAGCGGTGTTCCCTAGAAACTCAGCAAGCTTCAGTTCCATTATGCTTAATTTTTTTTTCCATTTTGGAATATCGCGGCGTCCTTGACACCGTGAACGTGGAGCGTTATAAAGAAAATTTAACCTTGCTCTTCGAATGAAAAGCTGGAAAGGGGGAACTAGTCTACTTTCGAGAGGACCTCTACCAAAGCAAAGTGGTGAGCTATTTATGGCAATTTTCTTTTATGGCTGGTGGGTAGTACTTGCTTCTTTTTTTATTATTCTCTATCGCAGCGGTGCCGTGTCTTACGGCTTTACCGCATTTTTCGAACCGATAGTCGAGGAGTTCGGTTGGAGCTACACCCAAGTTTCAATCGTTTTTTCCCTTCGTGGCTTAGAAATGGGAATTGTTGCTCCTATCATGGGATTTCTCGTTGACCGTTTTGGATCGAGAAAGCTAACATTCTCTGGAGTAGTTGTCTTAGGCTTTGGGCTGATTCTTCTCGGTCTGACAAACTCTCTTGTTATGTTTTATGGTGCTTTCTTCCTCCTTGTTTTAGGAGCGAGCGGATGTGCCTCTACAGTGCTGATGACAGCAGTAGCTCATTGGTTCAGGAGGAATGTGGGAAAGGCAATGGGACTTGTGGGCTGTGGGTTCGGTGCTGGGGGAATACTCATCCCGCTCATCGTCCGGCTCATCGATCTCTATCAGTGGCGAACAACATTGATCATCCTTGGGTTGGGAATGTGG
>JBGVTJ010000179.1:0-2225 GCA_041862515.1 Thermodesulfobacteriota bacterium | reverse complement strand
GAGGAAAATATAAGTTTAAACCAGCCAAAAAGACTATGAGGATGGTGCCTGAATGGGGAAGGGTCGAATAGATTCGAGGCAAAGGCTAAAAATTGGGCTCATTTTCACGGGTCAGGGATTTCAGCGTATCGGAATGTACAGGGATCTCTATAATGGATATAAGGAGTTCAAGGAAACTTTTGAGGAGGCAAACGGCGTCCTCAATTACAAATTGCAGGACATCTGCTTCAAACAGACCTTTATGAATCGTATTGAAATGAAGCTGGATCATATTTCTGAGAGAGCGGGAAGTTTTTTCGAGGAAATCATAAAGGTTCCCAAGATCCATCAGACCATCTTCACGCAACCCATCATCTGTGCCGGGGATATCGGCTGCTTTAGGGTGCTATTGAAGGAAGTCCCGGGGATAGATTACCATGTCATCGCCGGCCATAGTTTGGGGGAATATCCCGCATTTATCGCCGCTGGGGCACTGAGCTTTAAGGATGGCATGAAGGTGGTCAAGAAGAGAGGCGAATACATGCATGAAGCCTCTAAGCACATAGACTCCGGGTTGCTCGCCATTGTGAGCAAGCAGGGAAAAATTCCCAGGAGCTATATCGAAAGGATATGCGGCAAATATTACATCAATCTTGCCTTGCACAACTCGGATTCAGTTTACGTCGCGGGAGGTTTGAACCACAATTTAAGGAAAGTAGCCGAGGAGGTCAAACGGAAGAAACGATTCACGCCCCTACCAGTTCAGGTTAGCGGGGCGTTCCATACCTATTTGATGCAGCCCGCCGCCGAAAAACTCAAAAGGGACCTGGAGCGCATTCCATTCATGCCAACCCACACCCCTATTCTTGCCAATACGACCTCCGACGCCATATCGGATCCTAAACACCTCAAGGCCGAGGCATATCGCCAGTTAACCCGAACGGTAATCTGGAGGGATATCCTGTGGAAGATGTATGAATCGGGAATCAACTTCATTATCGAATTGGGTTTGGGATCAACTCAAGCGGGAAATCAATCGGCCTTAACCAAGTACACCAGACAGACATATCCCACCGATCAACTGCCAGAGATCTTAACCATCGAGGACAAACCCTCCCTCGATAAGGCCAAAAAGAGGTTGAAGGAACTGGGGTTTTAACCCATCCTTGTTCCAAGAATCGCCTCGAATTTTCCTTGAACTCCTTTTGATTCTGAATAAGGGATGCGAATCGGGCCTCGCAAGGGGAGAAACGTTTCCTTCATCGGAGGAACGCAAATGATGGAGGAGTACAAGAAATTTAAGGTTGCCGCGGTTCAAGCATCCCCGGTATTGCCCATGAACATGAAGGCCACCATTGATAAAGCCTGTACTTTGATAGAAGAAGCGGGAAAAAACGGGGCTCAACTGGTTGTATTCCCCGAGACGTTCGTTCCCATGTACCCCAATTGGTCCATCGATCTGCAAAATCCCACTGAGTGGGCTAAAAACCTCTTCCACCTGACAAAACAGGCCCTTGAGATTCCGGCTCGGGAAACCGAAATATTGGGAAAGGCGACAAAGAAAGCCGGTGTTTATCTCTGTCTAGGGGTAAACGAAAAAGTGAAGAAGTATGATGGTATGCTTTTCAATTCATTGGTATTTATAGGTCCTGATGGTGGAATTATTGGTAAGCATGGAAAACTACTCCCTTCTAATCGAGAAAAGGTCTTTTGGCACCGAGGGGATGGGGCTGATCTTAAAACTGTTTATGAGACCCACCTTGGCAGGGTCGGTGGGTTGATTTGCTACGAGCATCTGCAACCCTTACTCAAATATGCTCTGTATGCTCAGGGAGAACAGGTGCGCTGCGCCTGTTGGCCCGGATGGCCCCACTATCCTCCTCCGGGTCGGAGCAATAAGCACGTGATCGATGTGGCCACTCGTTCTTATGCCCTCGAGGGACAATGCTTTGTCATTCTATCATCCCTGTACGTCCCCAAGGAGATGGAACAAAAGGACCCGATTACATTGGACGATTTGCCGAGTTCCATAGGGAGAATGGCTTCTCAATTTGATGATCTAATACGTAAAGTAGACGCTCTGATTGAAAAAATAACCAAGTAAAAATTTCCCGCAGGGATTCGGCTTTTGACTCACCGTGATGCTGTCTCCCAGGTTGTAACGGATAACCGGCTCGTCCGATTGGCCAGATCGTTTAATAGAGCCGGCGAGGTCTCGCCCGGAGTTACGGATTGATAATGTGCAT
>JBGVTJ010000178.1:0-6875 GCA_041862515.1 Thermodesulfobacteriota bacterium | reverse complement strand
CACCCTTCCTAACAACCACTTATACTTTTTAGGGGGCGTATGAGTAAAGGCACGGTATGAGGAGGGCATAATAGTATTTAAAAAAAGCTCTCCGCCGCAATCCTAATGAGTATTTTGTCCAGCTTCTCATGGCTGCCACCCATGGTGAAGCAGGCCAGGAGGAAGCCCGTGCGGAGGCCGCAGAAGTCCCAGGATAGATCCCAATTTCTCTCTAGACCACTATGCAAAGATACTCCCATTTAAGAATCAAGCTGATAAAGAGCACCTTATTAATCCTCTGCGCAAGGCGGGGCTGAAGTAACGAAGACATCAGACCATCCGTCTCCCACGAAATGGTTTTATTGCCGATCTCAAAATCGATGGTTTCGTAAAAAGTCAAAATTCGATGGCAAAGTAAAAAGCTCCAAATTCAAGGCGCGCAAATCCTGAGGAATGAGGCGTACTTACAGTACGCTGCAATGACGAAGGATGCAGCGCAACGCAGCCCTTCGGCTTTGCTCAGGGCCGTGAGCATGTCGAACGGAAGTTAGACTTTTTACGAAGCCATCAAAGTTGCATTTTCAGCGTATTGTATTCCGCAGGTTAATAATTTTCAACATGATAACGATCTTTCAGTGCAATGGGCTAGTCCAGAAGAGGATCGGTGGGACTCAATGATCGTTCCTGAGGATATTGGGGAAACAGTCAGCAAAAAAAGGTGGCTAGATCTGTCGCACCTTTCATTGTTGACAGTCATTTGTGCAACCTGCTATAAAAACGATACTTTGCGCTCTGTGGAGAGTAATACCCCCCATGTGTTATATTTGCACTGTTAGCATCATCTCCGGCTACTTGCCACCTCGATGGGTGAAGTGAGAACTGTTACATGGGGGGAGATAAGCAAGAAAAACCAATCATAGAGGAGGACGAAAATGTCAAATACCAGTAAGAGCAGTATCTGGATAACCACCGATAATCCCGCCATCTTATTCGAGGATACAGAGGTAGGAAGGTTGAAAAACGAACTGTGGAATGCCTCAGAGGATGAAATTGATGCTATCCTAAAGGATTATGAGATCCCCTCACCACCGGAACTCGGCAAGCCGGGCAGTTACATTCAAACCACCCCTCGCCAAAAGCTCATCGAGAACCGTCGGAAAAACGATGTAGTACTCATCCCAGTGGGATGCACGGAAAATCATGGCATGCATACCGTGTCTGGACTGGATAATTTCATGGTCACGCAAATCGTCGAGGCAGTGAGAAGGTACACCGAGAAACGAGGGAGGGCTGTGAATCTTGCCCATAATCCCTTGAGCTATGGTGCGCATCCCTATCATCATATAGGGATGCCGGGGACGATTAACATCCCTCAAGATGTGGTTAAGGAGATGTTGGTTTATGTTATGCTTGGGCTCTGGAACGACGGTTTCCGGAAGCAGATCATCGTCAACAATCATGGCCAGCTCTGGGTCATGGAGACGGCCCTCCACGAATTAATGTACCGATACCAGCTCCCGGGTGTCTTTCAGGTTCTTGACTGGCACAGGGCAATCAGGGAGTTTTTCTATCCCAAGGCCAAGGAGGACTCTCTTGAAACGCCTTTTATCCATGCGGATGAGGCCGAAACATCGGTCGCTCTCTTGATGTTCCCCGAAGGGATGGTTGAAATGGCAGCGGCCCAGGAAACCGAGCCGAAGGGTTTCTTGCCTGCCGGTCACTTTGACAACGCAGTAGACAGCTTCAATCGCCCGCATCGCTGGTCAGAAGGGGAAGGTCATGCTCCGATTGAGATCGCGGCCACTCCTGAAGGCGTGGTGGGATTCCCAACCAAGGCGAGTGCTCAAAAGGCGAAGAGACCTATTGCGACAATCGTGAAATACCTCACTTTGGTTGTTGACCAGATCCTGGAAGCATTCCCGCCGGGAGAAGTTCCACCGGTGGAAAAGGTGACACTACGGAAAGCTTCAGAAATGGAACCCTATCTAAAGGAACCTCTAAGTAGTGGTTGGAAATCGGTTTACTCCTTGCCAAAAATAGGGTTTTAGGAAAAATCCATTTCGAGAATCCGACGAACTGGATGAGAGGAGGAGCAATAGGCTGCGTAAAGCTCCTCCGTCAATTCATTCATTTCTTTGATCTCCATTCCTGTTACGTTCAAGTTGACAAAAAAATGTATCCGAATTATACGTGTGTGGCTCTATCGCTTGGGATGAACGAAGAGGATTAACCTATGTCTAAGACAATATTTCCCAATCCTAATGTTTCGCTCCACTCAAAACTTTCCTGGCTCGCCAGGTCTTTGTCTTGTATAAACCCATGATACCCATTGACCATGGTCTATCGGCAGGACTCCTCGGTTTTGGTTCCCAGCCCCTATTTCGGAGATACCTCTCAAAACCCAAGACAGCAGTACTGATGATTGTTGCTGGCATGTTGCCAGATATTGACTATGTTACCCGGCTGATGGGTAGAAAATACTATTACAACGCTGTCAATAATCTCTTTCTCTCCCATAGGGGTTTTACCCACTCCCTTGGAGGGATCTTCTTTTTTGCCGCCTTGATCCTCTCTTTCTACGCGTTGTTTGTCAGCTTTCCTCCCTATCGAGAGGGAAAGCGGGTGATCAAGAAGTTCCCCTTGATCTTTTCGCTTGCCCTCTTGGGTGGTGCCCTCCATCTCTTCGAGGATTTCCTCGGACCCAACGGCCCCTGGAAGGGGCTGGTTCTCTTTTACCCCTTTTCCAATACCAGATACCCTGGGCTGAATTTTTACGGATGGTATGACTTTTACACCATCTACCTGTTCATAGCGGCCTTTGGGGTAGTCGCAGTCCTGAATGTGCTCCTATGGTTCTTCCGCGTTAGATCCTCCTGGACCAATTTGGTGACTATTTCCTTGGTAGCAGGGACGTTTTTCATGGCTGGCTATCATATACTGAACTCCCCTGGGTATCCAGAGTGGCTCGGGTTCAGAAACGCAGAAGCCGTCTGGAAGGCACACCAGCTTTCCACCTTACCATCACCGCTCAAGGAGTTCAGCGATCAGGCCCAACAGAGGGGGATGAAGACCTTTTTCTCCCTCTTGCCCGGCCTGAAAATGGAAGACTACTTTAAAGCGAGCGTCTGGTTGGTAGGTGGGATACTGGCCCTCCTCGGTATCCACATAGGTGTCTATCTAGTTTGCCTTCGGAAGAGAAAGATTCTCCCCAGGGGTTCCCCCATAAAGAATTTTTTCTTCGCCTTTTCTTTCTTGGTGATATTACCCGTGGGGGGGATCAGCATCTATTATTACAGCAAGGTGCCTCTTCGTATGAATCCCGAGGAGCTTCCCATGGCCAGTGGGTTCGATTACCCCGTCGGGGATAAAGATGGAAGGGGCTGGAATGGCGTCAGTGATAAGGGCTGGTACATCGCTTCCGGCTTCTCAAAACCGTACTTCCACCCAGGGGAGGACTGGAACGGGCGAGGTGGAGGCGATACGGATTTTGGCCAGCCGGTTTATGCGGTGGCCGAGGGACGCGTTGTCTTCGCCCAGGAATGCACCCGCTGGGGAAACATGCTCCTCATCCAGCACCGGCTGCCCGATGGAGAGATAGTATTCTCCCTATATGCTCATCTCAGAGACCTCTGGGTCACGGCTGAAGAGATGGTGGCACGGCGCCAGTACATTGGGAGTGTGGGCAAGGGCTACAAGAATACCACCTACCGGTCGGCCCATCTCCACTTCGAAATCAGGAGGCAGAACATGGCGCGGTACCCCATCATCTTCTGGCCCCGGGCCCTTACTGGCCTGCTTCGGTTCCATAAGCCGTTCTCGGAAACTCCCACCAAAGACTGGATCAAATCCCACTACTATAATCCATCCGAATTCATTCGATATCACCGTGATTTGATAAATCGCTGGCCTAAAGAAAGTCCCTGGGAATTCAAGCATTGGAGAAAGTGATAAACTTCAATACAAGACGACCGGAAAAAAACGGCCTGTTTTGACAATGCGACCGAAGACGGATTGGTTCTTAACTTCACTGGTGCCCAGGGCCGGGATCGAACCGGCACGGTGTATAACACCGAGGGATTTTAAGTCCCTTGCGTCTACCAATTCCGCCACCCGGGCACTTTCGCTAGCATCATAGCCGAAACCCACCTTCATGTCAACTTCAAACCTCTGGCGGGTTTATTCATGCCCTGAATTTGGATGGAGGAATTATAAGGGGGATTTCCGGGAAAATCTCGGTTTACAAAAAATCTTCAATGCATTAATATCGGATCTTGCACATTCATATCATTGAGGTGTGTCATGATGTACAGGGCGATCATCATTTTTGTAGGGAGCCTATTTCTTTCTTCCAGTGCTTTAGCCCAACAATGCCTTGACTGCCACAAGAAGATCACGCCCAATATCGTCTCCGACTGGCAACTGAGCCAGCACAGCCCGAATGATGTTGATTGTTCAGTATGCCATGGCGACCAACACAGATCGGCCCAAGACGTGGATAAAGTCCAAATTCCAACTCCTGAGACCTGCGCTGATTGTCATGAAAAGCAAGTCCGGCAATTCAAGGGAGGAAAGCACGCCTTTGGATGGGCAGCGATGAAAGCTATGCCAACAGCCCACTGGCAACCCATGGCCCTGACGGAAGGAATGAAAGGCTGCGGGGGATGCCATAAGATTGGATTGAAGACAGAAGCGGAGATAAAAGCGCTAAAAAGGAATGGCGCGGGGTTTGGCACTGCATCATGCGATGCTTGCCATACCCGGCATGTCTTCTCTGTTCAGGAAGCCAGGCAACCACAAGCCTGCCAAACCTGTCACATGGGTTTTGACCATCCGCAGTGGGAGATGTATTCAGCCTCCAAGCACGGTATTCGATATTTGTTGAAGCAGAATAAAACGCTTCCCGAAACTGTCGCAGCACCGACTTGTCAGACCTGCCATATGCAAAAGGGCAACCATGCTGTCAAGACCGCATGGGGATTTCTCGCGGTGAGGCTTCCGATGCCAGAGGACAAGGAATGGGCCTCAGATCGTGCCACGATTCTGCAAGCCCTTGGTGTACTTGATCCTGACGGAAAACCAACGGCACGACTTGATGTGGTAAAGGCAGCAGATGTTGCTCGACTGACTCAAGAAGATTGGCAAAAAGAGCGCGATAAGATGGTGAAGACCTGCAATCAATGTCATTCTGCCAATTTTGCGAAGGGGGAGCTGGAGAAAGGCGACGAGATGATTAAAGAAGTGGACAATTTGATGGCTGAGGCAATTCGTACCGTTTCCGCCTTATATAGAGATGGCGTCCTAGAAAAACCCATGATCTATGCATATGCATATCCCGATTTGCTCACGTTCCATGATGCGCCAACATCACTTGAACAGAAACTGTTTGTGATGTTTCTCGAACACAGGATGAGAGCATTTCAGGGTACGTTCCACGCCAACCCCGATTATGCGCTTTGGTACGGTTGGAGTGAAATGCAGCGGGATCTCACTGAGATCAAAACAAGAGCTGCAGATCTGCGAAGAAGCAAGGAAAATAAGAAGTAGCCGATAGCATTACACCTCTGATCCCCACAACTCATCCGCCACGAAATCCAACTGAAGCTCATGAAGCTTTTCCTTGGTTGAAATTCCTTGGTCTGTCCAACCACGGAGCCGATAATACTCATCCAACATACGGTCTAACTCCTTGCGGTTGCATCGCATCCCCTGGTGAGGACCATTTGGAACCGGCTCTTCCATCACCCGATGAGGGAATCTGTCATCCCTTCGGTACCCACGTCAAGCAATCCTTTTAAAAAACCCCTCGTCATTCCCAAAGCGTTTCTCTTGAAATGAATGAAGGGAAAGTTCCTGGTCATCATAATCACGTTTCCTGTCTCGTTAGATCCGAACTCTCACAATAGGACTTTTGATTTATGGAATCCTAACCCATAGTTTGTCAACCCTTGTGTTTTCCGGTTGAAATATGGGGGATGACCAAAGTTGAGTCTGCACTGTCTGATTCATTTTCTGTACGCAGTAAAAAAAGGTAGGGCCATTTCTAGCCCTACCCTCACTATCGCATACTTGTAAATCGAGTTACCTTTTTGAAATTCTCATGCCGAGATCTATTTACTTTTTCCACCGTGGCCAGCTCCGTGACCGCGTCCACCCCCAACGCTGTGACCTGATCCAAGACCATGTATATGCCCCAAACCAAGCCCTTTCCCCGGATTCCCACTGTGGCCTTTCATACGAGCCTGCAAACCGTCTCGGGCTTCTGTCTTGGAATGACCGAGTCCCAGCACCCCGGGGTGTAGTCCAAATTCTCGTGCAATTTCGCCCCAACCCATATCAGACCTTCGCATATCTGCGATCTCTTGGATGAGGTTCTCGACCTTCTCTGCCAGCAGCGCTTCAGCATTCGCTAAATCGTTTAAATTCCCAGTTTTTTTCGCATTCTCAAAAGCCGCAGCCACCTCAGGATCTCGCAGTGCAGCCGAAGTGGCAACGTTTTCGGCATGCTGTGCCTGTGCATCGTTGGGAAAGCTCACTTCAACGGTATACGCAATGTCCTCGGAAGCCTGCAGCAAGGATTTGCCCATCCAGACCGTGATGTAAATGAGTACTAAGAAGGTTGACAATACAAATCCAATGATCCTCCCCATTCCAGTGCCTCTCACTGAAAACCACCAGTCCATGATCTTTTTCCCCCTAAATTGTCTGTAATTTCTCAATTATAACAAAATTAACGGATCCATCAAACACGTAAATTTCTGATCCTGTTCTCATTTTTTAGTCTTCCGATTCCTCGAGCTGTCAAACCGTTCGGATCGATTTCGGGAAAATGGCTCATGAGATAACTGCGGACACTTTCAGCACGCAATTTTGCGACCTCTTCATTGCCCCTCTGGCAA
>JBGVTJ010000177.1:0-11093 GCA_041862515.1 Thermodesulfobacteriota bacterium | reverse complement strand
TCCCAGGTCCCTCTGCTATCATCCGCCCATACTATCCGATCACCTGATATCCCTGGATACCTTTGGGAGGAGGGGTCAGTGCATATGGGCCTTTCGGTACCAGTAGCGAGGTCATACATGTAGATGTCCCAGTTTCCGTTGCGGACATCCATCCAGATGATCCGGTTCCCTGATATTGCCGGATCCTCTTGGTAGTTGGGATCGGTACATATTGGTATTTCCTTATGGGTTGACAGGTCATACAGGTAGATGTCGGCGTTCCCGTTACGGTAATCTTCCCAGACGATCCGGTCCCCGGAGATTGCTGGATGCCTCTGGAAACTGGGGTCAGTAGATATGGGCGTTTCGGTACCAGTAGCAAGATCATACATGTAAATGTCCCAGTTTCCGTTGCGGACATGCGCCCAGACGATTCGGTTCCCCGATATCGCCGGATAACGTTGATTGTTGGGGACGGAAGTTATCCGGGTTTTTTTGCCGGTGTTCAGGTTAAACATGTAGATATTCCACTTCCCGTCGCGGACATCGGTCCAGACGATGCGGTCCCCCGATATTGCTGGATAACGTTGGTCGTTGAGGTCGGTGCATATAGGCTTTTCGATCGCAACACTTATGACCAGCTTGGCCATAAGGATCAAGACGAGGATAGCTGCTGAAATCGAGCTGGACTTTTTCATGTAATGACCCTTTTCTCGGACACTTTAGTCCTTTCCACCCTCACGGATGGTTTAGCTTTCTCGGTATTGAGCTATGGTAACAGACTCGAACGAGATTCACAAGAATTGAAAGGGTAGGGGGCTCCTTACAGTCAAGTAAGATTTTTGTCTAGTAAGCGTTCAAAAGGATAAACCTCACCTGTTCATGTCGGTTTCCCCCCTGTTCTTTTAAGTATTTGCAGAAGAAGGAGAGGCTAGGGGGCTCTTGACAAAAAGGCTCATGATAGAGCATATTCGAAAATGAGGAAGGGATATACGGTCAGTAATGGTTACAAATTCGGTGAGAAAAACCTAGCTCCTTTAAGCCAGTCAAAAAACCTGCGTGATGGTTAAGTAGGAGTTTTGACCGGATGCAGGGGATTATGAGATGCTTGCATTGAATTCTCTTTTCGGAGATACTAAGTCCAGGTGAGAAAAAAGGGGTGTAACCTGCCACTTCAGGCAAGGGGGGGAGAATGATGAAAGCAGTGAAGATTATCCTAATTCTCTTGGCTATAGTTACCTTTCTCATCCCGCAGCATGCAGCAGAGGTGCTGGGGCAGACAAAGGATGAACTAGAACGTCTCGTGAATGACTTAAAGGATCCATCATGGCAGATGCGATGGTATGCTGCAGAGGCGCTGGGGGAGAGAAAAGATTCCCGTGCAGTAGAACCCCTGGTCGCTGCCCTGAAGGATAAGAATGTGTATGTCCGAACAATGGCAGCATGGGCCCTGGGGGAGATAAAGGATTCCCGTGCAGTGGAACCCCTCATTGAGGCCCTGAGGGATGAGATTAAGGACGTTACAGTGAAAGCGGCATTAGCGCTGAAGGACATAACCGGAGAGGACTTTGGCAAAGACCCTGCGAAGTGGCAGAAGTGGTGGGAAGGGAAGAAATAAACTGAGTTTCTCCCATAGCTAATTCCGGTTGCGATTCCCATCCCGTCAATCCATAAGCATGCCTCCGTTGACATCCAATATCTCGCCGGTAATGTGCTTTGCCGCGTCGGAAAGCAGGAATAGTGCGGCTTCAGCAATATCACCGGTATCCGCAAACCTGCCCAGCGGACACATTTTTATTAAATCCTCCCTCTCCTGAGGGGAGAAGAGCTGGCTCATAGCCGTATCTACCGGGCCGGGTGCAATGGCATTTACCGTTATACCAAAGGGAGCTAATACTTTTGCGAACATCTTGGTAAGGCAAATAACACCGGCCTTGGAGACGGAATAATGGGCTCCTGAGGCAACTCCCCCGATCTTTCCCGCAACTGATGCTATGTTGAGGATTTTCCCACGTCGTCGTTCCTTCATGAAGGGACTCACGGCTTGGGAACAGAAGAAAACGCCCCGCAGGTTCACATCGAGGACCTCATCCCATTCTTCCTCTGAAACATCGTCGATCTTGGTCGGATACATGATTCCCGCATTGTTAACGAGGATATCAATGTGCCCAAAGTCCCTCATGGTAGATTCCACCAACTCGTGGATATCCCTCCCTTTCTTAACATCGGCATGAACGGAGGAAACCTTGGTTTTGAAGGAACCCTCTATCTCCTTGGCAGTTTCCCGCGCCATATCGAAATCGATATCGCTTATCACCACCGACGCTCCTTCCGCCGCTAATCGACGCGCGGTCTCTTTCCCTATCCCTCGACCGCTACCGGTAACAATTGCCACTCTGTCCTTGAACCTCATTGATATCACCTCCTAGAGATTTAATTTTAAAGCAGACCCATCCTCTCGATATTCCGGTCCGCAACCCGTTGTATTTTCTCCACCTCCCTCCTTCCCTCCTCGCTCTCCATGAGATGTTTGAAGCGGCTCTGGGCCATCAGGTATTCCTCCACCGGTACCCTTTTCCCTATCCTGTGGACGGAGGTAAGTTCTCCTGCCTCCATTTCAAACAGCGGCGCCAAGCCCGTTTTCACCGCCAATCGGCCGATCTCGATGGTTTTTTCAGGGGGAAAGCCCCATCCGGTACAGCAGGGCGTGTGGACCTGAATATAGGAGGGACCTTCCATGGTCAGTGCTTTTTCGACCTTATCGTGGAGATCTTTGGGATAGGAGACGGAGGCGGTTGCGACGTAGTCGATGTCGTGAGCCATCGCAATGGCCGGCATGTTCTTCTTGGGTCGGTCCTTGCCCCACGACTTGCGGCCGGCTGGCTGGGTCGTCGTGCTGGCAAAGAGGGGCGTGGAGCTGCACCGTTGAACGCCCGTGTTCATATACGCCTCGTTATCGTAGCAGATGTAGGGAACGGGGTGGCCCCGCTCGAACATCCCCGAAAGGCCGCCCATGCCGATATCGAAGGTGGCACCGTCTCCCCCGATGACCACCACCCTGATATCCGACCGCCCCTTATATTTGAGGGCCGCCTCGATACCAGAGGCCACAGCGGCCCCGTTCTCGAAGAGGGGATGAATCCAGGGAACCCGCCAGGGGGAGAACATATAAGGCGATGTAAAGGTCTCCAGACACCCTGTGGGAGAGACGACAATGACATTGGTGCCTGTGGCCTTCAAAATCCACCGCGTTGCAATAGCCTCTCCACAGCCTGGGCAGGCCCGGTGCCCGGGGGCAAAGAGTTCCTGCTCTTCTGTCTTGGGAATCATGACTTTCTCCTATAGAATTGAAGGATTCAAATCAACCCACTGGCTACCTCTGAGGATTCGACGGGATTCCGTGGCTTCCATGGTCTTTACCGTAATTTTTTGGATGGTTTCCGTTGTGATCTCCCTCCCTCCAAGGCCGGCGATGAAGCTGAAAATGTGAGGTTTTTCCAGATTGCATAGGGCGGCCTTCACGTCCAGAGACAGAGGTCCCTCGCTCCCCATGGAAAAAGCTCGATCCAGAACGGCGACAGCCTCCGCGCTGTGACAGCATTCCAGAATAGCCTCCCCCGGGAAAGGGCGATAGCAGCAGACCTTGATCAACCCGACGGACATTCCCTCTGCTCTCATGGCATCAACGGCCTCCTTCATCGTTCCCACCAGCGATCCCATGCCTACGAGTATGGTGTCTGCCTTTTCGGTCTGGTAAGTCTCAATGAGCCTCGCGCCGACGTGCCCGGTGATTCTCTGGAAATCCGAGGCGATGTCCCCGATTTTCCCTTTGGCCCGGTCCATGGCCGCTTGAATCATATATTTCAATTCCATCATAACGTCGTCCTCAGCATAGGAACCAAAGGTGAGGGGGTGTTCCGGGTCCAGGTAGTGAAGCGGGCGATAGGGCGGGAGGAAGGCATCAATGGTCTTTTGGTCAATCAATTCGACCGGCTCGTAGGAATGGGTGAGAACCCATCCATCCATACAGATCATCACGGGAAGCAGAATTTCGGGATCTTCCGCAATTCGAAAGGCCTGGATGTGCATGTCGTAAGCTTCTTGGGCGCTTTCCACGTAGAATTGAATCAAGCCCGAGTCCCTCAGGGAAAGGGTGTCCTGATGGTCCACCTGAATGCTAATGGGAGCGGAGATAGCCCGATTTGCTCCAGTCAAAACCATGGGAAGGCGGGTCCCCGCAGCATTATAAATGACCTCGGTCATGAGGAGTAAACCCTGGGAAGATGAGGCCGTGTAGCTTCGAACTCCTGCTGCACTGGCCCCGTAAACGATGGAGGCCGCTGAGAATTCCGAGTCGGAGAGCACGTATTGGGAGTTCAATTCGCCGTCCGCCACCATCTTTGCCAAGGCTTCTACAATATGGGTGTTGGGGCTAATCGGGTAGGCCGAGATGACCCCTGGCTTACAGGCCTTGACCGCCAAAGCGACGGCCATTGATCCCTCAAGGATCTCCATCTTTTTCATGACTGTAGTCTCCCGACTTTTATACGAAGTAATTTCTGGGTTGTTACCCTATTCCCCTTTCGCTCACTGGAAAGAATTTTTGACCATTCTAAAGCTTCGCTTCACTGCAAATCCAAAACTCGCCTTTCAGGCTCAGACATCGGATTTGCGGCCGTTTCGCTTCACCAAGAATGATTACCAAAAATTCTTTAATTTTCGCTTCAGGGGATTAGGGTATACCCTGTTCAAAGTTGGCAACTTCTCCAATATATTACGCTCATGGCCAACGGTGTTCTCAAGAAACCTGAGGAAACTTCAGGTACATGGTTATTTTTCCTCGCGAACCATCTCGATGAAATGGGAAGGACATTCATGGGCGCAAAGGCCACAGCCCTTACAAAACTCGTAATCGATCTCAAACATCTCGTATTGATTTTTCCTGAAAACGCTGCTATCCGGACAAAATGTGTAGCAGTTCTCGCAGAGGCTGCAGATGCCGCATCCAAAACAGCGCTCGGCCTCCTGAAGGGCTTTCTTCTCAGGAAACCCCAAGTTGACCTCATCAAATGACCCAATCCTCCTTGCCCCATTGGGGATTTGTGGCATATTTTCCCGTGGCCTGGGCTCAAAATAGGAACGGTTCAGATCCTCATAGGAGACGATCCGGTTGCTACGATGGATTGCTTGAGAGGGATTAATCCATTGTGCCATGGATAGGCTTCCCCGGTTTCCCAAAAAAATCGATTTGGCCCGGTCTTTATCCCATCCCCGGACAAAGGCATCAATGGCCAAAGCCGCCTTTTTACCCGAGCCAATGGCATGAGATACCGTGCGGGGCCCTGCCGTTAGATCACCCCCCGCAAATATCCCTGGAGCCCCAGTAGCTCCCCATTCATCCACGGTGACCCCTGCCTCGGCCCATTCCAAGAGTTGGGGGAGATCCTCTGGGTCACTGGTTTGCCCAATGGCAACAACGATGGTATCTGATTCAAGAAAGAAGTTAGATCCCCTTACGGGAACCGGCGTTCTTCTTCCATCAGGACCACGTTTGCCCATACGGTTCCTCACGCACTCCATTCGAAGTGCCTGACCCCTCGGTCTTGTGATGGCAATAGGGGACGTGAGAAACTCGATGCCGGATCCCTCCTTCAGCGCCTCCTCAACCTCGTCCGACACAGCGGGCATTTCCCCGCGGGTTCTCCGATAGACAAGGGTGGGCTTTGAGCCCAACCTGAGAGCCGTTCGGGCAACGTCAATGGCGGTATTCCCCCCGCCAATAACCGCAACCCGTCTTCCGAGACGGGGAGGATTCCCCTCTTTAACCCCTCTCAGAAGGTCGAGACCCGACAGGACCCCTGAGAAATTCTCCCCGACAATACCGAGGCCCCGGTTCCTTTGAGCTCCCAAGGCCAGGAATATGGCTTTGAACTCCTTGAGGCCTTTGGTGAAAAAATCCTTATCCAGAGAAGCTCGGATTTTGATCTCGATGCCCATGCGGCGGAGTCTTTCAATTTCCCCATCCAAAATCCTCCGTGGGAGCCGATAGTCGGGGATGCCCCATCTCAACATTCCACCGGCCAGGGGCGAGCGTTCGAACACCTTGACGCCATACCCCAGCCGCCTCAAGTGGTAAGCACATGACAGTCCAGCCGGCCCAGAGCCGACGACGGCAATGTTTTTGCCTGTTTTGCCCTTTGGGCTCGAGACCCCCATCATCTTCCTGAGACCATAGTCACCCACGAATCTCTCCAGTGCATTGATGGCCAGTGGTTCATCAAACTCCTTCCGATTGCACGCCTCTTGGCAAGGATGGCCACAGGTTCGACCACAGATGCTGGGAAATGGGTTCTCTTCCATGATAACGTGCCAAGCTCGGTCAAACCGTCGGTGTTTTGCCTCCCACAGGAGACTCGCAATATCGATTCCAGCAGGACAGGCCTCCCTGCACGGAGCAATCCCCGCCACGAAAACAGGTCGAAATTCCCGCCAATCTCCTGTCTTGTAATTGACGGAAGTCCCTCCCTCAACGATGGCGCCGATGGTTGTTCTCACAATCCTTCCCTTCGACTGTAATCATGAGCCTTCCGGGCAATCTCCACATTCTGGAGTCCCACCTCACCGGGGAACCGTTTCTTGATAGCCTTTTCAATGGATGGGAGGCTGATTTCTTTCGTCACTACACTGAATGCTCCCAGCAGAGCGGCATTCATCAATGGTCTGCCCATTACTTCCAAGGCGATCTTGGACGCCGGAACTTCAACCCATCGAATTAAATTTTCTCTGTCGGAAGGGGACAGCGATTTTTCCGTGTTGATGAAAACCGTTCCTCTTTCCTTCAGGCCTTCCAGCACATCGACCTCATTGAGGATGGTAGGGTCCTGAACTATTAGGTAATCGGGCTGATGGACTCGGCTTCGCAGCCGGATGAACCGATCGTCAATCCGGGCGAAAGCCTGAATCGGCTTTCCGCGCCTTTCTCCACCTGCTCCGAGGAAGGGGAAGGCCTGGCTGAATTTTCCTTCTTCGAGGGCGGCCATGGCGATGAACTGAGCCAATACCAGGGAACCCTGACCACCTCTGCCGTGAATCCGGATTTCCTTCAAGAACCTCCCCCCCTGTTTTTAACCAGCTGTGTTCTCCATTGTCAAAAGAATGCGCCTCACCATCGCATTTCCGATGAAATGTTTTCCGCCTTCCTCATCACCAACTGTTTCAATTCTTCATGAATTCTCTCCATCGTCATGGTGACAATAGAACCCGTAATGCTCAGAGCTGCTACAACCTCCCCACCTGCCCTAATCGGAGCGGCCACACAGCGGACTCCCTCGTAGTATTCCTCGCCATCGATTGCGTATCCCTGCTCTCTTACTATTTTTAATTCGTCCAATAATCGATCATGGTGTGTTAAGGTATTCTTGCCGTATACCCTCAGAGGCCTGTCCTGATAAATACTCGCGATTTCGCTTGATGATAGTTCGGAAAGGAGAACTTTTCCTCCAGCTGCTGCGTGAGGGTCGGTGGTAAAACCGATGTAAGTGGCCGACGAAAGCCCACCTGGTGTGTCGATCTTATCTATGTAAACAACCTTACCGTTTCTCAAAATTGCCAGGTGAACAGTCTCCTTACATTCGTCATGGAGTTCCCGTAGGTACCCCCGTGCAATTCTTCGGATATCTATGTTGTCCAATATAACCCTACCGATTTCAAGAAACTTGAAACCCAAGGAGTATTTCCTCGTCTCCGGGTCCCTGGCAACATAATCATAAGGAAGAAGGGTGTGTAAGATGTGATGGACGGTGCTTTTGGGGAAGTCGAGCATCGCGCTCAACTCGAAAAGACTCAATCCCCCCGGGTGCCTGCTCAACAAGTCGATAACCTGCAGGCTTTTATCGAGGGACGTCAGTTTCATGTACAGGCCTCAATCCTCATGGCGTGGATATATCCCCCTAAATCCAAGGATTAAATTCTAAATCGACTCGGCCGAGCTCGTCGCGGGCCGAAGCACTAAATACTAAACAATATCTAAATCCAAATACCTAGATCCCAAACGTTTTGGTCATTTGAATTTGTTTAGAGTTTAGAATTTAGTATTTGGGATTTGCTTGTATTCTCTCCTTTACGCAAATATTAATTATGCGTAACTATTTATGACGGCACATATAGTAACGTCCCCCTCAAGCGGCCTTCACCGTGTTTCTCAGTCTTCCGATTCCCTCTACTTCCACCTCAACCACATCACCTGGCCTCATCGGCGCGACTCCCTTTGGTGTTCCCGTGGTGACGATATCCCCAGGATAGAGCGTCATGCATTGGGATACATAATGGAGGATGTGCTGGATGCCAAAGACCCAGTTCTTCGTGTTGTCATGCTGCATGAGCTTCCCGTTCAGATAAGTCTTCACCTCCAGGTTGTTTGGATCAAGATCGGTGACAATGTAAGGCCCGAAGGGACTGAAGGTATCGAACCCCTTGGCCACTATCAGTAGAATGGGGTCTTTAACAACGAGGGCTCTTTCAGTCACGTCATTGAAGCAGGAACACCCCAGAACGTGGTTAAGCGTGTCACCTTCCGGGACGTCTTTCATTTTTTCCTTGATCACAACGGCCAGCTCACCCTCGTAGTCGACCCGTTCGGCGTTCCGTGGATAGATGATGGCATCTTCATGTCCAATGAGAGATGAGGGTGGCTTCAAGAAGACTTCCGGTTCTTCTGGAACCTCGGCTCCGATCTCCTCTATGTGTCCTCGGTAGTTCCTTCCGATGCATACAATTTTTGAGGGGAGCACGGGTGGAAGCAACTTTACGTCGGACAGAGGATAGCGCGCCTTTGTCTCCTCATAGCCATCGAATAGAGAGCCATCGAGAACGGTAATCTCCTCTTCTCTAACCATCCCGAGGAAGACATTACCCTCGTATGCAAACCGTGCAAATTTCATCATGAGCCTCCGTATGAAGACAAACGTTGTCACCGAGCGTATTTCTCGAAAACCCCCTGGATGCCCTCCCCGTTTCTCATCTCATCCTTCAAGCTTTTATCTACCCCGGTCCATTGTTCGATGTACCTCAGACATGTTTAAGGGGCGATCAATCGCGGAGCCATGGTGGGAGATCTTCCACCTCCGTTCCCTGAAATTTGCATGCGTAAGCACATATCTTACACGTGCCTTTGAATCCTCTCAAAGGCGGCTCCCCCTTAATTGATTCGACAATGGATATCGCCTTTTTGACATTTTCGTCTTCCCCCTTGATTACCAGAACCACCGAACCAGCCGATTCGCCGACACCGCCGGATGCGACATGTTGTGCCTCCACGTCAGCTAGTATTTTCAGGGCCTCGATCTCCGTTACGACGGTCCCGTTTGGGATGCAGTACATTCCAAAATCAGCTCCGATCGTGTAATCGAGGGTCTTCGCCCCTGTCCAGGCGGCTGCTTCTTTTACCGAAAACACCATCTTCTCTAAACCCACGGGGAAAATATACCTCAGACCCTGCGATGTGGCCGTGCCGTAAGTTGCCCCGATCGTTCCGCCATCGAAACCCGATGTAATCACACCGACATTGCCTTCACGGTCTACTGCATTTGCCCCTTTGATGAGGACAGTCTCGATATGAAAGTCTTCCAAAGACTCGGGGAGGGTTTTTGAAGATCTTTCGCCCTTGTAGAGGATAATAGGGAAGGGGGTTCGCTTATCGGGATCGGTAACACAGAGGAGCCTATGAGTGTTAGTGCCTGCCGTATATTTTTGAGGTTCAAGGTCTTTTAATCCCAGAAGCTCTTGGACAACGAAGCCATTTGTCGTTCCACCATTCAAGATGATATAGGCTTTCTCCATTGCGATTTTGATCTCCTCCATCTGAACGACGGCCTTAGCGATCAACCTCCTCGATTCTGACGGTATGAGGGTAAATGCAGCTTTCATTGGTAGGACCTCCTCTTAATTTTTTGAGTGACTGGGACATTTCATATTGTGAAATGATGTTTCAAGTTATTCCCCCAAGAAAGCGTTGTCAAGATTTTTCGAGAAAAATTTCGGGAAACTTCAGAAATAAGGATTCTTCATTTTTGCTCGGGGGAGATTCCCCCTCGCGTTCCTTGAAATATGTTATTATGATATCTGCGAGGAGCGAATATTATTCGACCATGGGTCCTGACATGGTTTTCTCGATTCACAAATGCGAGTCAGGTGAGATGCAATATTCATAGGGTGTTGAAATCCTTAAGCAATCTCGGCATCCGAAAGCCGTTCTTGTATTGGTATTGTCCCCAATTTATGAGTTGTTGCTCCTCCCATTTTTTGGTATCATAGGTGCGCTATTCAGAGTGCCATGGAGAGGGGAAAATCCGATGTCTTACTCTATTGAACACATCAGCATCCAGTGTCGGGATCTCGAAACTTCCGTCGATTATTTTCGACGAATGTTTGATGCCGAGGTTATTCTGAGGCGGAGGTTGGACGGGTCGAGGAGAATCACCTTTCTTCGCATAGGCGACAGCATGCTTGAACTCATGGAGGTAGGTCCCGCCTCGGAGCCCGTCGAACCAATGAAGCACTATGGGGTCCATCACATCGGGATCAAGACAGACGATTTTGAGTCCGCTTATCGAGATCTTCAGGCCAAGGGGGCCGATTTCCTCGGTGAGCCATTCGAGCCAACTCCTGGGATTCGTCTGGTTTTCTTGAGAGAACCAAACGGGGCCGCGATTGAGCTCGCCCAGAGAGACCCCGAGGTCTTTAAGGATGCATTGGCCAAGGGAACCGTCAACTGGTAGCGTTTCGTCTTGACTGGAAAGTGTAGAAGAGTGTTTATAGCACAAGATTGGTGTTGTCATCAAGCTCGTTTGAGA
Organism: Thermodesulfobacteriota bacterium; assembly: GCA_041862515.1. Classification (GTDB taxonomy): domain Bacteria; phylum Desulfobacterota; class BSN033; order WVXP01. The sequence continues at coordinate 264 of JBGVTJ010000177.1, read as the reverse complement.
TGTCACGTTCTTAGATTGCATGCGTGTCCAAGCGACGGGAAAATTGAGGAGGTATCCAGATGAATTACCCACAATTTAGCCTGATAAGGCAACGGTTTCCTGAATTTCCAGAACCCGATCCGAAGGGATGGCTCTTGGCGGAGTTCGAGCGAACAGGCCTGCTTAAACCCGTAAGGAAGGGTGATCGGGTTCTCTTGACGGGTGGTAGCCGAGGCATAGATTCCATGAAAGATGTGTTGACGGCATGTGTAGAGGCCATCAGGG